>QGVF01000025.1 GCA_003242705.1 Acidobacteriota bacterium
CCGGGCGGGTTTGTGGGCCGCTCGTTGGGGGTGGGCGCTCTCCCCCCCCCGGGCGGGGGTCCGGGGGCCCCGGTCCTCCCCGCCGCCAGGGGAATCCGCGGGTGCCCGAAGCCGGCCGCGCGGGCCAGCACGAGCACGCGGCGCGGCTGCCGGGGCGCTGCCGGCGCGCGATCGGGCAGCGCGGCCATCATGGCTTCGACCGTGGCCGCCACGGGCGTCTGCGGCTGCGGACCGCCGCCCATGTTGAAGACGGCGGCGAGGCGGGTGAGCGGCATCGCCGCGTCGAGTACGGGGGAGAGCTCGTCTGGCGCGGCGCCGTTGCCGTCCTTGTCGGCCGTGCGGACCCACTCCGTGACCGCAGCCACCAGCTCGTCCCGTGTGACGACCGCATCGTCGTTGGCGTCGACCGCAAGGGAGACGAGCGAGGCCGTGATCAGGCCGTTGAGCGACGCGCTCGTGCCGAGCGGCAGCGTGTCGTTCTGTCGGGCCGCCAGCGACAGGGCAGAGCCGGCGACGACGGCGGCGCACGCACCGGCAGCAAGGAGTCGGGTCCAGGTCTTCATTTCCTGAGGCTACCACGCGGTCAATGTCGTTCGGCGCGCCCCGGCCGTGCCGTACGGGCATAGAATCCCGGCATTCATGTCCACGCCGCCTGCTGCACCGCCCCGCGTCCTCGGCTTCTGGTCGGCGGTCGCGATCGTCATGGGCAACATGATCGGCTCCGGCGTGTTCCTGCTGCCATCCTCGCTCGCGGCCTACGGCGGGCTGAGCCTGGCGGCGTGGCTCGTGTCGGCCGGCGGCGCGGTGATGCTTGCCCTCGTGCTTGCCCGTCTGGCGCGCTGGCTGCCGGCGGCCGGCGGCCTCTATGCCTACACGCGCGAGGCGTTCGGTCCGGCGCTGGGGTTTCTGGTCGGTTGGGGTTACTGGCTGTCATCGGTGGCGACGCTGGCTGCGCTGGCGGTCGCCTTCGTCGGCTATCTCGACCCGTTCATTCCAGCCATCGTGCGCGCGCCGGCCTCGGCAGCGATGCTTGCGGTGGCCGCCATCTGGGTGCTCGTCGGCGTGAACGTTCTCGGCGTGCGCGCGGCCGGGCGGACGCAGATCGTGACCGTCGCGCTCAAGATTCTGCCGCTCGCACTCGTCGGCATCGGCGGCCTCTTCTTCTTCGAGCCGTCGTCGTTCCTGCTGCCCGATCCCGGTCCGGACGCATCGCTGCCGGGCCTGCTCGTCGCCGCGGTCACGCTGACGCTGTGGGCATTCCTCGGTCTCGAATGCGCGACCATCCCGGCCGACAACGTGACCGATCCCGAACGCACCATCCCGCGGGCGACCGTCGTCGGCACGATCGCAACTGCTCTCATCTACATCGTCGCGACGATGGGCGTGATGAGCCTGGTGCCGGGCGCGACGCTCGAGACATCGACGGCGCCGTTCGCCGACGGGGCGCGGGCGCTGCTCGGGCCGGGCGCCGCGCAGCTCGTGGCGGTCGGCGCCGCCGTGTCGTGCTTCGGCGCGCTCAACGGCTGGACGCTCGTGACCGGCCAGCTGCCGGCGGCCGCCGCGGCCGACGGCCTGTTTCCGGCATGGTTCGGGCGGCGCTCCTCACGTGGCGTGCCGGTCTGGTCGATGGCGGCGGCCGGCATGCTTGCCTCGCTGCTGGTTGCCCTCAACTACAGCCGCACGCTCGTCGAGCTGTTCACGTTCATCATCCTGTTGTCGACGCTGAGCACGCTCGTGCCATACGTCTTCTGTTCGCTGGCGGTGTGGCTCATGCCCGGCCGCCCCCGGCTGCAGGCCGGCGCCGCGACGACAAGCATCGCCGCGTTCGCCTACTCGATGTTCGCGATTTACGGTGCCGGCGCCGAGACGGTCTTCTACGGGTTCCTGCTGATTCTCGGCGGCCTGCCGATCTACGCCGCGATGGCGCGCACGCGGCCGGCGCGGTGACCGTGCCGTGGCGTCGCGCTGTCCCGACCGTCAGACGCCCGGCGACGGCAGTTCGCCGATCGTGATGTTGCGGAGCGCACCAGTGCCTGGCCGTCGCCGTGAATCTGCAGGCCGATGACTCCGGCCTCCGGCAGCAACGCGTCGGGCTCGACCGAATCGACGGTTCCGTGTCCGTTGAGCCGCAGTGGGCAGTCGTGGACACGCGGCCCTGACGCATGGCGTCTGCCCGCCGTGCAGTGCATGATCGTTCCCGGGAGAAATCGGCATGCAGCTGACGTCGGACGTCTTCACGCACATGGGCAGCATTCCGTCGCGCTATACCTGCGACGGCGAGGATGTGACGCCGCCGCTCGCCTGGTCGGGGGCGCCCGAGGGCACGAAAAGCTTCGTGCTCATCGTCGACGACCCGGACGCGCCGGATCCGGCCGCGCCGAAGCGGGTGTGGGTGCACTGGCTCGTCTACAACATTCCGGCGACGACCACGTCGCTGCCGGAGGGTGGCGCGTTGCCGCCCGGGGCGCGCACCGGACTCAACAGCTCCGACGGCGACGCGTGGGACAGCATCTGCCCGCCGATCGGCCGGCACCGCTACTTCTTCAAGCTGTACGCGCTCGATACCGAGCTGCCCGACCTGCAGACGCCGTCGAAGGCCGAGCTCGAGAAGGCCATCGAAGGGCACGTGCTCGCAGAAGCCGGGTTGGTCGGCACCTACGAGCGCGTCGCCCGTTGAGTTCCGGGCTGTCGCCGCGATTACCGTAGTGGCACGGAGGCCGATGCTGCTAGAGTCCACGATCATGCAGAAGCGCCAGGCAGGAGTCATGCGGTTCGTGCTCGCCGCGACGGTCGCGGTGCTGCTGCCGGCGCTCGTCGGCGCGCAGCAGCCGGCCGATCCCGAGGTGGCCGCCCGCGCCGAGGCCGTCGTCGACGATCTGGTGGCAGGGCGGTTCGCCGAGGTGTACGCGCGGTTCGACCAGAAGATGCGCGAGGGGCTGCCCGTCGAGAAGATCGCGGCGGGCTGGAACACGGTTCAGCAGGCGGCCGGTTCGTTCGAGCGTCGGCTGTCGACGACGACCGACGCGAAGGGTGGCTACCGGATCGCGATTGTCAGCTGCGCGTTCGAGCGCGCGAACGTCGACGTCCAGGTGGTCTTCGACGGGCAGGATCGGATCGCCGGCCTGTTCATGCGGCCGACCGGACCACGCGCAATGGCTGCCCTGCCGGACTATGCGAAGCCCGGCGCGTACACCGAGCGTGACGTGACGGTCGATGCCGGCGGCTGGCCGCTGCCAGGCACGCTCACCCTGCCCGCCGGCAGCGGACCGTTCCCCGCCATCGTCGTGGTTCACGGATCGGGGCCGCTCGATCGCGATGGGACGATCGGCCCCAACAAGCCGTACCGGGATCTGGCCGTGGGCCTGGCGTCGCGCGGCATTGCCGTGCTGCGCTACGACAAGCGGACCCTCGTGCACGGTCAGAAGATGCTCTCGGAGACCGATGGCACCGTCGACGATGAGGTGATCGACGACGCGCGGGCGGCCGCGGCGCTGCTGCGGACGCTGCCGGAGATCGACGACGACCGGGTGTTCGTGCTCGGTCACAGTCTCGGCGGCATGCTGGCGCCGCGCATCGCGCAGTCCGTCCCCGATCTGGCCGGCCTGATCGTCATGGCCGGCGCCACGCGATCGATCGAGCAGGCGCTCGTCGAACAGACGCGCTACCTGCTGATGGCCGACGGGCTGCTGACCGACGACGAGAAGGCGCAGCTGATGGAGGTCGAGCAGCTGGCCGGGCAGATTCGGGCGCTCGACGACGACGATCGCGGATCGACGGAGCTCATCGCCGGGGCACCGGCGGCCTACTGGCTCGACCTGCGCGGCTACGATCCGACGGTCCTCGCGGCGAAGTCGAGCCTGCCGATGCTGATCCTGCAGGGCGAGCGCGACTATCAGGTGACCATGCGCGACTTCGACCGCTGGCGCCGCGCGGTCGACAGCCGCGCCAACGTGACGCTCAGGAGCTATCCGAAGCTCAACCACCTGTTCATGGCGGGCGAAGGCCAGAGCCTGCCGTCCGAGTACACCGTCCCCGGCAACATCGACGCCCAGGTGATCGACGACATTGCCCGCTGGATCGAGTCGCTCCAGTAGCGGCAGGCGCCGGGGTCAGCGGCGGCTTCCCCTTCCTGCGGTCGTTGCGGTGGACGCTTCCTCGAGCCCGACGGCGCGGGCGAGGAAGCGGACGAGCGGCGCGACCTGCGCGCACACGTCAACGTAGCGATCGAGGAAATCTGGCGCGCAGACTTCCTCCTCGGAGAACGGCGTAATCGCGTAGAGATCTTTCCTTCGGAGATCCTCGATGAACGGGTGTGCCGGATCGAAGCCGGCCGGCGCCCGACGGAGGCTGTCGCCTTCGATGCGGATGCCGGTTCGTCGCACCGCCCGCCAGCCCTTCGCGTCATCGATGATGGCGTGGCGGATGCGCGTGAGCGTCGGCATGTCGGGGTGGTAGATGCCGCCACCGCCGAACGAGTCACCCGGCTCGAGCTGCAGGTAGAAGGCCGGCCCCTGCCGGCCGCGCGGCTGGGCGCGGTGCAGGAACCGCGCCGCGATGTGTCGCTTGTACGGCGACTTGTCGGGCGAAAAACGCGTGTCACGGTGGATGCGGAACAGCGATCCGCTGGACCGGCGCGCGTCGGCGACGAAGCCGGGCGCGACCCGCACCAGGCGCGGGTGCAGGTGCTCGATGAAGTGGAGCATCGGTTCGAGGACGTCGCGCTCGTAGCGCGTCCGGTTGGCCTCGAACCACTCGCGGGTGTTGTTGGCGGCCAGTTCCGACAGAAACGTGAAGAGTGCGGGCGTGAACGACGCGGACATTGACGGCTGCGTGCGGCAGGCGGCCGGGTTCCCGTTGACGGCCTCTCGGCCGCGATGGTATCAGAGCGGGATGACCCCCGATATCTCGGAGCTCGAGCTGCACCGGACGGCGCTGACCGGCCACTGCTACCGGATTCTCGGATCGATCCTCGATGCCGAAGACGCCGTGCAGGAAACGATGGTCCGGGCGTGGAAGAGCCTCGATCGCTTCGAGGGACGGTCGTCGCTGCGGACCTGGCTGTACCGCATCGCCACGAATGTCTGTCTCGACCTGCTCTCGCAGCGATCGCGTCGCATGCGACCGATCGAGGACGGGCCGGTCGGTACGGTCGACAGCGCGCTCGAGGAGCGTCCGCGGACGCACTGGCTCGAGCCGGTGCCCGACGCGCTGGCGATTCCGGCCGACACCAATCCGCTCGAGCTGACGATGATGCGCCAGAGCATCCGGCTGGCGTTCGTCGCCGCGCTGCAGCACCTGCCGCCCCGGCAGCGCGTCGCGCTGCTCCTGGCCGACGTGCTCGGCTGGTCGGCGGCCGAGATTGCCGAGTGCCTGGAGACGTCGACGGCGGCGGTCAACAGCGCGCTGCAGCGGGCGCGCGCGACCCTGGCCGCGCGCCAGGTACAGTACGACGAGCCGCTTTCGGAGGAGGCGTCGGCGCTGCTCGATCGGTACCTCGACGCCTTTCACCGCTACGACGTCGATGAGCTCGTGGCGCTGATGCGCGAAGACGTCACGCTGTCGATGCCGCCGTTCGCGCTGTGGCTGAAGGGGCCCGACACGATCCGCGAGTGGCTGCTTGGGCGCGGTTCCGAGTGCCGGGGATCGCTGCTCGTCCCGGTGTCGGCCAACGGGTCGCCGGCCTTCGCGCAGTATCGCCGCGCGCCCGACGGCGGCTACCGCGCCTTTGCTCTGATCATCCTGGAGCTGCGCGATGGTGCGATAGCCGCGTGGAATGCGTTCCTCGATGCGGGAACGCTCTTTCCGCGACTCGGGCTGCCGCTCGAGCGCGAGGCGGAAGTCGGGACGGCGGCCGGATAGCGGCCGCCGGTCGCGTCAGCGGTCGCCGCCGAGCATCCTGCCCAGTCCGCCGAGCACCGAACCTTCCTCGCGTCCTCCGCGGCCGATACCCGGCACCGCGCTTACGATGCGGTTGGCCATGCGGCTGAGCGGCAGCGACTGCAGCCACACCCGGCCCGGGCCGCGCAGCGTGGCGAAGAAGAGCCCCTCGCCTCCGAACAGCGCCGACTTGATCCTGCCGACGTACTGAATGTCGTACTCGACCGACGGCTGCAGCGCGACGATGCAGCCGGTGTCGATGCGGAGCGTTTCGCCGGGGCCGAGCGTGCGTTCGACGATCGCGCCGCCGGCGTGCAGGAAGGCCCAGCCGTCGCCCTGCAGTCGCTGCATGATGAAGCCCTCGCCGCCGAACAGCCCGACGCCGAGCCGTCGCTGGAAGGCGATGCCCAGGCTGATGCCGCGCGCGGCCGCCAGGAACGAGTCCTTCTGTGCGATGAGCTCCCCGCCGAGCCCGGCCAGGTGCACGGGCACGATCTTCCCCGGGTACGGCGCGCCGAAGGCCACGGTCCGCTTGTGCGCGCTGCGGTTGAGGAAGATCGTCATGAAGAGCGACTCGCCGGTCAGCAGCCGCCGGCCGGCGCCCATCACGGCGCCGAGCAGGCCGCTCTGCTGCTGCGAGCCGTCGCCGAAGACGGTCTCCATCTCGATGCCGTCTTCCATGAACATCATTCCGCCGGCCTCGGCGACGGCTGCTTCGCCCGGGTCGAGATCGATCTCGACGTACTGCATGTCGTCGCCGTAGACGCGGTATTCGATTTCGTGCATGCGGTTCACGGCGACACGATAGATCACAACCCGGGCTGCCGGGTGGCCATGGTGCGACCGGACGACGGTCCGTGCCTGGCGGGGGCCAACGCTTCTACTGCACCGTGTCGGGATTCATCCAGAAGAGCTCCCAATGATGCCCGTCGGGGTCGTAGAAGGTCCGGACGTACATGAAGCCGTGATCCTTCGGTTCGGTCGCCGGCGTGGCGCCGTTGGCCAGTGCGCGGTCGGCCAGCTCGTCGACTTCCTCCCGGCTGCCGAGGGCGACAGCCGTAAGCACTTCGCTCCGATCCGCGTCACAGATCTCGCGCGGCGTGAACGTCCTGAAGAACGGGCGCGTCAGCAGCATCGCGTAGGCCTCGCTGCTGAAGACCATGCAGGCCGCGTTCTCGTCGGTGAACTGCGGATTGAACGTGAAGCCCAGGGCCGAGAAGAAGGCGATCGACCGCTTCAGGTCGCTGACGGGCAGATTGATGAACACCTTGCGCGATACCGATGTCGTCATGGGGCGCATCCTCCCTGCGAACGTGTCATCGGGATAGACCGCCGGACGCGGGAGGAATCATCGGTCGCAAGGTTGGTCCGAATCTTCGACGCCCGGGGAGCGACGGGTGTGGCGTAATCTGTTCACCTTGCCCGCAGCCGGCGTCCGGCCGGCTGCGGTGCGACCGGGCGCTGCCCGGAAAGGGGGTGCGACATGCTGCAGGAGTTCAAGACCTTCGCCATGCGCGGCAACGTCGTCGACATGGCCGTCGGGATCGTCATCGGAGCGGCGTTCTCGGCGATTGTCAGCGGGCTCGTGGACCAGATCCTGATGCCGGTCGTCGGGCTGGTCACGGGTGGCGTCGACTTCTCGAACATGTTCATCCTGCTGCGCGAGGGGACCGTGCCGGGGCCCTACCCGTCGCTCGACGCCGCGAAGGAGGCCGGAGCGGTCGTCATCGGCTACGGCGCGGTGGTCAACGCCCTCGTGCACTTCCTCATCGTGGCCTTCGCGCTGTTCCTCGTCGTCAAGGCGGTGAACCGGATGCGTGCCGAGCCGGAGCCTGCGCCGCCGGCGCCGCCCGAGCCCACCCGCGAGGAGCAGCTGCTGACCGAGATTCGCGATCTGCTCGCGCGGCGATAGACTGAAGGCCGCTCCCGCACTTCAATCTGCCCGCGGCCGCAGGCCGCACGATCCGGCCGGCGCGTCCGGTCGAAGGGAGGGTCGCCATGTCGGTTGCGAAGGTTACCGAAATCAGCGCCACGTCGTCGAAGAGCTTCGAAGATGCCATCGAGCGTGGCATTTCACGGGCGACAAAGACGGTCCGGAACATCCGGAGCGCCTGGGTCAAGGAACAGCAGGTCCGCGTCGAGGGAGGGAAGATCGTCGAATATCAGGTGAACCTGAAAGTGACGTTCGTCCTCGACGACTAGCCCTGAGTGCGAGCGCTCCGAGCGCAACTGTTCCCATCATCCACACCGCGGCCAGTCCGAGCGTCAGCGCATCCGGCGCGACGAGCGGCTGGCCGCGCAGTGCCTGCGCGAGCAGCAGCAGGAAGAGCGCCGCGTAGGACGCGGCCGCGACGAGCACGAGGCGGGCGCGTTCGCGCGACTGCCGTCGCCGCACGACCGGCAGCAGCGCGAACGCCGGCAGGATCTGCATCGCGTGCAGGCCGACGAAGTGGGCGATGCGCAGGTCGCCGTGCGTCCGGCTCCAGCCGGTCACCGGCAGGCCAGGCCCACCGTCGGGCGCGCCGACCGTGTGCGCGCCCGAGACCGTCATCCGGCCCGTGCGCTGCAGCTCGTCGAGCTGATCGGGCGTGGGGCGGGTCATCAGTCCGCCGGCAAACGACCCGACGATGCCGATGAGCAGGCCGAGGCGGAGCGCCCAGCCGAGCGCTTCGTCGGTGAAACGCTGCTTCCAGAGCGCGACAACGACCGGGATCATCGTCACCGTCTGCAGGACGATGGCCGCGCCCATCACGTTGAAGACCACCATGTCGAACAGCGTCGCCATGTTGAAGTGGCTCGTGGTGCCGCGGGCCGCCTGGAGGGCGACGAGGCCGACCTCCAGCACGAAGACCCCGGCCGTGACACGCGAGGCGAACCGCCGGAGGCGGGGCCACTCGGGCAACCAGCCGAGGATCCAGGCGAGCGTGAAGCAGTAGATGGCGCCGGAGGCGGCGAACTTCGCGGGCTTGAGCCAGGCGGGCGCGCCGGCAATGGTGCGGGGATCGAGCCAGAGGCCGACCAGCGTGGCGCCGAGCGCAGCGACGAGCACGGTGCCGGTCGCCGTCAGCAGGGCGTCGGCCCGGTAGAGCCGGTTCCAGAGGGCGGCGGGAGTCGTGCGGGACATGAGGGCTCCTTTCGGCGGCGCCAATGTGAGCGCCGTAAACATCGGACGTCCCACTGATACTCCACAATGTTGACGATGTCAACATTCGGGCGGTAGAGTGAATCATGTCCGCTGCACCTGCCGCTCCCCGCCCCGCCCGCAAGCGCCCCGGCCGCTACCACCACGGGAGCCTGCGCGAGGCCCTCATTCAGGCCGCCGTCCGCGTCATCGAACGAGACGGCATCGACGCGCTGACCCTCCGGTCCGTGTCCTCGATGCTCGGCGTGTCGCAGACCGCCATGTACCGCCATTTCGCCGACAAGGACAGCCTGCTTGCCGCCGTGGGCGCCGAGGGCTTCCGCACGCTCCGGGCGGCACTGGTCGAGGCGTGGGAGGGAGGCGGCCGCACGCTCGAGGCGTTTGCCGCCATGGGCCGGGCCTACGTGACCTTCGGCCTGCGTCACCCGGCTCACTACCGGGTGATGTTCGGCGGGGCGCTCGGTCGTGTCTTCAAGAGCGAGGAGTTGCGGACCCAGGGCGACGCGGCGTTCCTCGCGCTGCTCGACCCGCTCGTCGACCTTCAGCGCCGCGGCCTGATCCGCCGCGACGAGCCGATGACGCAGGCCGCCTGGGTCTGGGCGGCCGTCCACGGCATCACGATGCTGCTGACGGCCGGCAACCTCGGGCCGGGCGTCGACACCGACGCACTGTCGGCCTATGTGCAGGAGCGGATTGTCGACAGCCTGACGCCGGTCAACCGAGCTTGATCAGGTTGAGCGCGGGCAGTGGCCCGCCCGGAAACTGCTGCAGCCTCGCGCCGGTGGCCAGATCGCCAAGGTCGACGCCGGCAAATCCGCACGCGGCCAGCAGCGCCCCCACCTGCGCCTTCGCGTCCTCGTCGTCGCCGCTGTAGAAGATGACGCGATGGCCACCCGCTTCGCGCGGATCGCGCGCGATGACGGCCGGTGTCAGCGTGTTGAAGGCCTTGACCAGGCGCGCACCGGGCACCATGTCGCGAACGACCTCGCTCGACGTGCGCCCGCCGAGGTCGGCGACGGTGTAGTGCGGCGGCTCGATCGGGTTGGTTGTGTCGACGACGATGCGATTGTTCCAGGAAGGAATGCGACCGAGCGTCGACGGCAGCTGGCTCCAGGGGATGGCAATGAAAACGATCGATTGTGCGGCGGCATCTTCGACGGTGCCGGCACGGGCGCCGGGACCGAGCTCGGCGACTGTCGGCGCCAGCGAATCAGGGCCGCGCCGGTTGCTCAGAATCACGGTCGAGCCGCCGGCAATCAGGTGCCTGGCGATGGCCCTGGCCATGGCGCCGGCCCCCAGCATTCCAATCGTCACCCTGCGCGTCCTCCTCTGCGCGGCCAATGCGCGCGATCCTGTCAATTCTACCTGTCGGTCCGCACGGCGCCGGTGATCGCACCGCGGTCGCGATCCGGTATGCTTCGTCGCCATGGCTGCCACGTCGAAGAAGCGCTACTGGCTGATGAAGTGCGAGCCGAGTGCCTACACGATCGACGACCTCGAGCGCGACGGCACGACGAGCTGGGAAGGGGTGCGCAACTACCAGGCGCGCAACTTCATGCGCGACGAGATGAAGGTCGGCGACCTCGTGCTCTTCTACGCGTCGAACGCGAAGCCGTCGGGGGTGACCGGTATCGCGAGAATCGTCCGCG
This sequence comes from Acidobacteriota bacterium, assembly GCA_003242705.1. Classification (GTDB taxonomy): domain Bacteria; phylum Acidobacteriota; class Vicinamibacteria; order Vicinamibacterales; family SCN-69-37; genus SCN-69-37. The sequence goes on from QGVF01000025.1 coordinate 10,669, forward strand.
AAGGGTATCCCGACTCGTACGCGACGCAGAAGGGGCACCGCTACTACGACCCCGACAGCCGCCCCGATGCTCCGACGTGGTACATGGTCGACGTCGGGTTCGTCGAGAACTTCCACGGCACGATTCCGCTCGAGACGCTCAAGCAGACACAGGGCCTCGAGCGGATGATGGTCACGCAGAAAGGCAGCCGCCTGTCGGTACAGCCGGTACGGCCCGAGGAGTTCGAGATCGTGCTGAAGCTGGCGCGCAGCGGCGCGGTCGTGCCGGCCTCGGGCGACACGGCGCCCGTGTCGAAGCCGACGCGCCCGACGAAGGCGGGTTCGGCCGGCCGGGCGACGACGGCGAGCTCGTCGAAGAAGAAGAAGGCGACCGGCGCGCGGCGGCCGACGTGATCTCCTCCGGGCCGGGCGCCCCTACTGTTCCAGCGCGCGCTCGACGGCGACGCGCAGCGGGCCGTAGCCGAGCTGCAGCAGCGGCCGGCCGTTGACGAAGATCGTCGGCGTGCGGTTCGCGCCGAGGGCCAGGCCGTCCTCGCGATCCTGCTCGATGCGCGAACCCAGCTCGGGGTTGGTGGCTGCCAGACGCAGCTGCTCGACGTCGAGCCCCGCCATCGGCGCATACGTCAGCAGCAGCTCCGGGCGCGGTGCGGCATGGCTCGCCCATTCCGGCTGCCGCTCCATGATGATGTCGAGGTACTCCCAGTACCGGCCCTGATCGCGCGCGGCTTCGAGCAGCGTCGACGCGTACACCGAGTTGCCGTGCAGCGGCATGTAGCGGATGACGAGGCGCACGTTGTCGCCGAAGTCGGCCAGCACCTGCTTGACAATCGGGTACATCGCCCGGCACGCTTCGCACTCCGGATCGAAGAACTCGACGATCGTGACCGGCGCGCCGGGCGGACCGAGCGAGATGCTGTACGGCCGCTCGAGCCGTTCGGCGGCAGCCGCGGCCGCACCGTCGGCCGCCGACTCATGGCGATCGCGGTACCACGACGCCGCGAACGCGAACACGCCCACGAGCCCGACGATGACGCCGGCGAGCAGGGTCTTGCTGACTTTCATGCGGGAAACCTCTTCGATCGCTGCCGGAACCAGACCAGGCAGCCGGCGATGATGGCGAAAGCCGTGAGCGACAGCAGTGGAATCGTGATGAAGCCCAGCCACTCGATCTGCCGATCGGTGCACGAGACGCCCGTCGTGCAGGGCGTGATGCTGTCGGGAATCAGGTGGTAGTAGAGCAGGTTGTGGTACACCGCGATGGCCAGCCCCGCTGCCGCGAGCGGCCAGACGTAGCGCGGCAGGTGCCGGTCGCCCGACGCAAGCCCGACCGTCAGAACGAGGGCGATCGGGTACATGCAGATACGCTGATACCAGCAGAGCACGCACGGTGGCAGCCTCATCACCTCGCTGAAGAACAGGCTGCCCATCGTGGCGACGAGGCTCACGAACCAGGCCACCATCAGCGGGGCCCACGGGGCATCGCCGGCGCCGCGGCCGGCCAGGGTCGACGGCACGACGCCCCACACTACCATGCCCGGGCTGCCGCCCGTCCAGGGGAGACGCGATGAGATCGACCGATGTGATTGCTGCCGGAATCCGCTTCGAAACGCTGCTGTGGTGCATTGGCGTCGCCGTTGCCGCAGCCATCATCCACCTGCTGCTCCGCTGGCAGCTGGCGCGCGGCCCGGCGCGGGCCGAAGCGCCGGGCGCCGATGCGACGTCAGCCGCGCGGCTGCGCTGGTGGCTGGCGCGCGCCGTGCGCGCCGTGCTGCCGACGATCGGACTGATCGTCTGGATTCATGCCGGCTGGGCGATTCTCGATCTGCTCCTGGCCGAGACCACGCTGGTCGACGATGCGTCGCGGCTGCGCCTGGCGGTCGCGTGGATCTATCGCGCGCTGATGCTCGTCGCCGCGTGGAAGCTGCTGGCGCGCATCGGCGGCGTGCTCGAGGAGTTCCTCCGTCGCGTGGCCGAGCGCACCGGCACGGGCTGGGACGACGTCCTGCTGCCGCTCGCGGGCCGGGCGATCCGCCGGCTGCTGCCGTTCATTGCGCTGATTCTCGCGGCGCCGGCGCTCGCCGTGTCGCCGGCGCTCGAAACGATCTTCCGCAACGGCGCAAGCCTCGCGCTCATCGGCATGGTCGCCTTCGTGCTCTTTCAGCTGGTGGAGGCGGTGTCGATGCTCGTGCTGCGCGAGCACCGGCTCGATACGCGCGACAATCTTCAGGCCCGCGCGATCCACACGCAGGTGATGGTGCTGCGCAAGGTGGCCATCACCGTCATTGCCGTCTTCACGCTCGCGTCGATGCTGATGGTCTTCGACTCGGTCCGGCAGTTCGGTGCCTCGATCCTGGCCTCGGCCGGCATTGCGGGCATCATCATCGGCTTTGCCGCGCAGCAGAGCATCGCGACGCTGCTGGCCGGCTTCCAGATCGCGATCACGCAGCCGATCCGCGTCGACGACGTGGTGATCGTCGAGGGCGAATGGGGCCGGATCGAGGACATCACGCTGACCTACGTCGTCGTGCGCATCTGGGATCTGCGACGGCTGGTCGTGCCGATCAACTACTTCATCGAGAAACCGTTCCAGAACTGGACGCGGCGGAGCGCCGACATCCTGGTGCCGGTCTTCGTGCACGTCGACTACACTATGCCGCTCGACGAGCTGCGCGCCGAGCTGACGCGCGTGCTCGAGGCATCGAAGCACTGGGACGGCAAGGTCAACGTGCTGCACGTGACCGGCGCGAAGGAGCACACGCTCGAGGTGCGCGCGCTGGCGAGTGCGGTCGACTCGGGCACGGCGTGGGAGCTGGCGTGCGAGATACGCGAAAAGCTCGTCGGCTTCGTCCAGCGGAACCATCCCGACGCGCTGCCGAAGCTGCGCGGTCGCGTCGAGTCCAGGGTTGCGTGAACCGACACGCGTGCTAAGGTGAGCCGGAGATCAGCAGTGGCGAAGAAGAAGACTGCACGGAAACAGGCCGTGAAGAAGGCCACGAAGCGGGTCGCCCGGAAGGCGGCGCCGCGGAAGGCCGCGAAGACGGCGGCGAAGACGGTCGCGAGGCGGCGCCCCCTGACGGTCGATCAGGCGATCATCGCCGTCCTGATCGGCTCGATGCTCGCCAACGATCACGTCGCGCCCGATGAGAGCGAACGCGCGCACCACATCACCTGGTCGATGCGCCGCTTCCGCCGCCGGTCAGGCGAGGCCGTCGGCCGGCTCATCGAGAACGTGCGCCAGCGCATCGCAACCGACGGCGTCGGGCCGGTCGTACAGGAAGCGGCCCGCGTGCTGCCGTCGGCCATGCGGGCGCCGGTGCTCGCCGTGGCCGCCGATCTCGTGCTCGTCGACGGCCGGCTCCAGCGACAGGAGCGTCAGTTCCTGAGCGAGCTGGCGCGGCAGCTGAAGGTGCCGCCCGCCCTGTCACTGCAGATTCTGAAGGTCATTTCGGTCAAGAACGCGCTGTAGCGCCGGCTGTTCGATCGGCTGTGGTCCTCGTGCATCGGGGCCGCCTGCTTGGAACCGCCAGGACGCGCCGGCGCGCAGCGGCATCGGTGCGTCCCGTCGTTTGCCGATCGTCCGGATGACTCGTCTACAGTCCGCGGAGTGCGGCCCAGGCGAGAGCGATTGTGACGATGAGGGCCGTGCCGAGCAGGCCGACGAAGCCGCCCGTACGCACGAAATCGCGACTCGAGAGTTCGCGCGTCGTGTAAGCCATGGCGTTCGGCGGCGTGCTGATCGGCAGCGCCATGCTGAGCGAGGCCACGAGCGCGACGATCATCGTGAAGGCGGTGGTGCCGATCGATGGCGACAGGCCGGCCGCCACGACGGCCACGGGAACGAGCATGCTGGCGATCGCCGTGTTCGAGAAGAACGTGCCCAGGCCGAGCGTGGCCGTCGCGAGCAGGACGAGCCGCGCCCAGTCGGGCGTGTCGGCCGAGACGAGTGTCGCCAGCCGCGCGTCGAGGCCGGTCACCTGCAGCATGAACCCCAGCGCCAGGCCGCCGGCTATCAGGATCAGCACGTCCCAGTCGAGCGAGTTCACGTCGTCGCGCGTGATGATCGAGGTCGCGAAGAAGAGCGTGATCGGCAGCGCGGCGGCCGCCGACGCCGGGACGCCGTGCAGCGGCTCGGTGAGCCACACGCCGAAGGTCAGTGCCGCGACGAAGATTACCCAGCGTCCGCGGCGCGAGAGTGACGCTTCGGGCAGGTTCACCCTCCACTCGAAGTCGCCGGCCGGGTAGAGCCGGAGCAGCCACCACCAGGTGAAGGCGAGCAGCACGAGGACGATCGGCACCGCGATCGCCATCCAGCCGATGAAGCTGATCTCGCCTCCCGCCCGCGCGATGTAGCTCATGGCGATGGCGTTGGGCGGTGACGCGATCGGCGTGCTCATGCCCGAGATGTTCGCCGAGACCGGGACGGCGACGACGAGCGCCCGGCGGAACGGCTGCCCTTCCGGAATCTGGCCGAGGATCGGTACGACGAGCGTCAGCATGAGCGCCGTCGTGGCCGTGTTGCTCATCCAGAGCGAGAAGCAGGTGGTGGCCGCGATGACGCCGAAGAGCAGCCGTCCGGGTGAATCGGCCATCGGGCGGAGCAGCACGGAGGCGAGCCGTCGATCGACGCCGGTCTTGACCGCGGCGCGCGAGAGCACGAGGCCGCTGAAGAACAGCAGCAGCACCGGGTCGACGGCCGCCGCCATGATGTCGCGCAGCGTCGGGCCGTTCCCGTCCTCGAAGCCGAGCCACGGCCAGTTGCCCGGATTGCCGATCAGCAGCAGCTGCAGCGAGATTGAAATGAACGCCGTCGCGAACAGCGGCAGCGTCTCGGTGACCCAGAGCAGCACCGTCGCCGAGAGAATGACGACGGCCAGCACCTGCTCGCGCGGCCAGCCCCAGGCGTGCGCGAGCCATCCGGCGCCGCAGGCCAGGCCCACGAGCACCAGGATGGCGACATACGGACGGATCCATTCCGGCAGGCCGGGAGTGAGGCGCAGCTGCTCCACGATGAACCGCAGGGGCGCATCTCGCGACGTGCAATACTCGTCGGACACCGCACCCGGGTTCCATCGTATACACGAATGGCCGTACGTACGCTCCGACTCCCCCTCGACGACGTCCTTCCGGATGTGCCCTCGCTCGATCCCTGCGTTGCCCGCCTGACCCACACGCTGTGCGGACAGCGGGGTGTGCTCGGTGCACATGTCATCCGCCCGCACGGTCGCGATCGGTTGTGCATCCACTTCGATCCGGCCACGGTGACCGAGGGGGCACTTGCCGGGATCGTCGAGCGTGAAGGTGCGCGGCTTGGCGGGCGCTACGGCCACGTGGTCCTGCCGATTCGCGCCGTCGCGTCGGAGGACGCGCACCGGCGCATCGAAGCGCGGCTCGGGAGCCTGCCCGGCGTGCTCGAGGTCATCGTGAACCTGCCCGCGCAGCGGGTGCGCTTCGAGTACGACCGGAAGGTCACCGACGAAGCCGCGCTGCGCGCCGCGATCCGGCGGTTCAACTACGATCCCGAACGCGCGCACCCGGCCGCGCACCCGCTGCAGCGGAACCGCGAGCTGCTGCTGAGCCTGACGGCCGGCGTCCTGCTGCTGGTCGGCTGGGTTCTGGAATCGGTCGGCCTCATCGGCACGACGACCGCCGTTGCGTTCTACGTCGCGTCGCTGGTCTTCGGCGGTTTCGACCTCGTCCGCCAGACGGTTGTCCTGCTGGCGCGCGGACGGTTCGAGTTCGACATCGACCTGCTGATGCTTCTGGCCGCGGCCGGGGCGAGCGCGATCGGCGAGTACGCCGAGGGCGCGCTGCTGCTCTTCCTCTTTTCACTCGCGCACGCGCTCGAGCACTACGCGCTCGGCCGGGCACGCAATGCCATTGCGGCGCTGGGCAGCCTGGTTCCGGCCTACGCCCGCGTGCTCCGCGATGACGGGGCCACGGACCTGGTACCGGTGGAAGAAGTGGCCGTCGGTGCGACCGTGCTCGTGCGGCCGGGCGAGCGCGTGCCGGTCGACGGGCGCGTCGCGCGCGGGACAACAGCGGTCGATCAGGCGCCGATCACCGGCGAGTCGATTCCCGTCGACAAGGCACCGGGCGACGAGGTCTTCGCCGGCACGGTCAACGGCGAGGGCGCGATCGAAGTGATCACCACGCGGGCGACGGGCGATCGGACACTCGACCGCATCATCACGCTCGTCGCCGAGGCGCAGACGCAGAAGGCACCGACGCAGCTGCTCACCGAGCGTTTCGAGCGCGTCTTCGTTCCCGTGGTGCTTCTGGCCGACGCCCTCATCATCGTCGTGCCGCCGCTCGCCGGCTGGTGGGACTGGTCGACGAGCATCTATACCGGCATGGCGACGCTCGTCGCTGCGTCGCCCTGCGCGCTCGCGCTCGGGACGCCGGCATCGGTGCTGGCCGGCACGGCGCAGGCGGCGCGTCAGGGCGTGCTGATCAAGGGCGGCGTGCATCTGGAGCAGCTCGCTGTCGTGCGCGCGCTGGCGGTCGACAAGACCGGCACGATCACGACGGGGCGGCCGGAAGTCACCGACATCGTTGCCATCGAGGGCAGCGGGACGGAAACGCTGCGGATGGCGGCCGCCGTCGAGCGGCAGTCGCAGCACCCGCTCGCCGCGGCCGTCGTCAGGCGCGCCGAGGCCGAGGGCGTGATGCTGCCCGCCGCCTCGCCGATGGAAAGCGTGACCGCGCGCGGCGTGCGGGCAATCGTCGACGGCGAGACCGTCGAAATCGGCAGCCTGCGCATGTGGGACGACGACGCGATACCGGCGTCGGTGCGCGGGGCGGTCGAGGCGCTGCAGCGCGACGGGCGCAGCGTCATGGCGGTGCGGTCCGGTGCGCGCTGGCTCGGCGTCATCGGCCTGGCCGATCGGCCGCGCGCCGGCGTGGACCGCGTCATCGGGCGGCTGCGCGAGCTGGGCGTTCAGCCCATCGTGATGCTGACGGGCGACAACGTCGGCGTCGGCGAGGCCGTCGCCCGCGAGGTGGGCATCGACCACGTGCGGGGGAACCTGCTGCCGGAGGAAAAGGTCGAGGCCATTCGCGCGCTGCGACGCAGGCACGGCACGGTCGCCATGGTGGGCGACGGCGTCAACGACGCGCCGGCGCTCGCGCAGGCGACGGTCGGCATTGCGATGGGGGCAGCGGGGACGGCGGCTGCGCTCGAGGCGGCCGACGTGGCCCTGATGAACGACGACCTCGGCCAGCTGGTGTACGCCATCCGGCTCGCCCGTCGTACCCGCGCCATCATCCGCCAGAACATCGCGATCGCACTGACGGTCATCGTGCTGCTGATGCTCGCGACCATTTCGGGCGTTGCCGGCCTCGGTGTTGCCGTGGCGTTCCACGAGGGCAGCACGCTCGTGGTGATTGCGAACGCACTGCGGCTGCTCGGCAACCGCAGCCGCCGCGCGGAATAGCTCAGGGGGTGCGACGCCTTCCGGCAGGCCGTCAGGTATCGGGTCGCGCTCAGCCCAGGTTCCGTGTCGCGACGACTTCCCGCACCGCGCGGCGGTCGCCGGTGCAGCTGATTCGCCGCGGGGCGTCGATGTACCGAAGGCGGTAGCCCAGTGCCCGGTAGAGCCGTCGGATGCGGGGCGTTGCCTGGTTGACGAGCACCACCGGTCCGGGATGCGTGCTCAAGTAGACGGCCGTGCGCTCCTGGTCTTCCCACGTGAAGCCGCCGCGCGAATAGGCCGTGAACTCGACGTCGTACGGCGGATCGGCGTAGACGAAGTCGTCGGGCTCGAGCGGCACGTCGGCGAAGTCGCCGGCCCGGAAGGTCCAGCCGGCGAGCGCGTCACGGTACGGCGTGAAGTCCGACACGTACCGGATGGCGGCGTAGCGGCCGAACGGGACGTTGTATCGTCCGAGGCGGTTGAAGCGGCAGAGCCCGTTGTAGCCCGTCCGGTTCAGGTAGTACAGCAGCCCCGCCGCCTCGGCGGACGAGGCGCGTCCGGACTCGAGCAGCGCGTTGAAGCGATCGCGGTACGCGTAGTAGCACGACGCGTCGTTGCGCATCGGAAACCCGATGCGGAGGCCGCGCTGCAGCCACTGGTAGAAGTTGATCAGGTGCGGGTTCGCGTCGTTGAGCAGCGCGCGGTCGGGAGCCAGACCAAGCGCGACCGCGAGGCCGCCGCAGAACGGTTCCACCAGGCGGCGGTGCGCATGCGGCGCCCAGAGCCTGCGCAGCATCGGCACCTGCCAGCGCTTGCCGCCGGCCCACTTCAGCGGCGGCGGCAGGCCGGCCCTGGTCGTCGCGATCGGCATCGCAGGGAAGTCTACCGGAGCGGGTCGCTCGTGCCGCCGCGCCGCCCGCGCAGGTGTCCCCATCGTTCCAGGTCGGCGGCCGTCTCGAGGATGGTCGATTCGATTGGCCGGAACTCCAGACCGAGCTCGCGCCGGATCTTCGTGTTGTCGAACCGGAGCGGGGCGCCGAGGTGGGTGCGGAGGTACTGGCCGATCCCCTTCGGCTGTGTCCACGACGCGAGTTTCGCGAGCCACGTGCCCACCGGATTGTCGAACCCGATCGACGGCAGTCGATAGGCGTCGTAGCCGTTCTCGCGCAGCAGCGTGACGACCCGCCGCGCCGGAATCGAATCGGCCGAGCAGACGTACCGTCCCGCGGCCGCCGCCGTCTCCATGGCCCGGACATGCGCGGCCGCCACGTCGCGCACGTCGACCATCGCCCATGTCAGGTCGAAGATGACCGGGTACGTGCCATTGAGCAGCGCCGCGATGATGCCGTTCGATGTGTTCAGCGCGCTCGTCATGCTCGGACCGATCACCACCGACGGGTTGATCACGACGAGGTCCCACGCGGGCCGCCGCTCCTCGACGAACTGCCAGGCGGCACGTTCGGCAAGCGTCTTCGAGTAGTAGTAGGGATTGCGCTGCAGACTCGACGTCGTGTTCCAGTCGGTTTCGTCGTAGACGCGCCCGCGATCCGGCTGATCGGTGATGGCGGCAATCGACGACGTGAGGACGACGCGGCGGATGCCGGGTGTGGCGCACGCGGCCTCGAGCATCGCCCGTGTACCCTGCACGGCGGGATCGACCAGGTCCCGCTGCGGGTCGCGGACGTCGAGCCGATACGGGCTGGCCGTGTGCATCACGACGTCGCAGCCGTCGAGCCGGCCACCGAACGCGTCGGGCGCGAGCAGGTCGGCTTCGACCAGTTCGAGCCGATCGTCGGCGCCCGCCAGGGCGCGCAGGTGCGCGACCTTCGCCGGATCCTTCAGGCTGCGGACCGAGCCGCGCACCCGGTGGCCCGCGTCGAGCAGCTGCTCGACCAGGTGCGAGGCGATGAAGCCCGTGGCGCCCGACACGAAGACCGTGGCCATGTCGCCAATCATACGGCTCGCCGGGTCCGCCGCTGGCCTTTGACGGCGAAATCCGCGATCCTACTCCCCGTTGACGACGAAACGGACGAACGGCGCGGGCAATCACCACGCGCTGCAGCTGCTGACGTTCCTGGCGCAGAAGGGCGACGGTATCTCGCCGCTGCTCATCCTCGCGCACGACTTTCCCGACCCCGACGCGCTTGCCACCGCCTGGGGGCTGCAGGTCCTCGCGCGCGACTTCGGCATCGACTCGCGAATCGTCTACGGCGGGCTCATCACGCGCGCCGAGAACCGCGCGATGATGAAGCTGCTGAAGCTGCCGGCGCACCGCCTGCGCGACGGCGAGCTGAAGAAGGCGAAGCACGTCGCGCTGGTCGACACGCAGCCGCGCTTCGAGAACAATCCGTTTCCCGCGGGCAGGCGCGCGACCATCGTCATCGATCAGCACCGCACCGACGAGGCGGTGGCAGCCGACCTGGCTATCGTCGATCCCACCTGCGGCGCGACGTGCGTGATCGTCGCGCAGGCGCTGCTGCTGCAGCGGAGCGAGATTCCGTCGCCGCTGGCGACGGCGCTGGCCTACGGGATCATTTCCGACACGCTCGACCTGTACCGCGTCGAGCGCGACGACGTGGTGCAGACGTACCTGCGGATTCTGCGCAGGGCCGACATGAGGGCGCTGGCGCAGATCCAGAACCCGCAGCGATCGCGTCACTTCTTCACCATCCTCAGCCGCGGGCTGCAGGCTGCCGCCGTGTACCGGCGGGTGATCGTGGCGCACCTCGGCGCGGTGTCGAGTCCCGAGGACGTGGCACACGTGGCCGACTTCCTGCTGACGTACGACCGCGCCGACTGGAGCTTCTGCACGGGACGGCTGCGCGGGTCGCTCTGCCTCTCGCTCAGGAGCGAGGTGCCCGGCGCGCAGGCCGGAGAGGTCCTCCGGCGCGTCGTCGACGATCGGGACGATGCCGGCGGTCACGGCGGCGTCGCCGGCGGACGCGTGTCGCTGCGCGGCCACGACGTCGAAGATGAGTGGAAGCAGCTCGAGCGGAACCTGCAGGAACGGCTCGCCCATGAGCTCGGCCTGCCGGGCCGGGCCGACTTCAGGCGCGCCTTCAGCTAGCGGCGGCCGATCACAGCCGTTCGTATTCCTTCCGGATCAGTTCGGGACCATGGGCGCGTTCGAGCCGCCGCACCACGAAGTGACCGCGCGCCATGTCCTGGAAGTGATTGATGAACATCACGTTGATGGCGGCGCCGCCGGCCGCGCCGATGACAGGCACGGCCTGCGCCGCCACCTTCTGCGAGACGGTGATCCCGAAGCGCGAGGCGACCTGCGCCAGGAAACGGACGAGCGCCGGCGCGCTGTGATCGACCACGCTGCGCTGCGCGATGTACTGCGCGGCCTCGCTGACCGATCGGGCGAGCGCGGCGCGGGCCAGAAAATACGATGACTCGGCCGCGTCGTCGGTCCGCGAGCGGCCTCCCAGCGAGAAGACTGCGAGGCAGGCGAGCCGTCCTTCGGGCAGGTCGAGCCGCTCGCCTTCGCTGCGGGCGATCTCGGCAATCGACCGGAGAATGATCGTCGTCGAGACGGGCAGTTCGATGGGCAGGCCGAGCAGGCCGAGCGCCCCGCCGCCCGCGCCGGTTGCGGCCACCGTGATCCGGTGGAGCAGGTCGCGCGAGCGCTTCGGCTCGTCGTCGAGCGTGTTCAGCGCGACGTCGAGCGCCGTGTCGAGCGAGCGGCGGGTGACGACCGCGACCGTCTCGGACCACCGCGCGGGCAGCAGCTCGAACGCCTTCTCGAGCGGCATGCCGATCAGGCCGCCGACGCGAGCGGCCAGACCGGGGTACTCGAGCAGCTCCTTTGCGCGACGGAGGTCGGCGAGATCGACAGCGGTGAGGCTCATGCTTCCACTGTAACGGCTGCGCGCCCTCGCGTCGCTTCAGAGGCGGCTAGAAGCGGTAGCGGATGCCGACGCTGGGCAGCAGCGGCAGTCGGCCGGTGCGCACCTCCTTCAGCCGCGGACGGTCGCTGTCGGGATTGAATTCGAGTTCGGTGCTGAGGCTGCTGGCGTTGTCGCGATTGAGCAGGTTGATGGCCTCGACGTAGAACTGCCAGCGGTCGTTCGACCAGCGCGGCCTGAACGTGACGCGCATGTCGAGGCGCGCGAAGACAGGCAGGCGGCCGGTATTGAAGTTCGAGGTGTCGCCGTAATCAGGGGTCCACACGAGCAGCCCCGTCTCGTCGACGAGCGGCACGAGGCGGGTTCCGCTGCCGTCGGGGCGTGGCACTTCGACCGGAGACACCCGAAGCCCGAGCGCGGGCGTGTAGGGAAAACCGGACTGCGCGCGGAACGTCGTGGACAGTTCGACGAGCCGGCTGAGGCGGTAGGCACCGGCGACGCTGAGGGCGTGCCGGCAGTCGTAGTCGGCGGCGAAGGTCCGGCCGTAGGCCGTCGTCTCCGCGCGGCCGAGTGTGTACGACGCCCAGCCCGTGAGCGTCGTTTCCGGGGAAGTTGCCTGCTTTGCGGCGTACAGCTCGAGGCCGTAGGCGCGGCCGGTCCCATCGTTCGACGGGATGCTCGTGACCTGCGGCGCCCGTGGAATCGACCACGCGAGCCCGTCGGGGAAGTCGTACGTCGCGACGCGGGCTTCGACTTCCGCCGGCGTTTCGAGACGGCCGACGACCAGGCGGTCGAAGTGCTTGTAGTAGCCCTCGGCGCGAACCGTGATGCCGGGTTCCAGGCGTCGCTCGATCGACAGCAGCGCGTGCCAGGCGCGCTCGCTGCGGAGCCGAAGTGAATCGGTCGGGGTCAGGTCGAGGAAGTAGTCCGACTGCAGGAGCTTTTCGTAGCCCGGGCTCTGGGTGAACAGGCCGCCGGCCGCGCGCAGGCGCGTCCGATCGGTCAGGTCGATCACCGCGGCCAGGCGCGGCGCCACGGTCGTTTCGTCCGTCACGCCGCTCCGGTCGAAGCGGAGACCTGGCTCGACACGCAGGCGCTCGGTCAACGTCCAGCGGTCCGCGATCCAGGCGCCTCCGCGCCAGCTCGCCTGCCGCGAGTCGAGCAGCGACGGGATGCCGGCGCCGCCCTGTCCACTCGAGCCGTTCGGCTCGGTGAAGTTGCGATCACCTTCGATCCGCCAGCGCCAGTCCGTATCGAGGCTGTGCGACTCGAACCCGGTCTCGATCAAATGCCGGCTGCCGGCGTTGATCGTGAGCTCCTGACGCACCGCCACGTCACGAACGCCGAGCTGGCGCAGGAAGCGGATTTCGGCGAGCGGCTCGCCTCCGTCCGGCCGGTTCGACCGCCGCGATCCCGTCCGGACGTCGGCCGAGAAGTCGATCACCTCGCGGTTGCGGTACCAGGACACCGTTGTGCGGTTGTAGACGCGTGGCCCCAACGTGCCCGTGTACGTGATCGCCGCCAGATCGTTCCAGGTCGACGACTCGATGTCCACGAACTCATCCGGATCACCGTCGTCGTCGAACCGGGCGTCGGTGCTTTCCCGTGAGCCGAGACCGAAGATCGTCAGCCGGTGGCCCGGGCGGAGCTGAAGATCGACTCTGGCCTGAACATCGGCGAACGACGGGAGGTCGGCGTCGACGATCTGTTCGGCGATGAGGTCGTAGTAGGTGCGGCGCGCGGTTACGAGCCACGAGCTGCCGTGCAGTCCCGGCAGCCGGCCCTCGGCCAGAACGTTGCCGTCGGTGAGACCAAGCGCGGCGGTCGCCCCGATCGCGCCCGCCGAGCTGCCGGGACGGTTGTCGACGACGAGAATCGACGACAGCCGATCGCCGTACTTCGCGCTGAAGCCGCCGGTGATGAGCTCGAACGCGTCGACGGTTTCCGGGTTGAACGCGCTCGTCAGCCCGAACAGCCGATACGGGTTGTGGATCTCGACGCCGTCCATCACCGTCAGGTTCTGGTCGGGCCCGCCGCCCCGCACGGTGAGCCGGCTGTCGAAGTCGTTGACGGCTGCCACACCGGGAAGCGTCTGGAGGACGCGGAAGACATTGTCGGCCGCACCAGCAACGTTCATGACCGCGCGCGGCGCAATGGCGATGGTCGACGGTGACGCTTCGGGCGCGGCCTGGGCCGCGCCGACGGACACGATTTCGCTGATGCCGGGGACGCGCAGCACGAGCGTCAGCGCGCGCGTGGCCCCCGGACCGAGCACGATGTCGGGTACCACTGCCGGCAGCAGGCCCTGTCGTTCGGCAACGATGGCGTAACGGCCCGGCGCGAGACCTTCAAGCACGAAGCGGCCGGCTGCATCGCTGCGGGTTTCCGCGGTGGCGGCATCGACCGTGGCCGTTGCGATGATCGCGGCACCCGCCACCGGCGCGCCCGATTCGTCGCGGACCTCTCCGGACAGCGTTGCGCTCGCTGGTTGTGCGAGGACGGGACCCGCGCCGACAAGGCAGACGAGACCCGCAAGAACAGCGCGCAGGTAAGGAAGCATCCGTAGACCGATCAGGCGCGGGCCGAACCCGCCATCGTCATCGTCGCACGCGCACCCAGAAACGCAGCCAGGCGATCTGCCTGTGCTGCGAGGGCGGTCCGACCGATCCGATCGAGCGGGCGCCACAGCTGCACGGTCAGTTCGACGCCATCGTCGCCGTCGCGGCGGCGCCATGCGCCTTCGACGACGCCGTCGATGAGCACCTGGTGGGGAAGGGGCGTCGCCAGCCCGTAGCGCGCCGCCGGCGTCCCGGGCCGCATCGTCCACTGGCGATCGCGATAGGCGACGAGGAACTCGTCAAAGTTGGGCAGCAGCAGAACGTTCGGCCGCCCGCGACGTGCCGTACGCGCAATGGCCGGAGCAAACCAGCACGCAAGACCGTCGATTTCGCGCGAGGCGAGCGCGGTTCCGGCGATGTCGATGCCGCGCTTCGCCTGCGCGACCGTCAGGCCCGACCACCAGGTGAAGTCGCGAATCGTTGCCGGTCGATGGCTCGTGAAGTAGCGGCGTGTCAGCTCGCCGAGAGCCTCGTCCGGGTCGAGCGGCGCGGTCGGAGGAACGCGCTCGTCGAGCAGCGCGTAGGTGCCCTGTCGTCCGCGGAGCGGCCCGCTGCAGATCAGGCCCTCGAGTTCCGCATAGATGATCAGGTGGGCGATGGCGTTTCCGCCGTGCGGAAGCTTTGCGGCGACGAGCCGTTCGCGCAGCTCGGCGCGCGTCAGGTGGCGCCCTCCCTCGAGCGCCCGCACGATGACCTCGGCGCCGCGAACGAGCCGGGTGCGATCGAGGCCGTTCGTCCGGTACGAAAAGCCGTTTGCCTTCTGGACGCGCGGCCCCGTGAGCGCGAGCAGCCAGCGGATATCGTGCGGCGCCACGAGGTGCCACGTGGGCCGCAGGACGTGCGTTCGCAGGATCCGACCTTCGTCGAATGCCCGTCGGGTCGTAGCGTCATCGACGCCGGCGAGCCGGAGGCCGAGCGCCCAGCGGGCGCCCGTGAAGTCCTGCGCCTAAACGGCGCCGAGCCACGCGACGAGATCGGCTGGATCGCGGAACGGGTGCCGCGTCAGGCAGTGGCCGGCGAAGCGCAGCCGGAGCGGATCCACGCGCGTACGGACCGCGGCCGGACTAGTACCAGTTGCCGCGGACGACCCTGGTGGCGTTGGTTGCGGCCGTGAGGCGGCGCTCGAACTCGTCGAGGTCGCTCTTGCCGTAGTGGTACGGATAGACGACCTTCGGCTGGAACTCGGCGACGGCCGACGCGGCCTGGGCGACATCCATCGTGTACGGCAGGTTCATCGGCACGAACGCCAGGTCGATGCCTTCGAGCGCACGCATCTCGGGAATGTCCTCGGTGTCGCCCGCAATGTAGATGCGCTGCCCGGCCACCGAAAGGACGTAGCCGTTGTCGCGCCCCTTCGGGTGGAACTTCAGCCGATCGGGCGTGAGGTTGTAGGCCGGGATCGCGTCGATGCGCATCGGACCGAACGTGGTGTTCTCGCCATTGGCGAGCGACGAGGCGCGGTCCTTGAGCGCGGCCGGCAGCATGGCCAGCACGGCCGGGTTCGCGATGATGCGCGTCTCGTCGCCGACGAGGGCCTGGAGCGTGTCCGCGTCGTAGTGGTCGCTGTGTTCGTGGGTTATCAGGACGAGATCGGGCCTCGGGAGTCCGCTGTACGGATCGGCTCCACCGACCGGATCGGCATAGACGATGCCCGCCGGCGTGCCGAGCACGAGCGAGGCGTGCGTCACCGGGTGAACGATGATCTCGGCTCCATCGGCCGGGTAGCGATCGCCCGTGAGCGCGGTCTGCCGGGCCCGGGCCGGGGGGGCAAACATGCCGAAGCCGAGTCCGGCCGCAGCGGCCGCGCCGCTCTGAAGCAGCTGTCGTCGTGTAAGCGTCATGGGGCGGTCCTCCGTCGTCTGACGTCGGTCGTCTCTATTCGTAGTACTTCCGGTACATGCCCCGGCGGAACAGCCATCCGCCGAGCGGACCGAGCCACGCCAGTATGTAGTACATGTAGCCCAGGTCCATCAGTTCGATCAGGTTACCGTCGAAGTCGCGGACGAAGAAGAACGAGTGGCCGCGCGGCGATCGTTCCGGCGGGCTGACGATCTCGACGCCCTTCTTCTGCAGGTAGTCGTGCCACTTCTGCAGATTGCGCACGTTGAACGAGATGTGGGTCAGCCCGACGCGGTTCCAGGGAACGGTCACCGGCGGCTGCTTCGGCTCGAAGGCGAAAATCTCGAGCACGCCGCCGCCGGGCACGCGAATCCAGCCGATCCTGCAGCTCGGCGCGTCGCCCTCGACACCGAAGAAGGTCCGCACCCGCTCCGGCGGCGTGTCGGCAACGCCCACGAGCGGGCAGCCGAAGACTTCCCAGTAGAACTTCACCGCGCGGTTGAAGTCCGAGACGGTGATGCCGACGTGACTGAACGACCGTGCTCTCATCATCAGTAAGCGTCCCGTATGGCCCCCTGCCGCGTCATCGCAGAACCGTCGTGGCGATGTGATCGGCGACGCGCAGCGCCTGGGCGACGATCGTCAGGCCGGGATTGACCGCTCCCGACGACGGGAAAAACGACGCGTCGACGACGAACAGGTTTTCCACGTCGTGTGTGCGGCAGAACGGATCGAGCACCGAGCGTCGCGGATCGGTGCCGAAGACGAGCGTTCCGCACTGGTGCGTCGTGTTCTTCTCCTGGTGCGAATGCGTCATCACCTTCCAGAAGCCGAGCCGGTGCAGGACGCGGGTCGTTTCGCGCACCAGCGCCCGGTGGGCCTCGAGGTTGTTCGGCCGGTAAACGAGCCGGATCCGCCCGTCGGCGTCGAGCACTACGCGGTTGTCCTCGCGCGGCAGGTCCTCGGTCATCGCGAGCCAGTCGACGCCGCGCGCCACCCACGCATCGTAGGCCCAGAGCGGAATGCCGGGAATGATGGTATCGCCGACGACCTTGGCCATGATGCCGTGGGTGCGTCCCTGCGACTGGATCTGTCCGAGCGGATATTTCGACCGTACGCCGCCGAGGTAGAAGTCGTTGATGGCCAGGGTCTTCTGGAAGACGGTGTCGTTCCGACGCCAGGGATGGAAGCCCTGCATCATCGTCGCCAGGTGCGCCATGTAGCGGCGGCCGACGAGGCCTGAGGAGTTCGCGAGGCCCTGCGGATGCCGGTCGTTCGCCGATCGCAGCAGGAGCGCCGCCGAGTTCACGGCGCCGCACGATACGATGACGAGCGGCGCGTGCGCGACCAGACGCTCGCCGTTGCGCTCGAGCTCGACGCCGGTCACGCGGCGGCCGGCCGGATCGGTGAGCAGCCGCCGCGCGCTCGTGCGATCCCAGAGCGTGACGTTGTCGTGCGCCAGCGCCGGGAGCACGCCGCAGACCTCGGCGTCGCTCTTGCGGCCGATGCGGCACGGGAACGAGTTGCAGGTGCTGCACAGCCGGCAGCCGTCGTCGGCGCCGGGATCGATCAGACCGAGCGGCAGCGGCGACGGGTGCAGGCCCTCGCGGCGCAGCGCGTCGGCGATCGCCTCCATGCGGGCGGCGTGCGGCACCGGCGGGTACGGGTACGGGCCGCGCGGCGGCTCGGTCGGGTCGTCGCCCGTCGCGCCGTGCACGTGATAGAGCGCCTCGGCACGGTCGTACCACGGGGCGAGCGTTTCGTAGTCGATGGGCCAGGCGGGCGAGATGCCGTCCTGGTGCTCGATCTCACCGAAGTCCTCGCGGCGCAGCCGATAGAGCACGGCGCCCCAGAACTTCGTGTTACCGCCGAGGTTGTAGTGCGTGTAGGGCGTGAAGTCGCGCCCGGACCGGTCGCGCCATTGCTCGGTCGTCCGGTACTTCAGCGTTTTCCAGACGGCGACCGGATCCCAGTTGGCATCCTCGCGCGGGACCGCCGTGCCGCGCTCGACGAGCAGGATGCTCGCGCCGGTCGGGGCGAGCGCGCGGGCCATGGTGCCGCCGCCGGCACCGGTGCCGATGATGATGACGTCGAATCCGGGCGAGGTCATTGCGGGTGCACGCCGGCCGTCGCGTAGATCTGCTCCATCAGCCGGTGGTCTTCCATCGCCCGTTCGAGCGACATCTCGGGCGCCTCGCCCGTGCGGATGGCGCGCGCGAAGTCGCGGTACATGGCCTGGTAGCCGCGGATGTCGCGCACACCGGGGAAGATCACGCGCGGGCCGCCCACGCCGCGGACGAACACGATGCCGCCGTTCGATTCGAACGTGATGACGCCCTTGCGTCCGTAGATCTTGGAGAAGCGGATACCGCGGAAGAGCGACGGGACCTCGCGCGAGTAGTACAGAGAGCCGACGGCGCCGTTGTCGTAGTGGAAGGCCACCATCATGCTCTTCACGCGGCGATCCGGGCCGCTGCCCTGCAGGCGCGGGCGGAAGCCGTGGGCCGACACCATCTTCGGGCCGAGGCTGCCGGCGATGTGCAGCCAGTGGATGCCTTCCTCGAAGAACGCGTCGCCGCCGGCCATCGCCTCGTCGTTGCGCCAGTCGTCGGCGCGCTTGAGCCGGTGCGCGATCGTCGTGAAGTGCGCGAAGACGAGCTCGCCGATCAGGTCGCGCCGCAGCAGCGACCGCAGGCAGACGGCCAGCGGCTTGTAGTGATCGTTTTCGGCGACCATCACGACCCGGCCGGTCCGATCGCGCACCTCGCGCACCCGCTCGTAGTCGGCCATCGTGAGGTAGGCGGGCTTTTCCACCAGTACGTGTTTGCCCGCGTCGAGTGCCGCCAGCGTCAGCTCGAGGTGGAACCGGGGCGGAACGGCAATGACGACGGCATCGACCGCCGGGTCGGCGAGCGCGGCGTCGTAGCTGCCGAACGAGGCGAAACCGCGGTACCGCCGACAGAAGTCGGCCGAGCGCGACGCGTCGCGGCTCGCGTAGGCGCACAGGACGTCGCCTCCGAGCATCCGGAGGTTCCGGCTGTGCACCCGCGTGATGAACCCGCAGCCCAGAAAGGCAAGTCGAATCGGATCCGACAAGGCACTCAATGATACAAAGTCGGGCCGCCGGCGGCCGGCGCCGTGAACCCTTCCCGAATCTCATACAATCTCGGGTCAGCCATGGCGGTGCGCGAACCCTGTCCCGGATGCGGTCTCCCGTCGGGACGGCAGGTGTGCCAGGAGATCTTCAACGACGTCTCGCTGCGCGTGCGGGCGCTCGCGTGGACCGACAGCCTGAAGACGTGGCGCCTGATGCACGACGTCTACGCGCTGCAGCATCCCGACGAGCTCTGCTCGACGCCGCGTCAACTGGTGCTGCACCTGGGCGGCGTGGGGCTGGCAATCGAGCACGAAGGCGACGAGCGCGCCTACCGCGCCCTGCAGCAGGTGGCCGAACGGGCCGCCGGGTCGAATGACCCGTTCCCTCCTCCCCCCGGCCTGCCCGTCGGCCGCGGCAGCGTGCGTGTCGACAGTCTCGAGTCGCTGAGCGATCCGCCGTCGCTGGCCGCGGGCATCGACCGGTGGGCGCGGGCGACCTGGCTTGCCTGGGCACCGCTGCAGCCGCTCGCCCGCGAGTGGATTCAGCAGGCGCTCGCACTGGTGCCTGGACGCCGGAGCTAGCGGCGGCGACGCGTGCCGGACCGGCGCGTTCGGTCAGTCGAGCGGCGGCAGCGCGGTGATCGGTGTGGCGAACTCGCCGGGCGTCATGCCCTGGCTGTCGCGGAAGTGACGGATCAGGTGGCTCTGGTCGAAGAAGCCCGCCTCGATGGCGTTCGGCCGGACGCCGCGCCGCAGGCGTTCGCGGACGGCCCGCAGCCGCAGCTGGTTCTGGTACGCGTGCGGCGACAGCCCGTACGCCTGCGCGAACTTCCGGCTCAGGTGAAAGCGCGACAGGCCCGCAACGGCCGCCAGCTCGTCGAGCGGGACGGTGCGCGCCAGATTGTCTTCGAGATGATCGCGAACGCGCGCGAGAGCGGCGCGCGCGCTGCACGGTTCGGGCGCCGGCCCGCCGTCCTGCGACTGTTCGAGCAGCCGTCGGAGGAAGGCCGCCAGCCGGGCCTGCTGCTCGAGTGGCGACGCCTGGCGTGCGGCCGACTGGTAGAAGCGTGCGAACGCGTGATAGAGCCCGGGGTGGCCGACGAGCACGCCGGGAAAGTGGACGCGTGCAATGCCCATCTCGCGCGCCGCATCCCGCAGCAGTTCGGGGGCGATGCGCAGCATGCAGTAGCGGATGGGCGAGTACACCTTGAGCGACGTATGCACTTCGCCCGGTTCTTCAATTCCAATCGCGCCCGGCCGGTAGCAGTAGTCGCGCCCGCGGTAGCGCCACTTCGAGAGTACGGCTGGTGCGTTGCCGGCGTACGGGACGACGCAGACGGCGTAGCTTTCGTGCAGCATCCGGCAGCGCCGGCCGGCATTGACGCCGACCATCAGCTCAATGCCCGGCAGCGCGGGCGACCGCCACACTCGACTGCGGCCGGCACACGCGTCGATCCCGTATGCGTCAGCGCTCACGATGGCACTCAGATGGAGGCCACGACTATAGCGGCTGGCAGCGGAAAGGTTCAACCCGACCGCATCGGCGGCATGAACGTCCTATCTTCGGAACGCGATTCCTGCGACAGTTACACCTTCAGCGATCGAGGGGTGCCATGCCCGGAACGATGACTCTGCGAAGCCGCTGCGGTACGTGCGGGGGTGCCGTCGAGCTCGGCTTCACGCCCTGGGCCGGGCGCGGTCCTGCCGTTGCGGCCGAGTGGACCTGTCCGACGTGCGAGACCACCAACATGGTCCCGGCGATCGGTGAGATCGGCTGGGTCGATCCAGTGCCGGGCGCGCGCGGCGGCCGCGCACCGCAACCATCCGTTCGCACTCATTGAGACAGACCGTTCTCGCGCGCCGGCTACGTTCTGGACGTACCTACCGGCTGTAAACCGCGAGCTCTTCGACAATAGCGTTCGGCTGCAGCGTCGCGGCCAGCCATACGCACTCGGCGACGTCCTCCGGCTGCACCATCCGCCGACGCTCTTCTTCGGGCGGCGGCTGCGGACGCCTGTCGAGCAGCGGCGTGTTGATGTCGCGTGGAAAGATCGAGCAGGCTCTGATGCCGTTCCGGCGTTCTTCCGCGTTGAGCGCCTGCGTCAGACCCGTCAGTCCGAACTTCGACGCCACATAGCTCACCCCGGCCAGGTCCCTCGCCAGGCGTCCGGCATCCGAATTGATGTTGATTACCGTGCCGCTGCCGCGCTCGCGCATGTGGTGGAGGAAGGCGCGCGTGCAGTAGAAGGCACCGTGCAGGTTAGTCGCCATCACGTGGTGCCAGTCTTCGATCGATACCTCGCGGAACGCGCGGCGCCTTACGTTGGTGCCCGCGGAGTTGACGAGGACGTCGACGCGGCCGAAGCGCGCCAGCACGTCGCGCGCCATCCGTTCCACGGCCTTGTGATCCGCGACGTCGCACACGAACGCCTCGCACGCCCCGGCTCCCGCGTCGCCGCAGCCGGTAATGGTCTCAATGAGCGTCTCGAGGCGGCGGCCGACCAGCGCGGCGCGCCAGCCGCCGGCGACGAAGCGTTCGACCACGGCGCGGCCGACGCCGCTGCCGGCACCGGTCACGACAATGACGGGAGATTCGCTGGAGGTATTCGACATGAGGGCCTGCTGCCCGCAAAGGATACAGCAGGCCCTGCGGCCCGGCGCTCAGCGGCGGTTCAGGACGATTTCGAAGCTCTTGCGGTAGCGCACCGGCACGCCGTCGCGCGTGGCCGGACGGAAGCGCCATCGCCGCGCCGCTTCGACGAGCGGACCGTCGAACTGCGGATGAATCGGCGCGACGAGCGTAACGGCCGCCACTTCGCCCGCTTCGTCGACAACGACGTCGAGCCGGCCGCGGAATTCCTGCGCCGCCAGCGCTGCCGGCGGGTTCCAGTACGGCAGCCGCCGGCTGACTTCTTCCGGCGGCGTCACGTCGGCGTCGGCCTCGGAGTAGGTAACGGCGGCCGGCTCGGGCGTCAGAGGCGGGTCGGCCGGCTCACGTCGCGCCGCTGGTGCCACGGGGCGCCGTTCACGCTCGAGCTCAGCTTCGGCCAGCGCGAGGAAATCGCGGCTCAGCAGCTTCAGGTCGCGCAGCCCTTCCACCGTCGCGACGAACTCATCGTCGGCCAGCAGCGTCTGGACGTCGCGGAAGCCGCGAATGGCCTGCGTCAGCTGCCGTGCGTCCCACGCTTCACGCGCTTCGGTGTATCGCGCCCTGGCGGCGGCCGGCAGCAGCCGCTCGCGCGCTTCCCGGAACATCGCGGCCACCCGCGGCGGGACTTCGTCCTCGGGGATTACAAACGACGGGACGTCGAGCACGAGGCGCTCGACGACACGTTCGGCTTCCCGCGTCCGGCCGAGCGCAAGCAGGCAGAGCGCACGATACTGCCCAGCAGGCCCCGGCTCGATGGCCGAACCGGCCAGATCGAGGCGCACGAGTGCTTCCTCGAACGATGCGAGGGCGTACAGCTCGCGCACCCGGGTGAGCTCGTCGACGGTCGCCCGCGCCGGTGCCTGTTCCGGGCCGGCGATCGCCAGCGTCAGCCAGAGCACCAGGGCGGTCATTACTCGAATCTCACTCCCACACGGGTGGCCGTGTGCTGCGTCACCCGCACCTGCTGACGACGCTCGCCAAGCTGGGGATGCCGCCAGACGATTTCGTGCTCGCCGATCGGCACGGCCAGGTGGCCGATGGGCGTCTGGCCCACGTGCGTGCCGTCGATCCAGACGTCGGCCCACGGCACGGCGCTGATCGACACCGAGCCGTTCGGCACCTGAACGGGCACGTCGACGGTTTCGCCGGCCCGGACCTGGACGTTCACCCGGGTGCGGAACTCGTAGCCGTCGGCGACGAGCTCGAGATCGTGGCTGCCGACCGGCAGCATGATGCGCTCGCTGGCGCTCGTGCCGACGAGCCGGTCGCCGTCGAGAATCTGCACGTCGAACGGCGCCTTGACGGCGATCCAGCCGCCGGTGGCGCCCCGCGGCGTCATGGCGGCCGACACCGTCACGACGCGTCCCGCTTCGACGTTCACGGTGCGGTTGACCGTCGACGAGCCGTCGGTGACGACGACACGGTGCTGGCCCGCTGGAATGGCGGGCAGCACGAGCGGTGTGACGCCGCGGCTCGTGCCGTCGACGATGACGCGTGCACCGGGCGGATCGGAGGTGATTTCCAGCCGGCCCGACGTGGCCAGGCTCGGCACGAGGTCGACGAACGGCTGCACCGTGGCGTTGGCCTCGACGACGAGCGGCACGACGCGCGTGACCGTGCCGCTGCGCAGCTCGAGCGTGTATTCGCCGGGCGGCATCGTGATTCGCAGCGGCGTGACACCCCTGGCCTCGCCATCGATGAAGACCTGTGCACCTTCCGGGTTCGAGCCGACCGCCACCATGCCCACGACCGGCGGCGGCGTCACGGTGCGGGCGGCCTGTTCGGCGAACGCGGCCGAGGCCGCCGCGTCGGGCGCCGGGCTTGAGCTCGTGCGCAGCAGCGCGATGGCCGGTACGGCCACGCACGTGAGCACCACCATGCCGACGATGACCGGTACGCGCTTCGACGACCGCTGCTTCCGCGGCGGCGGCATGTACGGGAGCGTCGACGGATCGAGCGTGCCGCGTACGAAGCCGACGTTGGCCGGCTGCTGCTGTGTCTGACTGGAAAGCGGATCCGAAGAACTCTTCAAAGCCATGGGAGGATGGTCGTCCGCCCCGGATCAGGCAAAGACCGGGCCAGCCTGATCCCGGCCGATCCGCCCCGGCCCGGTTCAAACGGCTTTACACGTTTGGCTGTCGGGCAACGATGATGAAATTGAAAGGTGGCTGATTCAGTGCTGACCCGCGTACGTCATCCCCTGCGCTACAGGCGTGTGTTCGTCGAACGTGTGTCGCCGCTCACGCCGCGGATGCGCCGCATCGTGGTCGCCGGCGCCGAGCTCGACGGTTTCACGAGTCCCGGCTTCGACGATCACGTCAAGCTGTTCTTTCCCGATGCGGCGGGTCGGCTTCCCGCGCCGGTCGTCGGGGCCGATCGGCTCGAGTTTCCCGAGGGCCCGCCACCGCCGGGACGCGACTTCACGCCGCGGCACTTCGACGCCGCGCGCCGCGAACTGACGCTCGACATGGGCGTGCACGGCGACGGTCCGGCTGCGCGATGGGCCGCAACGGCCGCGCCCGGCACGCCGCTCGGCATTGCCGGGCCGCGCGGTTCGACGATCGTGCGCGACGGGCTCGCGTGGAACCTGCTCGTCGGCGACGAGACGGCCGTGCCCGCCATAGCACGACGCCCTAAAAACAATCCCGGGCCCCACAGACCGTTCTAAGATACTGTTGGCACTTTCATACTTAAAAAAAAAAA
>QGVF01000145.1 GCA_003242705.1 Acidobacteriota bacterium
GTGCTGCGCGACGGCCGGCACGTCCGGACCGACCGCGCGGCGGCGTTCACGCGCGAGTCGCTCATCCGCGACATGGTCGGACGGGACGTGTCAGAGGAATTCCCGCCGCGCACGCCCGCGCCGGGTGAGGTGGCCCTGGTGGTGCGCGGGCTGTCGGCGCCGCCGCGGTTCCACGACGTCTCGTTCGAGGTCCGTCGCGGCGAAATCGTCGGCGTGGCGGGTCTGGTCGGATCCGGCCGGACGTCGGCCGCGCTGGCCACCGTCGGCGCGGTACCGGCGAAGGGCCTGGTTACGCTCGACGGGCAGCCGGCCGCCTTCCGCTCGCCGGCCGATGCCGTGGCCGGCGGGCTGGCGTACGTGACGGAAGACCGGAAGGCGCGCGGCATCTTTCCGATGCTGGGCGTGCGCGACAACATCACCGTGTCGCACCTGGCCGCGTTCAGCCGGCTGGGACTCGTCACCGGTCGCCGCGAGCACGCCGCTGCGGCTGAGCTCGCCCGGCGCTTCGATATCCGCATGGCCGGGCTGGATCAGCCGGCCGGCACGCTGTCCGGGGGCAACCAGCAGAAGGCGCTCGTCGCGCGCTACCTGGTGCGGCCGCCGCGCGTGCTGATCCTCGACGAGCCGACGCGCGGTGTCGACGTCGGGGCGCGCGCCGAGATCTACCGCGCGATGAACCGGCTCACCGACGAGGGGCTCGGCATCCTCATGATCTCGTCGGACCTGCCGGAGGTGATGGGCATGTCCGACCGCATCGTGGTGATGTGCGAGGGCCGGACGGTCGGCGAGCTGTCGCGCGCCGAGGCGACGCCCGAGCGCATCATGGCCCTGGCAACACCCGCATGACCTTCCGCCGCTTCCTCTCGCGTTACGCGATCTTCGTAGCGCTCGCCATCGAGTGCCTGGTCGTCGGGCTGGCCACGGACACGTTCTTCACGCAGGCCAACCTGGTGAACGTGCTTCGTCAGAACGCCTTCATCGCGATTCTGGCGGCCGGCATGACGTTCGTCATCCTGACCGGCGGCATCGATCTGTCGGTCGGGTCGGTCGTGGCGCTGTCGGGCGTCGTCTGTGCCGGGCTGCTCGCCGCGGGCAGCAGCGTGCCGGTGGGCGTCCTGGCCGGCCTTGCCGTCGGCCTGGCCGCCGGTGTCGTCAACGGGATGGCCGTGACCGCGCTGAAAGTCCCCGCCTTCGTGGTCACGCTGGCCATGATGCTGGTGGTCCGCGGCGCGGCGTTCAAGTACACCGACGCGCGCACCATCACGGGCCTGCCCGCCGGGTTCGGCGCGCTGAGTGGCGGGACGGCCGCGTCGCTCGTGATGCTCGGCGTGTTCGTCGCGTCGTGGATCGTGCTCACGCGGACGGCGTTCGGGCGCCACGTCTTTGCCGTGGGCGGCAATCTGCAGGCCGCGTGGCTGGCGGGCGTCCGCGTGCTGCGCGTGCAGTTCGCCGTGTTCGCCCTGTCGGGCCTGACGGCCGGACTGGCGGGCGTGCTCGTCGCCTCGCGCCTCAACGCCGGCTACCCGCGGGCGGGGGAGTACTACGAGCTCGACGCGATCGCCGCCGTCGTGGTGGGCGGCACGAGCCTGTTCGGCGGGCGTGGATCGATCTGGGGCACGCTGGCGGGTGCGTTCTTCATCGGGATTCTCAACAACGCGCTGAATCTCTTTCACGTCAGCACCTACGACCAGCTGATCGCGAAGGGGGCGGTGCTGCTCGTGGCGACGTCGCTCGACCGCTGGCGGGAGCAGTAGGGCAGGCGGTTGCGGAACGCCGGGCGGCAGGAGTTGAATGACGCCATGTCCATCGTGCGCTGTGCCGTGCTCGGAGCGGGCCGAATCGGCCGCATCCATGCCGGGAACCTCGCGAAGCACGTCGAGCATGCCGAGCTGGTGGCCGTGGCCGACGTCGACGAGCCGGCGGCCGTCGAGCTGGCCGGCCGGCTGCGCGTGCCCGTGGCAACGGCCGACTGTACCGCGGTGCTCAGCCGCGACGACGTCGACGCGGTCGTCATTGCGACGCCGACGTCGACGCACTACGACCTGATTCTCGAGGCGGTCGCCGCCGGTAAGGCGATCTTCACCGAGAAGCCGATCGATCTCGAGCTCGTGCGGATCGACGCGATCAACGCGGCGGTTGCCGCGCGCGGGGTGCCGATGATGGTCGGCTTCCAGCGGCGCTTCGATCCCGACTTTGCCCGCCTGCGCGAGGTCGTGGCCTCCGGCGGGATCGGTAGCGTCCACCTGGTCCGGATCACGAGCCGCGATGCGGTGCTGCCCCATCGCTCGTTCATCGCCACGTCGGGCGGACTGTTCCTCGACATGACGGTGCACGACCTGGACATGGTCCGCTTCGTGACCGGGCGCGAAGTGGTCGGGGTGTACGCCCGCGCGTCGGTGCTCGTCGATCCGATGTTCGCCGAGGAAGGCGACTGGGACACGGCCGTGCTCACGCTGACGCTCGAGGGCGGCGCGCTCGCGACGATCGACAACAGCCGGCGGGCGGTCTACGGCCAGGATCAGCGTGTCGAGGTGTTCGGCTCGAAGGGCGCGGCAGCCGCGCACAATCATGTGCGCGACCGGGTCGCGGTCGCGGATGCATCGGGGCGACACGCCGCGCCGCTGCTGCCGTTCTTCCCGGAGCGGTACGCCGAAGCCTATCGCCGCGAGATGCAGGCATTCGTCGATGCGCTCCGGCTCGGGCGGCCGATGCCGGTGACCGGCGAGGATGGCCGCAGGGCAACGGCGCTGGCCGTGGCCGCCGCGCAATCGGCGCGCGAAAACCGGTACGTGGCCGTGGAGTGAACCCGGCGGGCGGCCGTCCACACCTTCATCCCGTTCTCACGCGCGTCCGGTTACACTCGACGCATCCTGTTCTGGCTGGACTGGTTCGATGGCGCGCGTGCTTCTGCTCGTGTTCGGCGGCCTGATGTTCCTGCTGTCGCTGCCCGGCGCCGCCCAGGAGCCGGTGCCGCGGTTCCGGTCGGGCGTCGATCTGGTCGACGTCGACGTGTCGGTGCTCGACGACAACCGGCTGCCGGTACGTGGCCTGACCGTCGACGACTTCACGATCCTCGAAGACGGCGAGCCGCGTCCGATCGTGGCGTTCTCGGCTGTCGAGCTGCCGCCGCGCCGGCGACCCGATGCGGAGTGGATGGCGGTCGTTGCGCCCGATGTGGCGAGCAACGACCTGCAGCACGAGGGGCGGCTGGTCGTCATCCTCATCGATCAGAGCATCCGGCCCGAGGAACTGCCGGCCTCGGTCGCCATTGCCGAGGCCGTCGTCGATCAGCTGCGGCCCGGAGATCTGGCCGCGGTCGCCTACTCGACCTTCGGCGTCCCGCAGAATTTCACGGCTGATCGCGAACGCCTGCTGCACGCCATCCGTCAGCCGCTCGTCGGGCTGCCCGCCGGTGACGGGGCAGGCCCGGCCCTGTGCCCGTGCGGCGCCTGTTCACTCGAGACGGTCGCCAACGTTGCCGAGGCGCTCGCGCCGGTGCGACAGCGCCGCAAACTGCTCGTATTCATCGGCAGCAGCCTGGCCGTTCACTCCGCCGGCCCGTGCAGCGCGCGTCTCGACGCACCGCGCGAGCGGGCTCTGCGCGCCATTGACGCGGCGAACCTCACCGTCTACGCGTACGACCCGGGTGGCCTGCCGACGCTCGTGGCGTCGGCTGGCGAACGTCGGCCGGCGGGGCGGAATCGCGCCATGGCGAACCTCGCCCGCGTCGGCAACCTCAGGCTCCTGCCCGACCGCACCGGCGGGCGCTTCCTCTCCGACACGCTGCGGCCGGCCGATCGGCTCGCCGAGGTGTTCCGCGAAAGCGACGCTTACTATGTGCTGGGCTTCGAGCCGGCCCATCCCGACGACGGGCGGTTTCACCGGATCGAGGTGCGGGTTGCCCGTCGCGGCGTCAGGCTTCAGGCGCGCCGCGGGTACTTCGGTCGCGCGGCACGCGTTGCGGATGCGCCGGCGTCTGGCGCGCCCACCTCACCGCGGCTGTGGGAGACGGTGGCCAGCCTGTGGCCCGTGAGCGATATCCGGCTTACGGCCGCGGCGGTTCCGCTCGCCCGGCCCGATCTGTCAGGTTCGGTCGTGGCGAGCATCGTGCGTGTCGCTCGCGGCGTCGACGCGCCCGGGGCGATCGACGACATGGCGCAGCCGGGCGAGGTGAGGGTTTTCACCGGCGCGTTCAATCGCGAGGGGCGGGTGCTCGCGTCGACCGAGCAGGTGCTGCGTGTGGAGCCGCAGCCGGCGGCCGGTGGCGCGTTCGAGTACGAGGTCGTGTCGCGACTCGACCTGCCGCCGGGCCGATACGAGCTCCGGACGGCGGTCGAAGATGTCACCCTCGGGCGCACGGGCAGCGTTTATACCTACGTCGACGTCCCCGACTACCGCGGCACCGACGTTGCGCTGTCCGGCGTGCTGCTCGGTGCAGCTCCGAATGGTGCCGTCGCCCCGGCCGATCCGCTCGCCGGTCTGGCTTCGCTGGTCCCGACGACGCGCCGGGCGTTTGCGAGAGGGGAGGACGTCGACGCCTTCGTCCGGATCTATCAGGGACTGACGCGCAGCCTCACCGCCGGGTACGTGGTGGCCGAGATCGTCGATGCGGCGGATACTGTCGTCTATCGCTCGGAAACGCGACTCGAGCCACCACAGTTCGGGGCGAGTCGTGCCGTCGACTTCCGCATGAAGCTGCCGCTCGATGAACTGCCGGCGGGCGAGTACCTGCTCGGCATCGAGGCCAGGCACGGCAATGCGTCGGCGCGGCGGCACGTCCGGTTCTCGGTGCGGTGAAATGGTCCTTCGAAGGTGTGCAGCGATTGTGCCGATCGTGCTGGCGGCGCTCGTGGCGCCGGCGGCTGCTCAGGAACCGGACGCCCAGGCGCCGCCCGTCTTCCGCGCCGGCGTCGACGTCATCGAGCTCGACGTCACCGTGCTCGACGCCAGCCGTCGCCCGGTGCGCGGCCTGACGGTCGACGACTTCACCGTGCTCGAGGATGGCCGGCCGCAGCGCGTCGTCGCCGTTTCGCACGTTGACCTTGCCGACTACGACCCGGCGCGATCGGCCCGCATGCGCTACGTCACGCGCGACGTGGCGGCCAACGACCTGTCGGATCAGCTCGGCGACGGCCGCCTCGTGGCCATCGTCTTCGACGACGTGAACGTGCCGGCCGACGATCCGGAGATCGTGCGTGCGGCGCGCGAAACGGCGCGGGCAATCGTCGATCGCCTGGGGCCGTCGGACATGGCGGCCGTGATTTACGCGCAGAATGCCGGGCGCACCCAGGACTTCACGAGCGACCGGCGCCGGCTGCTCGAGGCGATCGATCGCTTCCAGCCGTCGGCCCTCGACTGGTTCGGCACGCCGCAGAGTACGGGGCTGGCCGGCGGCGGCGATCTGGCCCAGCCGTGGAGACCGATGCTCGCCCGCTCGCCGTGCATGCGCGCCGAGCCGGCCGTGCCGACGCTCGACACGGTCACGTCGCGGCTGGCCACGGCGCCCGGGCGCCGCAAGGCGATCATGTTCATCAGCGTGGGCGTGGCTGTCTCGCTCTCGGCCACCGACGCGTGCGGCTCGCAGCTGGCCGACGTCATCAAGGACGTGTTCCGCACGGCGCAGCGCGCGAACATCAACATCTACCCGATCGATCCGTCGGGCGTCGGCGGCTACGAGCAGTACCTGCGCCTGCGGGCGGCGCGCCGCGGCCAGGAGCCGCCGATGCCGGGGCGGCGGCAGGCGCCGCGCAACCTGCGCGGCATGCAGGACTTCATGCGCGTGCTGGCCGATCAGACCGGCGGCCGCGCCGTGATCAACACCGAAGCCCGCGAGATCGCCATCGAGCAGATCCTCGCCGAGGACCGCGACTATTACCTGGTGGGGTACGAGCCGGAGAACCGCGTCGCAGACGGCGGCTTCCGCCGCGTCGAGGTCCGGGTCAATCGTCCCGGTGTGTCGGTGCGCAGCCGCTCCGGGTACTGGGCGCCGGTCGAAGGCGACGTCCTCGACACCCGGCTGGTGGGCGCGCCGTCGTCGACCGATTCGGCGCTGGCCGGGCTGACCCACGTGCAGGGCGTGCCGCTGCGCGTGACGCTGGGGCCCGTGGCGCCCTCGGCGCAGACGCGCAGCGCGATGGACGCGGTGGCCGTCCTGAGCGTGCGCTATCCGGCGCTTGCGGCCAGTGTCACCGACACGCTCACCATCACGCGCCACGTGTACGACGACGAGGGGCGCGCCGGTGCACCGGAACAGATGGTGGAGTCGGTCGTCCTGCAGCCGCGGGGGGGCGAGGAGACGCGCCACGACATCCTGCAGGTGCTGACGCTGTCCCCGGGGCGGCACCAGGTCCGTTTCCACGTCCAGAGCCAGCTGCTGAAGACCACCGGAACCGTCTATGCCGACATCGAGGTGCCGAACATCGCGCGATCGCCGCTGGCGCTGTCGGGGCTCTTCCTGGCCGGCCCGCAGCCCGATGCCGGCGTGACGGGTGATGCCGACGGCCTGCTGCCGATCGTGCCGACGAGCCGCCGGGAGTTCGGTCGCAACGAGACCATCCACGGCTTCGCACGCGTCTATCAGGCCGCAGCCGGGCCGCGTCCGGTCGGTGTGCGCGTCGAGGTCGTCGATGCCGGCGATCAGGTGCGGCACGAGCAGGAGCTCGTATTCGACCCGGCGCAGCTCGAGGCGGACGGAGGTGCCGAGGTCCGCTTCGAGATTCCGCTCGAGCGGCTGTCGCCCGGGCCGCATCTGCTCAGCGTCACCGCGCGGCTGCCCGGTGGCCGCACGGCCCGACGCGACGTGCTGCTCGGGATTCGCTGATGGCGGCGGCCGGGCCGGTCGCCGGCGCGTGGTCAACGGCCGCCGCGCCGGCGTCGTATCATTCGCCGACACCAGTCTGCGCATGGCGCACCGCGCCCGGGGGCGAGACCGGCGGCTGGGCTCCGGTCCAGTATCGGCCTGCCGTCCGCCGACCGCGGCGCGCGTGTTTTTCCGTTCTGTTGTAGGATTCCCCGGTTTATGAACCAGCGAAATCTCCCCGCCGTCGACGCTGCCTCTGCGTACCTGCCGCCCATGCTGCTGCTGTTCGTCGGCAGCGGGTGCGCGGCCCTCATTTACGAGGTGGTCTGGTTCCAGCTGCTGCAGCTGGTGATCGGATCGTCGGCCGTGTCGCTCGGCGTGCTGCTCGGCACGTTCATGGGCGGGATGTGCCTCGGCAGTTACGTGCTGCCGCGCTACATCGGCGTCCAGCACCATCCCCTGCGTGTCTACGCGCTGCTCGAGATCGGCATCGGCATCATGGGGCTGCTGCTGCTGTTCGGCATGCCGCTCGTCAACGGTCTCTATGGCGCCATCGGCGGCGGCAACGTCCTGTTCCGCGCCATCGTTGCCGCGATCTGCCTGCTGCCGCCCACGCTGATGATGGGCGCCACGCTGCCGGCCGTTGCGCGCTACGTCGAGACGACGCCGCAGGGCGTGTCGTGGCTCGGCTTCTTCTACGGCGGCAACATCGGCGGCGCCGTGCTGGGCAGCCTGCTCGCAGGCTTCTCCCTGCTGCGCGTCTACGACATGGCGGGGGGTCCCTCAGTGTGCGTGGCGCCGGACGTGCGGCGCCGCGG
>QGVF01000146.1 GCA_003242705.1 Acidobacteriota bacterium
CTTTTTTTGTTGGCAGGGTCAATATTGTATAAAAGACCGGCCCCTGCCCCACCGCAGCGGGCGCCGGCGATCTACACTGGGCCACACCTCAGGCTCAGGAGACGATCAGCCGATGTCCTACGTCCTCGCCCTCGATCAGGGCACGACGAGCTCGCGCGCCATCCTGTTCGACCGCGAAGGGTCGATCGCCGGCATCGCGCAGCGCGAGTTCACGCAGCACTTTCCGAAGCCGGGCTGGGTCGAGCACGACCCGCTCGAAATCTGGAGCTCGCAGATTGCCGTGGCGACCGAGGTGCTCGGCCGCGCCAGCGTCAGGCCGCGCGACGTCGTGGCGATCGGCATCACGAACCAGCGTGAGACCGCGCTCATCTGGGATCGCGCCACGGGCCAGCCCATTCACAACGCCATCGTCTGGCAGGACCGGCGCACGTCGGAGATGTGCGACCGGCTGAAGGCCGACGGCTACGAGGATCTCGTCCGCGCGAAGACCGGGCTCGTCATCGACGCGTACTTCTCGGGCAGCAAGATCCGCTGGATGCTCGACAACGTTCCCGGCGCCCGCCAGCGGGCCGAGCGCGGCGAGCTCGCCTTCGGGACCGTCGACAGCTGGCTCGTCTGGCAGCTGACGAGCGGCCGCGTGCACGTGACCGACGTCAGCAATGCCTCGCGCACGATGCTCTTCGACATCCACCGGATGGAGTGGGACGACGAGCTGCTGGCGATGCTCGACGTACCGCGCAGCCTGCTGCCGGAGGTGCGCGACTCGAGCGAAGTGTACGCCGAGGTCTCGACCTCGCTCGGCCTGGCCTCGGTCCCGATTGCCGGCATGGCGGGCGATCAGCAGGCCGCGCTGTTCGGTCAGCTCTGCACGTCGCCCGGCATGAGCAAGAACACCTACGGCACCGGCTGCTTCCTGCTGCAGAACACGGGCACGACGGCGCCGGTCTCGCGCAACCGGCTGGTGAGCACCGTCGCCTGGCGCATCGGCGGACGGACCGAGTACGCGCTCGAGGGCAGCATCTTCATCGGCGGCGCCGTCGTCCAGTGGCTGCGCGACGGGCTGAAGATCATCGACTCGGCGCCAGCCGTCGGGCCGCTCGCTGCCTCGGTCCCCGACAATGGAGACGTCTTCTTCGTGCCGGCGTTCGCCGGCCTCGGCGCGCCGCACTGGGATCCGTACGCCCGCGGCGCCATCGTCGGCCTGACGCGCGGCACGACCGCCGGCCACATCGCGCGCGCCGCGCTCGAGAGCATCGCCTACCAGGTGAACGACATCCTCGAGGCCATCCACGCCGACTCGGGCATTGCGCTGAAGGAGCTTCGCGTCGACGGCGGCGCGGCGGCCAGCGACCTGCTGCTGCAGTTCCAGGCCGACCTGCTCGGCGTGCCGGTCCTCCGGCCGGCCGTCACGGAAACGACGGCGCTCGGCGCGGCGTACCTCGCGGGACTCGCCGTCGGCTTCTGGCCGTCGATCGACGCGCTCGGCTCGCAGTGGCGGGTCGAGCGGCAGTTCGATCCGCAGATTCCGCGCGAGCGGGCGCACGCGCTGCGCGATCGCTGGCGCCAGGCACTCGACCGCGCCCGCGACTGGGCGCGACCCGACTCGGGCGTATGACGCGCGAGGAGCACGTCGCCCGGCTTCGGGCCCGTGCCGGGCCGTGGGACCTGATCGTCATCGGCGGCGGTGCGACTGGCGTCGGCATCGCCGTCGATGCCGCCTCGCGCGGCTACGCCGTGCTGCTGCTCGAAGCGCACGACTTCGGCAAAGGCACGTCGAGCCGCAGCACCAAGCTCGTACACGGCGGGGTCCGGTACCTCGAGCAGGGCAACATCTCGCTCGTGATGGAGGCGCTCAAGGAGCGCGGCCTGCTGCGGCAGAACGCGCCTCACCTGGTGACGAACCTCGCCTTCGTCGTGCCGAGCTACGACTGGTGGGAGGCGCCCTTCTACGGGCTCGGCCTGAAGATCTACAACGTCCTGGCCGGCAAGTACGGCTTTGGTCCGTCGCAGCTGCTCTCGCGCGACGAGACGCTCGCGCGGCTGCCCACCATCCGCACCGAGGGCCTGCGCGGCGGCGTGGTCTACTACGACGGCCAGTTCGACGACGCCCGGCTGCTCATCAACCTGGTGGCAACGGCGGCCGAACACGGGGCGACGCTCGTCAACTACGCGCGCGTGATCGGCCTGACCCGCGGCGCCGACGGCTTCGTCGACGGCGTCATCGTCCGGGACGAAGAAGACGGCACGGAGACCAGGGCCCGGGCGCGCGTCGTCATCAACGCCACCGGACCGTTCACCGACAGCGTCCGTCGCCTCGCCGATCCCGACGCGCCGGCGCTCATCGCGCCGAGTCAGGGTATTCACCTCGTCTTCGACCGATCGTTTCTGCCGGGCGACAGCGCCATCATGGTGCCGCACACGCGCGACGGGCGTGTGATGTTCGCCATTCCCTGGCACGGTCACACCGTTGTGGGTACCACCGACACGCCAATCCCGGAACCGACGTTCGAACCGCGGCCGTTCGACGAAGAAGTCGATTTCGTGCTCGAGACCGCGGGCCAGTACCTGCACACGGCGCCGACGCGTGCCGACGTGCTCAGCGTGTTCGTCGGTATCCGTCCACTCGTCAGCGGCGGCGACAACCGGATTACGGCCGCGCTCTCGCGCGACCACACCATTCACATCGACGGCTCGGGACTCGTCACGACGACCGGTGGCAAGTGGACCACCTACCGGAAAATGGCCGAGGACACCGTCACGCAGGCGGCCGAGCTGGCGCGACTGCCCGAGCGGCCGTGCGCGACGCGAACGCTTCGCATTCACGGCTACGACGAGGATGCCGCACGGCACGGCGATCTGCGCGTATACGGCAGTGACGCGCCGCGCGTCCGTGAGCTCGCGCGCGAGACGCCCGCGCTCGGCGAACGGCTGCATCCCGCTCTGCCGATCGTCTCCGCAGAAATCGTCTGGGCGGCACGGCACGAGATGGCGCGGACCGTCGAGGACGTGCTCGCGCGCCGCACCCGCGCGCTGTTCCTGAACGCCCGCGCCGCCATCGACATGGCGCCGCGGGCGGCCGCCCTGCTCGCTGCGGAACTCGACCGGGACGAAGCCTGGCAGCGGGCGCAGGTCCGGATGTTCACGGACCTGGCACAACAGTACTTGTAGTCCTTCCCTCCCCGGTCGACCGCGCAGCGCCCGCTGTGCCGTGGCGGCGCACGTTGCATCTGGTACAGCCGCTGCAGACGACGCTCGCAGGGCTGTGTCTTCTCCCGGCAGTCCCTTCGAGGAGCACGCAATGAAACTGTCTATTGCAGCGGTTCTCGTTACCTGTCTGCTGTCTGTCGCTGCCCCGGCGACGGCGCAGGACCTCCGGCTCGAGCCCGTCGAACCTGAGGGCGCGGGCTTTTTCGCGATTGGCGGTTCCTGGCTGGATATCGACGAGCTGAACGACGCGCTCGGCTCGGCCGGATATCCGACGTTCGGAGGCGGCGGCCTCACCCTGGGCGGCGGAGGCTACGGCGTGCATCGCGGACGCCTCCTCCTGGGCGGAGAAGGTTATGCCGTGATCTCGGGCGAAGAAGCCGTAGCCGGGCGCACGGTCACCTACGGTGGCGGCTACGGGCTGTTCAACATCGGCTACATGATCGCGCCGACGCCCACGACCCGCGTCTACCCGCTGTTCGGCATCGGCGGCGGCGGCGCGTCGCTGCGCATCGGCGCGCGCGCGACCGAGGACTCGTTCGGCGACGTGCTCGACAACCCCGGGCGCACCGCGAGCCTCAACCGCGGAAGCCTGCTGCTCAGCTTCGGCATCGGCGCCGAATACCGCCTGCGACGCGACGAACACGGACTGATGTTCGGCGTACGTGCCGGCTACCGCGCCGCGCCGCTCACGAGCGCCTGGCGGCTCGACCAGAACGCCATCGGCGGCGGTCCCGACAGCTCGCTGGCCGGGCCGTTCGTGCTGTTCATGATTGGCGGGGCGGGCCCGCAATAGGCGCCCGCCGGGAGTGCCCACGGTCGGCACCCACGGGACCTGACCCGCCCGCGGGCATCCCTTCGGACGAACCGGCGCCGGCCGCAAGCCGGCGTCGGTTCAGTCGAGGTGGCCGCGCTCGGAATCACCCATCTCGACGTCTGTCGCCGGAAAGTACTCGCGCCAGCGTCGCGTCACCGTGGCCGCCACGTCGTCGCGGCACGTCAACTCGGCCGGATACCAGGGCTTCATGCGCGCGTCGATGACGATCGGCGCCGTGTACGCGATGTGGTTCCTCACGACGCGCGTCCCGGCAGCGTGAATGTCGGCAGCCGGCTCGAACCGCGTGAACGTCGTCCACAGGAAGTTCATCGCGCTGCGCGCCGCGCGCTCCGCGTCGTCGCTCAGCACCACGAGCGGCCAGCCGGCAAAGGCCGGGTGCGAGGCGAATCGCGCCGGTGCGTCGCGCTCCTCCTCGAACGACGGCCCGTCGACGACGAGGCAGCCGGCGGAGAAGACGCGGACGGTGCGGCAGCCGGCGGGCAGTTCAGACGCCGAGAAGCTGCGCGGCAGCTCGCGCACCGGCTCGCCCAGTCCCAGCCACACGCCCTTCGATCCCCGGTTCACCTCGGGTCCGCTGTAGTCGAGCGTATCCATCGACAGGTTCGAGAAGACGTAGAGGTCGGTCTCCGGGTTCGTCCGTGCCAGCACGTGCTCGAGCGTCGTGCGGAAGTCCTTCAGATCCACGGCCCGATCGGTCGCGAGCAGGAACTTCGTGAGCGACAGCTGCCCTTCGCCAAGGATGCGGAACGCGCTCGTCATCGCCTCACGCCCGTACCGTTCCTTGACGACGGCCGCGGCGAGCGAGTGATAGCCGGTTTCGCCGTACGACCAGAGCTGTTCGACCGTGGGCATCACGAGCGGAAAGAGCGGCGACAGCAGCTCCTGCAGCAGGTCGCCGATGTAGAAATCCTCCTGTCTCGGCTTGCCGACGACCGTCGCGGGATAGATGGCGTCGCGCCGGTGCGCGATCCGCCGCACGTGGAAGACCGGATATTCGTGCGTGAGCGAGTAGTAGCCGTAATGATCGCCGAACGGTCCTTCGGGACGCCGCTCGTGCGGCGGCACCTCGCCGATCAGCGCGAACTCCGCGGTCGCCACGAGCGGATGCGGGCCGATGCCGTCCACCATGGGCAGCCGTTCGCCGGCGATGAGCGAGGCGAGCATCAGCTCCGGAACGTTTTCGGGCAGCGGCGCGATCGCCGACAGAATCAGCGCCGGCGGGCCACCGAGGAACACCGTCGCCGGCAGCGCCTCACCCCGCGCTTCGGCCACCTGATAATGAAAGCCGCCGCCCTTGCCGATCTGCCAGTGCATGCCGGTCGTGCGCGCGTCGTACACCTGCAGCCGGTACATCCCCAGGTTGTGCCCCGGCCGGTCCGGATGTTCCGTATAGACGAGCGGCAGTGTCACGAACGGCCCGCCGTCGTCGGGCCATGTCGTGAGCGAGGGCAGCCGATCGAGCCGCACGGCGTCGCTCACCACTTCGGCCACCGGGCCGGTCCTGACCCGTCGCGTTCCGATCCGAAGCAGCTCGAACCCGACGTCGCGCGCGCCCCAGAGCTTCGCCGGCGACGGCGGCATGAGCGTCTCGACCAGCCCGGCCAGCCGGCGGACGAGCCGCATCGGACGCTCGCCGAACGCCAGCTCGGCGCGGCGGGCCGTGCCGAACAGGTTCGTGACGAGCGGAAAGTCGGCGCCGCGCACGTTCCGGAAGACGAGCGCCGGGCCGCCGGCCGCGATCACCCGCCGGTGGATCTCGGCCACTTCGAGGTTCGGATCGACCTCGGCATCGATCTCGACGACATCGTTCGACCGTCGGAGGGCGTCGAGGAAGGTGCGCAGATCGGGAAAGGACATCAGGTGACGGATCGTAGCGCGAATCCGCAGGCCGATCCTGGCGACGAGCCCTCGAGGACCTGTCGAACGGCGGCCGCAACGCCGAACAGCCGGCCGGGCACAACGCAGGGCGCGCGCACCTCGACTACAATCGGCGCGTGCAACCCGTAACCCCCGCAGACACAGCTGTTGGAATGATCGGGATCGGCCTGATGGGCCAGGGCATCGCGCGCAACGTGCAGAAGCACGGCTACGCGCTGGCGTTCCTCGACCATCCGGGCAACCAGCCGACCGACGACCTCGTCGCCGCCGGCGCGAAGGTCTGCCGCACGCCGGCCGAGGTCGCCCGCAACGCGCAGGTGGTGATTCTCGTCGTGACCGGCGCACCGCAGGTCGAGGCCGTCCTGACCGGTCCCGACGGCGTGCTCGACGGCCTCGCGCCCGGCACCGTCGTCATCGACTGCTCCACCTCGCTGCCGAAGACGAGCGAGCGCATGGCGGCCGCCGTCGCGGCAAAGGGCGGCGTGTTCATGGATGCCGCGATGACGCGCCTGCCGAAGCACGCGCAGGAAGGCACGCTGAACCTGCTCGTCGGCGGCGATCGCGACGTGCTCGAGCGCGTGCGTCCCCTGCTCGACACGTTCAGCGAGCACATCACCTGGGTCGGCCCGGTCGGCTCCGGCCACCTGATGAAGCTGCTCCACAACTACGTGTCGATGGGATTCCTCGCGCTGCTGGCCGAAGTGTCCGCGCACGCGCACCGCGCCGGCCTCGACATGGCCACGCTCATCGACGTGCTCGATCGCGGCGGCGGTGGCGGCGTCGCGCTCCAGCGCATCGCGCCGTTCCTGCTCGAGGGCGACCCGTCGAACGTCGCGTTCGCCCTGAGCAACGCGCACAAGGACCTGACCTACTACACGCAGACCGCGGCCGAAGCCGGCGTGCACCGCGAGATTGCCGAGGCCGTGAAGAAGACCCTGCAGCTGGCCGTCGACAGTGGGCACGGCGGCAGGTTCGTGCCCGAACTGGCCGCGCTGCTGCGCGAGAACGTGCCGGACTGAGCCCCGGCGGCCGGGCCGGTCCCCATCCGGCCCGGCCGGATCGCTACTCCAGGTCGAGCCGGCGGATCCAGATGTTCCGGTAGCGCACCGGGTTCGAGTGGTCCTGCAGCACGAGCGGCAGTTCCGGTTCGTGCGGCGTGTAGGCATGCGGCGTCGTCGTCGCCGACGTCGCGCCCATCACCGGGCGCCGCAGGTGCACCAGCACACCGTTCCAGAAGACGGTGAAGTAGGCCGGCCGCACGAGCCTCCCCTCACTGAACACCGGCGCCTCGAAGACGATGTCGTAGGTCTGCCACTCGCCGGGGCGGCGGGCGACGTTGACGAGCGGGGGGTATTCGCCGTAGATGGCCGCCGCCTGTCCGTCGGCGTAGGTGACGTTGTCGTACGAGTCGAGGACCTGAATCTCGTACCGGCCCATCAGGATCACGCCGCTGTTGCCGCGCCCCTGGCTGAATCCGGTCACCTCGGACGGCGTCGCGAACTCCACGTGCAGCTGGACGCTGCCGAACGACTCACGCGTCCGGATCGAGCCGGTCCCGGCGCCCGTCTCGAAGTAGCCGTCCCGTACCGGCCATTCCGCATCGACGAGCTGCCCCTT
>QGVF01000147.1 GCA_003242705.1 Acidobacteriota bacterium
GGTCTGTCCGGCGTTCGTGACGCCAGCCGACTGCGGGCGGGCCAGGACCGTGCCCGACGAGCCCAGCAGCAGGGCCGCCGACACCACCAGGCACCAGGTGCGTCCAGGACGTGCGGTCGCCATGTCGTTTACCTCTTCACCAGTCTTCGGCTTTCACCAGTCTTCGGCTGCAGCAGCCCGCTGCATCAGGGGGGAGCGCCCGGGCCTCCGCTAATCTACTCTCATCCCGTGCGCCGGTGAACCATCGGGCGCGCGAACGGAGTCACGGCATGAACACGAAATCGTCGACGAAGCTGGGCGTGGTCATCGCCAGCGTGCGCGAGGGGCGGGTCGGTGCGCCAATCGCCGACTGGGTCGTCGAACGCGCCAGAGAACATGGGGGATTCGAGATCGACCTCGTCGATCTCAAGGAAGTGGACCTGCCGTTCCTGCAGGAACCGGGTCATCCGAGGCTCAGGCAGTACACCGACGAGCGGACGATCGCGTGGAGCGCGCGCATCGACGCCATCGACGCGTTCGTGTTCGTCACGCCCGAGTACAACTGGTCGACGCCGCCTGCGCTGGCCAACGCGCTCGATCACCTGCACCAGGAGTGGAAGTACAAGCCGGCGGCGTTCGTGAGCTATGGCGGCGTGTCGGGCGGCCTGCGCGGTGCCCAGGCCACACGCCTGCGCCTTGCAGCCTTCAACATGATGACGATCGCCGAGGGTGTCGTCATCCCGTTCGTCGCGCACCACGTGAAGGACGGCCGGTTCGTACCGAGCGAGCTGCAGGTGAAGGCCGCGACCGTCATGCTGCGTGAGCTGCGCCGGTGGTCCGACGCGCTGCGCACGCTGCGCGCGACGCCGGCCTGATCGACCGGCGGACCGACGGGCTTCGACTTACCCGGCACGCCGGTGGCCGACGGTCGCCCGTCCGGCCTCGTGCGCCGCGACGGGCATGCCCCGCCGGATCGGCTGGAACATGCGGCGGTAGCGGCCGGGCGTG
The DNA here is from genome assembly GCA_003242705.1 of Acidobacteriota bacterium. GTDB lineage: Bacteria > Acidobacteriota > Vicinamibacteria > Vicinamibacterales > SCN-69-37 > SCN-69-37. The sequence goes on from QGVF01000147.1 coordinate 988, forward strand.
ACGCCGGTGCGCCGCCTGAACAGCCGCCGGAAGAACGACGCATCCTCGTAGCCGACCATCGCGCCAATCTCGTCGGCCGCATCGTCGGTCGTCTCGAGCAGCCGGCGCGCTTCGTCGATCCGCAGGTTCTGCCCGTAGTCCATGATGGCGACGCCGGTCGCCGTCTTGAAGCGCCGCTTGAGCGTGCGTTCCGGCACGCCGGCGTAGTCGACTACGCCGGCCACGGCACCCGGCTCGCTGTGTCGGCAGCGTCCCGCCGGCAATCATGTGACTGGCGGACCGCGCGCGGCAGACACGCGCGGTCCGTCGCAGCGGCGCGAACGGCCGTCCGCGCTCTGCCTACCTCACGTCCGCTGCGATCGCGGCCTTGAGGTTCGTCCGATAGTCGCCGCGCTGGAGGCTGGCGGCCGGCGGGCCGGACTGCACGCCGGCCGGGACGCTGCCCTGCACGCCGGCAGCCGCGCCCGCGCCGCGCCCGCCGCGGCGTCCGGTGCTGACCGGCGGCAGCTTCGCCACCGCGTCCTTCACCTCCTGCGACAGTCCCTCGAACTGATTCAGCGTGTAGAGCGCGAACTGCGCCGCGTGCAGCGCCGCCGCGGCGTTGAACGTCCCCCACGCGGCCGGATCCGACGCGCGCAGCAGCACCTGAATCGCCCGATCGCGGAAGCCCGCGGGGCCGAACCGGCCGAGCGCTTCGGCCGCCACGATGCGTGGTCCCGGCTCCGGATCCTCGAGCAGCGCTTCGAGTTCCTTCACGGCCGACGCCACCGCGTCGCGGCCGCGGACGAGAGCGCCCGTCGCCGCCCAGTAGCGCACGATCGGATTGGCGTCGGTCAGGCCCGGCCGGACGTTCGCGTAGTCCACGCTGCGATCGGTGGCCGCCCACGCCGCCTGGTAGATGCGATCGAAGTCGTAGCGCGCCGGGTCGAGGCGCCGCTCGTACACGGTCACGTCCGTGTCGCGATGGAGCTCGTACTCCGGCATGAACCCGACGTCGCGCAGCTCACGCTGATGCGCCTCGAGCGCCGCGCGCATCCGCAGGAGCGTCTGCCGATGCTCCGGTGAACCGGCGAGGTTGCGGATCTCGAACGGATCCTCCTGCAGGTCGTACAGCTCCTCGCTCGGCTTCGGCTCGAAGAACGACGCGTGCTCGGGCGGCAGCCGCCCTTCGTCGTACAGCCGCTTCCACACCGCGGTCGACGGCGTCTGGAAGAGGTAGCTCACGTGCTGGCCGTGCGGCCGGTGCGGCATGTAGTTGCGGATGTACACATAGCGCGCGTCGCGCACCGTGCGCGCGAAGTCGTAGCGCTCGTCGGCGCGTCCGCGGAAGCCGTACAGGTACTCGGGCGCCGGCGCGACGTAGCGTCCCAGGAACGCGCGGCCGTGCATCCACTCCGGCGGCTGTACGCCGGCCAGGCTCAGCAGCGTCGGCGGGAGGTCGATGAACGATACGAGCCGATCGCTCACGCTGCCCGGCGTCGCCGCATCGGGCGGCGCCAGGTGCCTGAACTTATCCGGGATGTGGATGATGAGCGGCACCCGGAAACTGACGTTGTAGGGGAAGCGCTTCGACCGCGGGAAGCCCGGCCCGTGGTCGCCGAAGTACATGACGATGGTGTCGTCGGCCAGCCCGGCTTCCTCGAGCTCGCGCAGCCGCTCGCCGACAACGGCATCCATCGCGGTCATGTTGTCGTAGTACTGCGCCCAATCCTCGCGCGTCTCACGCGTGTTCGGCATGAAGCCGGGCACGGGCGCCGACTCGACGTCGTGCTGCCAGTCGTGCGGCCGCGTGCGCACCTGACCCTCGTGGGTCAGGGTGATGTTGAACACCGAGAAGAACGGCCTGCCCTCGGGCCGGTTCCTCCAGTGCGCCGTGTTCGACGACTCGTCCCAGACCTGCCCGACTTCGGGATAGTTGTAGTCGGTCTTCGAGTTGTTCGTCGTGTAGTAGCCGGCTTCCCGCAGCAGTGCCGGGTACAGCCGGATGTGCTCCGGCAGATCGACCATGCTGCGCATGTGCTCGCCGCCCGTGGCGGCCGGATAGACACCCGTGATGAGCGCCGTCCGCGACGCGCCGCACACCGGGCCCGTCGACCACGCGGTGCTGTAGCGCACGCCCCGCTCCGCCAGTGCATCCAGGTTCGGCGTCGTCGCATAGGCGTCGCCGTAGGCGCCAATCTGCGGGCCGTTGTCCTCGCTCGTGATCCAGAGGATGTTCGGCCGTTCGACGGGTGTCTGCGCGTCGGTGCGGCTGGCGCCCTGCGCCGCGACGATGGAGGCTGCCACGATCGTCGTCGCCGCCAGCGCCAGCCGCACCCGCGCGGCCGCAGATCGTCCTGTCCGGAAATCTTTCGACATCACCTGTTCTCCCGCTCGGGCCGCGTGCGGGCCCCCGTCGGCCGGGGCCCGCACGTCAGCCCGAAGACGACCCGCTTCAGAACTGGAAGCGGGCCTGCAGCTGCACCGACCGCAGCGGCGCCGCGCTCGTGGCCGCGCCGAAACCGGCCGTCTGCGGCCGCAGCCGTGCCGGATCGAGGTTGCCGTTCGCGTCGAACTGCGCGTTGCGCAGCTGCTGGTTGGTCGGGCTCACCAGCTGCATCTGCGCCTGCACGCCGTTGTAGTTGACCGTGTTGAACGCGTTGAACACGTCGACCCGAATCTGGAACGTGCGGTCGCCGCCCAGCCGGAAGTTGCGGGTGACGGCCAGGTCCCAGATGTTCACCGGGCAGAAGCGCAGGTAGTTGCGGCCCGACTCGAGGCCGAGGCTGCCGTAGGTCGGCCCGGCGAAGACGTCCGTGTTGAACATCCGGTACCGATCGCCCGAGCAGCCGCTGCCCGGATCGCCGTTGACGACGATGCGCGCGGCGTAGTGAGGCGAGCCGGTGAGGTTCACGTTGGCACCGTCGACCTGGTACTGGTAGGTCGGCGTGTAGGCGGCGCCGGAACCGCCGGTCCAGACGCCCGACAGCTGCCAGTCGTTGGTCACGGCCCAGAGGATGTTACGCCCGATGCTGGAACCGCGGTCGACGCCCGGAATCGCCCACGTGAAGTTGGCGCTCAGCACGTGCCGGCGCAGGCCGGGATTCTCCATCAGCTTCTGGAACGTCTCGTTGTCAGCCCGCCGGACGGGCGTGCCGTCGGGCAGGTGATCGAGCCGGATCTGCAGATCCTCGTTCGACCGCTCGGCCAGCGTCAGCGTGTAGTTGAACCCGCCGGCGAAGCCGTGGCGGAAGCGGCGGTTCACCGACGCCTGGAGCGAGTGGTACGAGTGGTAGTACTCCTGCACGCGCACGTCGATGTTCGCGTAGCCGAGGTACGGCCGCAGGAAGCTCTCACTGAGCGCCGTGGCGCCCGGCACGCTGCTGGCCGGACGCGTCGGATCGCGGAACTCCTCGCGGTATGCCGTGCCGAAGTCGACCGCGTTCAGGTTCAGCCCGGTCGCGAGGCTGCCGCCGGCGCCGGTCCGGTTGTAGGAGTACTGGCCGACGTACGACACGTCGAGGCCGAGTGCGAACGGCAGGCTGGTCTGGATGCCGCCGTTCCACTGCACCGACGCAGGCAGTTCGTCGCCGTTGTCGAACTCGTACTGGATGAGCGACGCGATCGGCTGGCTCGCGAACGACCCGCCCTGCGCCAGGTTCTGGAGCAGGCCGTAGTTGACGACCGCCGAGGTCGAGCTCGGCGGGTTGCCCGCCATCGCGTAGGCCGTGCCGCCGCGCGGCCGATCGAAGAACAGACCGACGCCGCCGCGGAAGACGACCTGCTGCGATCCGGTCGGGTCGTACGCGATGCCGAAGCGCGGCGCCACCTTCAGCGCGGGCCACTCGAGGTTGTACTTGTTGTTCGGCGCCACGCCGGTCGGCACGATGCCGTTGAGCGGATCACCGGTGCCGGGGACGGCCTGGCCGATCACCGACGCGCTGCCGGCCGGCAGCAGCTCGCCGGTCACCGGATTGAGCGCGACGCGATTGGCCGCGCTGCACGGGTAGACGCCGCCGGCGCAGGCCGGCTGGTAGAGCGCCGGCGCCGCGTCGGGCGACCAGCGGTCGACGAAGAACGACGAGCCCTGCTGGTACTCGTCCCACACCGGCTCCTGGTGCACGAAGCGCAGGCCATAGTCGAGCGTGAGCTTCGAGTTCACCTTCCAGTTGTCCTGGACGTACCACTCGATGTTCTTGCTCAGGAAGCGCCCCTCGATGAACTGCGACGACTGGGCGTAGCGCGTGTAGACGCCAAGCAGCGCGTTGGCGAAGCCGAAGCCGCTGTCGAACGGGTTGTTCGAGTCGTTGGCGAAGCTGAGCTCGCCCTCGAAGCGCGTCGCGCCGCTGCCGGCCGTCAGGTTCTGCGCCTTGAGCGCGTGGTTGAGGTAGAAGCCGGCCTTGATCGTGTGCCGCCCCTGCACGCGCGTCAGGCTGACCGACACGTCCTGTGTCCGGTTCAGATTGAGGAAGTCGGGGAAGCCGAGGTTCGGCGGCGCGGCGCCGATGAGGTTGCCCCAGCTGAAGAGCGGCGCGACCTCGATGCGGCCGTCGCGGAACATCGGCAGCGACCGGCGCGACAGCGCCTCGTAGGTGTACGAGCCTTCGCGCACGGTGCCGGCGTCGGGGAACAGGAGCGGCAGGTCGCCGATGCCGGCCAGGTAGCGGTTGGCGTACTCAGTCGCCGGCGGATTGCCCAGCGTGTTCTGGTTCAGCCCGTACGTCACCTCGAGGAACGTCGTCGGGTTGATGGTGTAGTTGACCGACGCCGACCAGGTGAGGCGCCACGGACGGCCGTGATACTGGAACGTGTCGTTCCAGCCGGGGACGTTGCCGCTCTGGATCGGGTTGATGGCGCGCTGGTTGTGGCCGGTGAAGCGCCACGAGATGCGCAGATCGGACGTCGGCACGTAGTCGGCGCGGATCGCCGGCTGGTACTCGAGGCTGTCGGCCGTCGGCACCCGGTACTCGGTGTTGTAGTTCGTGCCGGGCGCCTGCTGGACGTTCGGCGTCATCGGCCACCAGTTGAGCAGCGCCTGTCCCGGCCCGAAGATGCGCTCCTGCGGGATGACGTTGCCGGGAAACGGCTGCCCGGTGACGTGGTCGATCAGCGGCCGGATCGGCGCCCCCTGGTTGTCGAGCGACTGCGAGAAGTCGCCGCGCCGCTCGGCCTCGGTCGGCAGCCGCAGCCGGACCAGCTGGCCGCCCGTCGTCCGCGGCCGGAACTCCATGCTGTGGAAGAAGAAGAGCTTGTTCGATCCGCCCGGCTTTCCCACCGGCCCGCCGAACGTGTAGCCGTACTCACCCTCGGAGAACTCGGTCTTCGCGACGCCGTTCTCGCGGTTCTGCCAGCTGTTGCTGTTCCAGTCCGAATCGCGGCGCAGCATGTAGGCCGACCCGCGGAACCGGTTGGTGCCCGAGCGGGTGACGGCCGTGATCTGCAGGCCGCTCGACCGCCCGTATTCGGCCTGATAGCCGGACGTCAGGATTTTGACTTCGGCAATCGCGTCGATGTTCAGCTGCAGGTTCTGCCCGTTGCTCCCGGTGTCCATCGACGAGACCCCGTCGATCATCACGTTGTTCTGGCCACCGCCGCCGAGCCGCTCGGTGCCGAGCGTGCCCGGGGTGAGCGCGGCCAGCGTGGCGAAGTTCCTGGTCGAGATCGGCAGCGTCTCGACCGCGGTCGTCGGGACCGTGAACGACCGCTCGCCGCTCTGCGCCTGGATGAGCGGGGCCTCGGCCGTCACGGTGATCGTTTCCTCGGTGGCCCCGACCTCGATGGTCAGCGGCGGCACCGTCACGCGGTCGCCCGGACTGACGGCTATGCCGCCCTGCCGGAGCGTCCGGAAGCCGGGCATGGATACTTCGACGGCGTACGTGTCACCGTCGACGTTGATAAAGAGGTACGAGCCGTCGGCGTTGGTCACGACGGGCGAGCTGCGGAGGCCGCGGGTCTCGCTCTCGAGTACCACGGACGCTCCGGGGATCACGCCGCCCTGGGCATCGCGGACGACGCCAGCCACCGTCGCGGTGGTGACCTGCGCCGCCGCGGGGACCGCTGCGGCCAGCGCCGCTGCCCACAGCACTGCTGCGTAGAGCCGGATTCTCATCATCGTTCTCCAGGACCGGACGCGGGGACACCTCCAGTGCCCGCCGCGGCTGGTCACATGGCTCCGACACTACGCAGGGCGGCCGCGGAAATCTTTGACGGTTTCTGAAATCCGGCCGAAAGACTTATGAAATCGACCGCGTCATACCCGTCAGGGCTCCAGATCGAGCGCCCAGACGGCGCCGGACGACTCGGTCAGCGGGACGACGAACTCGCTGTCGGTGATCGCGGTCTGCAGCTGCGACCGGTGAAGGATCATCCGGTCGGTCGACGTGAAGTCGGTAACCTGGACCGCCGGACCGACGGCCCGGCCTCGGTCGGGATCGAACCGCTGCATCCAGAGGTTCCAGAAACCGTCCCTGTAAGAAAGGTAGTAGAGCGACCGGCCGTCGGGCG
>QGVF01000202.1 GCA_003242705.1 Acidobacteriota bacterium
GCCGAACGCCCCCTGCGGAACCGGTATCATGCTCCCTCGTGCCATTCCCCTACGAAGAATTCGACCTGTCGGGCGTCCGCACCTATCCGCTGGCCTCGCGGAAGAGCAAGGCGCGGGTGGAGGACTTCGCACGGCCGTACGAGAAGGGCAGCGGCGTCACGGGCTGGCTCGACTCGCTGCCGGCCTTCCTCGCCGCCGGCGATTTCCGCGCGGTCGTCGATCGGATACTCCGCGCACGGACGCGCGACGGCGGCATCATCTGGGGGCTGGGCGCACACGTCATCAAGACGGGCCTCTCGCCGGTGCTCGTCGATCTGATGCGGCGGGGATTCGTCTCGGCGATGGCCACCAACGGCGCGGGGCTCATCCACGACTTCGAGATCGCGCTCAGCGGCTCGACCTCGGAGGATGTCGATGAAGCGCTCGGTCCCGGCCGCTTCGGCATGGCCGAGGAAACAGGCACGCTGCTCAACGAGGCCATCGCCGGTGGTGTCGCCGCAGGTCTCGGGATCGGCCAGGCCGTCGGCGCGTGGCTGCGCGACCGGCAGGCGCCCTACGCCTCGATGAGCCTCGCGGCCACGGCGGCCGAGCTCGGCATCCCCTTCACCGTGCACGTCGCGATCGGCACGGACATCATTCACATGCACCCGGCCGCATCCGGATCCGCGATCGGCGAGGGCAGCCTGCGCGACTTCCGCTACTTCGTCTCGAACGTCGCGCGGCTCGACCACGGCGTGTATCTCAACTGCGGTTCCGCCGTCGTGCTGCCGGAGGTCTTCCTGAAGGCCGTGGCGCTGGCGCGCAACCAGGGACGTCCTCTCACGGATCTGACCACGGTCGACTTCGACTTCGTCCGCCTCTACCGTCCGCAGACGAACGTCGTGAACCGCCCGACGAAGGGACTCGGCCGCGGCTTCTCGCTCACGGGCCACCACGAGATCATGCTGCCGCTCCTGGCTGCGGCGCTGATCGAGCGCAGCGGCGCGTGAGCGGGCACGACGGCTCGCAGGAGCATGGGGGTCCACCCATGCGCCTCTCCGACTTCGACTTCCACCTTCCCGAGCACCTGATCGCGCAGGAGCCGCCGGCCGAACGCGGCTCGTCGCGGCTGCTGGTCGTCGATCGTCGAACCGGACGCTGGTCGGATGCCCGGATTGCCGATCTGCCCTCGCATCTCGCCTCCGGCGACCTCCTCGTCGTCAACAACTCGCGCGTGATTCCCGCCCGACTGCTCGGGCATCGCGTGCCGAGCGGCGGACGCGTCGAGTGCCTGCTGCTCAGGCGCCTGGACGATCGGCGCTGGGATGTGCTGCTGCATCCCGGCCAGAAGATGAAGCCCGGGACGCGCGCACGGTTCGGGGAGCCGCCGCACGTGCTCGAGCTCGAAGTGCTGTCGCAGCACACGTTCGGCAGGCGGACGGTCACGCTGACGGCGCCCGGCGGCGTGCCGGTCGACGCGGTGATCGACGCGATCGGCCACATGCCGCTGCCGCCCTATATCAAGCGACCGGATACGCCCACCGATCGCGATCGCTACCAGACCATTTACGCGACGCGCCGCGGCTCCGTGGCCGCACCGACGGCCGGCCTCCACCTGACGGCCGACCTCCTCGGTCGTCTCGAGCGCGCGGGCATCGGACGCACGGAGATCACGCTGCACGTCGGTTACGGCACGTTCAAGCCGATTCGCGACGAAGACATCTCGCGTCACGTGATCGATCCGGAGCCGTTCGAGATCGACGCGGTCGCGGCCGCCCGCATCAATGCCACACGCGTTGCTGGAGGCCGCATCGTCGCGGTGGGCACGACGACGACGAGGACGCTCGAGGCCGTCGCCACGGAGCACGGTGGCCGCATCGAAGCGGCGGCCGGCGAGGCGGCGCTCTTCATCCGGCCAGGCCACCGGTTCCGGGTGGTCGATGCGCTGCTGACCAATTTCCACCTGCCCCGCAGTACGCTGCGGGGCCTGGTCGCGGCGTTGCGGGAACGAGACTGGGTGCGGGAGGCGACCCAGACGCCCACCAGG
>QGVF01000203.1 GCA_003242705.1 Acidobacteriota bacterium
TGCCCCCCGCGAGGGAGTCGGCAGCGGGTTCATCATCGACCCGGACGGCTTCATCCTGACCAATCACCACGTGGTGGCGGGTGCCGATCGCATCACGGTCACGCTGAACGACGGGCGCGCCTATCGCGCCGATGTCGTCGGCACCGACTCGACGCTCGATGTCGCGCTGCTGCGCGTCCATCCCGAAGGGCCGCTCCCGATCGCCCCGCTTGGCGATTCCGACGAGCTGCGGGTGGGCGAGTGGGTCTGCGCGATTGGCAATCCGCTCGGCGTCTACGTTCATTCGGTGACGGTCGGCGTGGTGAGCTACCTCGGACGGAAGCTCTTCGACCAGACGCTCGACAACTACATCCAGACCGACGCGGCCATCAGCGTCGGCAACAGCGGCGGCCCGCTCATCAACAGCCGCGGCGAAGTGGTCGGTATCACGACGGCCATCAGCTCGCAGGCGGCCAACATCGGGTTTGCCATTCCCATCACGCAGGTCATCGACATCCTGCCGCAGCTGCGCGAACACGGCACGGTCACGCGCGGCTCGATGGGCGTCGGCCTGACGACGCTGACACCGGCGCTGCGACAGTCGCTGGGACTGGTGCCGGAAACCGGGGCGCTGGTGCAGGACGTCAGCCAGGCGACACCGGCCGCGCGCGCCGGCCTGCGGACCTACGACGTGATCACCGCGGTCGACGGGCAGCCGGTCGATTCCGACGAAGCGCTGATCCGCTACGTGGCGGCGCAGGCGCCTGGCACGGCGGTGTCGCTGCGCGTCTGGCGCGACGCCGACGTGCACGACGTCACCGTCAGGCTCCTGCCGAGGGGCGCGGCGACCGCCACGCGCCCGTCGCCGGTGACCGATGTCCGGCGGCCGGCGGGCGACTGGTCGCCGCTCGGCCTGCGCGTGCGCGACCTCGACGCGGCCACGATCGGCCGGCTGCGGCTGCCGCGCGACATCACGGGCGTGCTCGTGAGCGAAGTCGATCCGGCTGGACCGTCACGGCTGGCCAACCTGCGCATCAACCAGGTCATCATGCAGATCAACCGCCGTCCAATTGCCTCCGTCGAGGACTATCGGTCCGCCGTCGCCGGCCTGACGCCAGGTGCCCCGGCCGCCCTGCTCGTCTTCGATCGGGCGGCACGCCAGACCGTCATCACCACCGTCGTCGTCGATCCGGACGCATGAGCGCTCGCATCCTGGTCATTGACGACGAAGCCGCCATCCGCTCGGCGATGCGGATGATTCTCGAGTACGAGGGACACGAAGTGCTCGAGGCGGCGTCCGGTCCCGAAGGCCTGCAGGTCGCGCAGACCGAATCGCCCGACCTCGTCTTTCTCGACATCAAGATGCCGGGCATGGACGGGCTCGAGGTGCTGACGCGGCTCCGCGCGATGAGCGAGACACTGCCCGTCGTGATCATTTCGGCGCACGGCAGTGCCGCATCGGCGCTCGAGGCCGGGCGGCTCGGCGCGTACCGCTTCATCGAAAAGCCGCTCTCGAAGGATTACGTGATCGACGCCGTACGGGAAGGCCTGGAACTGGCGTCGCTCCGCCACGAGAATCGCGCGCTGCGCTCGGCGCTCGAGGTGCGGCACGAGATCGTCGGCGACAGCCCTGCGATTCGCGCTGTGCTCGACCAGGTACGACGCGCCGCGCCAAGCAGCGCCACCGTGCTCATCCTCGGCGAGAGCGGCGTGGGCAAGGAACTCGTGGCGCGCGCCATCCACCGGGGGAGTCATCGGGCCCGTGAACGCTTCATCCAGGTGAACTGCGCGGCCATTCCGGAAGACCTGATCGAATCGGAGCTCTTCGGCCACGAGCGGGGCGCCTTCACCGGCGCGACCGAGCGGCAGATCGGCAAGTTCGAGATGGCCGACCGCGGCACGATCTTCCTGGACGAGGTCGGCGACATGAGCCCGAAGACGCAGGCGAAGGTGCTGCGCGTGCTGCAGGAGGGCGAGGTCGAACGGCTTGGCTCGTCGCGGACGATCAAGGTCGACGTGCGCGTCATTGC
>QGVF01000148.1 GCA_003242705.1 Acidobacteriota bacterium
CGAGAGAAAACCCCCGGGGGGGGGGGGGGGGGGCGACGTGGCCGATCTCGTGGCCCAGTACGCCGGCCAGCTCCGCCTCGCTGCGGAGAAATGGCAGGATGCCGCGTGTCAGATAGATGAACCCGCCGGGGACGGCAAACGCGTTGACGGCCGGCTCGTCGACGACCGCGAACGTCCAGGGCAGGTGCTGGCGGTGCGAACCGGCCACGAGCTTCTGGCCGACCTGTCGCACGTAGGCCTGCAGCTGGGGGTCGTCATACAGCCCCATCTGCTGGCGAATCTCCGCATCCGACTGCCGGCCGATCTGAATCTCCTCCTGCTCGGACATCAGAATCAGCTGGCGGCGCCCGGTGGCCGGGTTGGTGGCACACCCGGCCATCACGACGACGATCAGCAGTCGAATGAGGGCTTTCATACGCGACTCTCCTGCAGCGCAGCGGCGAGTGCCGTCGACAGCCGCTCGACATTCTCGAGCGTGGCGCCCGAGCCCATCAGACCGATCCTGAAGATCTGTCCGGCGAGCGGGCCGAGGCCGGCGCCAATTTCGATACTCTCACGCTCGAGCAGCTGTTTCCGTACGCGCGCCTCGTCGACGCCTGCCGGCACCCGCACGGTGTTCAGGCTCCACAGCCGTTCCGGCGGGGGCGGCAGCAGCGTGAGACCGAGCCGCGCCATCGCCTCGACAAACGCCTCGTGCACCATCCGGTGGCGCTCCCATCGTGCTTCCAGCCCCTCGTCCTCGACCTCGCCGAGCGCTTCGGCCAGCGCATAGACGAGCGGCGCCGAAATCGTGTGGTGGTACTTGCGCCGCACCCAGTAGTCGAGCAGCAAGTTCAGATCCAGGTAGAAGCTGCGGCAGTCGACAAGGCGCTCGAGCGCGCGCGGCGAGAACACCACGGGCGCCATCCCCGACGGCGCCCCGAGTCCCTTCTGTGAGCACGAATAGCACGCGTCGACGCCCCACGCGGCCACCTCGAGCGGCATCGCGCCAAGCGACGTCACGGCATCGACGATGACGAGCGCGTCGTGCGCGTGAGCGAGACGGGCAATGTCGGCCACCGGGTTACACACGCCGGTCGACGTTTCAGCGTGCACGACCGCGACCAGGTCGAACGTCGCCTCCTTCAACCTGGCTTCGACGGCCGCCGGATCGATCGCCCGTCCCCACTCCCCCTCGACGCACGTCACGTCGGCGCCGTAGCGCGCGAGCATCGTGGCCAGCCGTTCACCGAAGTAGCCCGTCACGACGACGAGCGCGCGGCTGCCGGGCCGGGTGAGATTCGCGATGACCGCCTCCATCCCCGACGTGCCGGTGCCCGAGATGGCCAGCGCCGCGGCGGCGGGGTCGGCGCGGAAGACGCGCAGCAGCGCGCCGCGGATGCGGTCGAGCTGTGCGACCAGTTCCGGGTCGAGGTGCGATCGTTGCGGCGCGGCCAGCGCCGCGGCGACGCGGGCGCTGACGGGCGACGGGCCGGGACCGAGCAGAAGGCGTGGAGTATTCGGCAGCGACATGAGCAATCAGACCTCGCGTAAGTGGCCGTGCCCGCTGGCGCAGGCGGTCGTGAAGAGGGCCGTGAAAAGGCGATTGTGCACGCTTTCCGCCCGGGACGGAACACCCCGGGTTCGCCGCGGACGGATCAGGGGCAGGTAACAGGATGGTAACCGGAGCGGGCTCGATGCGCGGAGGCGGACGCAGGCGTTTCTTTGGGCACGAAACGGTAATCTCTGCTACAAGTTCTGCAATTGTGGCCGGCGGGCCGGGCCGGCCAGCCGGTCCCCCTCACCACCTTCCTGCGGACGTCTATTCACGTAACTGCACAGTTCTGCAAGAACAATTTTGAAATTGGACTTTCAAAACTGGCACTGATCGTGTACTAATCGCGCCGGAGGCCCTGCACTACTGGGCCTCAGCAACCGTCGGATATTACGAAAGCGGAATCAGGCCACCATTCCTGTAAGGACGCTGCGGGTTTTGTTGGCGATGGATCTGTCTAAGTGGCACTTCCTTCGTGACTTACCGGCATCGCCCCGTCGTGGGGGTGGCTTTGGCATGTGAAGTGCCTCAGCACGTGCGGGCCTTCGCTCCATTTAGTGCACCGGGCCCGGCAGGCGTGACACCTATGATGAATTCCCCAGCTTCGCGGGTTGCAGCAGTCCTCGGGCTTGTCCTTGCCTCGGCGCTTACGTTTCTGACACCAGCACCGGCTGAAGCGCAGCATCGCGCTCGCCTCGCCGGCAGTCTGCAGAAGCGACTCGCCCAGAAGGCCCCTGCCATCGACGTCATCGTCGAGGCACCGCAGGCCGAAGTCGACCGGCTGGCGCGCACATACGGACTGCGCGTCAAGCGGCGGCTCGGTATGGGCGCCGTGCTGTCGGGCAACAGCGCCCAGGTGCAGCAGGCCGCCAGCGACGCGAATGTGGCCGCGCTGGCCGCCGACGAGGTCGTCTTCAGCACGATGGCCGTGACGACCGTGACGACGGGCGCGAACCTGCTCTGGAACAACGGCCGCTCGGGGCGCCACTTCGACGGGCTCACCGGCGCCGGCGTCGGCGTGGCCGTGCTTGATTCCGGCATCGCCCGACACGCCGACGTGGCCCGACGCCTGCGCCTCTCGCTCGACTTCACGGGTGAAGGCACGACCGAGGACCTGTACGGCCACGGCACGCACGTGGCCGGCATCATCGCCGGCAGCGGCGCGGGCAGCCGGACGGCCGACGGCTCGCGCCACGTGGGTATGGCGCCCGGCGCCGAGCTGCTGAGCCTGCGCGTCCTCAGCGGCGACGGCACGGGCCGCGTGTCCGACGTCATTGCCGCCATCGAGTGGGCCATCGAGAACCGGGCGCGGCATCGGATTCGCGTGCTCAACCTCTCGCTCGGGCACGCGACCACGAGCGACTACCGCGACGATCCGCTCGGCCAGGCGGTCGAGCGCGCCGTGCGCGCCGGCCTGGTCGTCGTCGCCTCGGCGGGCAATTTCGGTCAGACCGAAGACGGCGTGCCCGTCGTCGGCGCGGTGGTCTCGCCAGGGTTCACGCCGAGTGCATTGACCGTCGGGGCCGTGGACACGCGCGGCACGACGGTCCGGTCCGACGACGAGGTGGCGTTCTACAGCTCGCGCGGACCGGTCGGCGATCCCGACGCTCCGGAGACGTGGATTATCAAGCCGGATGTGGTGGCGCCCGGCCACGCGATCGTGGCCCCTGGCGCGGAAAACAGCTACCTCTGGACGAACTATCCGAGCCGGCGCGTGATCGGCGAGAGTGGCGGGACGTATCTGGTCCTGTCGGGCTCGAGCATGGCGACCGCGGTGGTCTCTGGCGCCGTCGCACAGCTGATCCAGGCGCAGCCGAAGCTGACCCCGGCCGAAGTCAAGTTCGTCCTGCAGTTCACGGCACAGCGACTCGACGGCTTCGGCCTGATCGAACAGGGTGCCGGCAGCGTCAACGTCCCGCTGGCCGCATCACTGGTCGCCCGTCGCTACGTCTTCGACGCCCCGGTGACGACGGAAATCGCCGGCGAACCCGTCGACGCGGGCCAGATCGTGTTCGGCAACACGATTGTGTGGGGTAACCGCGGCGGCTTGGGTGGCAACACCATCGTCTGGGGCAGCCGTGGCGGCGGCCTGGGTGGCAACACCATCGTCTGGGGTAGCCGTGGCGGCGGCCTGGGTGGCAACACCATCGTCTGGGGCAGCCGTGGCGGCGGCCTGGGTGGCAACACCATCGTCTGGGGCAGCCGTGGCGGCGGCTTGGGCGGTAACACCATCGTCTGGGGTAGCCGTGGCGGCGGTTTGGGCGGCAACACCATCGTCTGGGGTAGCCGCGGCTCGACTGTCGTCTGGGGCAACACCATCGTCTGGGGCAGTCGCGGCTCGGTCGGCGGCAACACGATTGTTTGGGGCAGCCGAACTGGCGCGACCTCAATCAGCTCCGAATCCGACCTTGTCTGGGGCAACACCATCGTCTGGGGCAGCAAGACCGGAGGCAACGGGATTCTCTGGGGAAACACCATTGTGTGGGGCAGCCGCGGCGGTGGAGTTGGTGGCAACACCATCGTCTGGGGAAGCAAAGGTAGCGGCAGCGTCGGGGGCAACACGATCGTCTGGGGCAGCCGCGGCCCAGGAGGCTGAACCAGCAGACGGGCATAGTTTTTGCTAATCAAGGAGAGCCTTATGTCTATCGTCGTTTGGGGCTAACAGACCAGCAGCACTCCCGCCGCTCATGCAGGGCACAGCGATGCCGATAGACTAGTCGGTAGGTCTCTGGCCCAGCTGATGGCTGATCAGTCACACCGGTTCAGTCCGGCGATTCACGCCTACATCCTGCTAGTCGCGGTATGTGGTGGTGTGGTTGTTGCTGAGAGCTTTCTGCAGCTCTCACAACAAGTACCCGAGTACCGCAGTCAGTGGCTGGCGCTAGTTGCCCTGACCGTCGTCAGTGGGTTGTTGCCCGTTACCCTACCGACGGTCAACGCAACGAGTTCCATCTCCGAGACGTTTGTCATCGCGGGCACCCTGCTTTTCGGTCGTGCTGGCGGCACGGCCTTGGTCTTACTGGATGCCCTTTTCATTTCGATTTACCTCTCGTGGTCGCGAGGTCTTCGCTGGCAGCAGATCGTTTTCAACCTCGCTGCGCCTCCTCTCTCGATCTGGATCGCGGCCACCCTCGCTCAGGTTGAACCACTCTTCCAGACCTCTCCGGAATTCAATGCGCTGTTCATAGTCAAGCTGACTGCATTCAGCAGCCTGTACTTCCTTCTCAACACGTGGATGCTGGCCATCGCCCTAGCGATGCAGCAGCGTGTTCCGGCAAGGTCCATCTGGTGGAGCCACTTTCGGGAGCTGATGGTGAATTACGCCGCCGGAGGCTCCATAGCGGCGCTACTCGTCTACAACACCAGAGAGATTCGTCCCGAGGTCATTTTCGCGATTGTTCCCCTTCTTGTTGTGCTCTTCCTGACATACCAGTGGTCCAACAAGAAGGTTGAAGTCGAGCGAGAGCGGAATGCTGAGCTCAATCGAGTTTTCCTGTCCACGATTGAAGCCCTCGCATTAGCGATCGACGCGAAGGATCAGGTGACACATGGCCACATCCGGCGTGTGCAGCGCTACACCATGGCCCTCGCGGAAGCTCTGGGTGTTCGGGATCCGAAGCAACTGGACGCCATCAGAGCTGCGGCTCTGCTTCATGACACTGGAAAACTCGCGGTGCCCGAGTACATCCTGAACAAGCCAGGGCCACTCACGCCTTCAGAGTTTGAGAGGATGAAGATTCACGCGAGTGTGGGTGCTGACATCCTCAAGTCAATCGAGTTTCCATATCCCGTCGAACCGATCGTCCGCCACCACCACGAAAACTGGGATGGGAGCGGCTACCCCGCCGGCCTCAAGGGACAAGAGATTCCTTTGGGCGCTCGGATACTCGCGGTGGTCGACTGCTATGACGCCCTGACATCCGACCGTCCCTACCGTCCGAGGTTCAGTCGAGAGCACGCTGAACAGGTTCTTCGAGAACGAAGAGGCAGCTGGTATGACCCTTGGGTCGTCGACTGCTTCTTGAGAATTCTAGATGACCTTGAACGTCTGGACTCGGAAGATCCCAACCTGAGCGAACAGCAGACCGGAACCGGGATGGTGCCGTCTCAATTGGAAGCCATCTCGAACACGACGGCCGAGGAACGCGAGTTTAGTGAGCTCCGTCGGGAGCTTCCACTCGCCAACGATATGACGGAAGGTGCGGAGGTTCTGCTTCGCCACCTCAGACGAGTCGTGCCGACAGCAACGATCGTACTGTATGTTCCGTCTATCGAAACGAATGAACTCGTCAGTCTCGTCTTGTCCGGAGCTGCTCAAGACAAGTTCGATGGCCTTCGAATCCCCATCGGCGAACGCGTTTCCGGATGGGTCTTTGCTCACAAGCAGCCAGTCATCAACTCAAACGCCGCTCTTGAACTCGGACCTGTAGCGAGAACACTAGCAACACCGCTGCGGTATGCCTTGGCAGTTCCGGTCATCAAGGACCAAGCCACTATAGCAGTGGTAGCCTGCTACGGCAGTGAGCCTTTCGACAACGATCACCGGCGTGTCATAGAGAGCTCCGCCACACTCTTCGCTGAGGCGGTCGCTGTTCCCGCCCCGCGCAGGGCACCTCACCTCAAGCACCCGCACCGACGCGCCAAGCGAGTTCACTAGTCGTCCCACTTGTCTTCTTTTTGCTGGACGCCATCCAGCAGATGATTGCGGGCGGCCACTTCCACGAGCATCGCGAGATCCCACCTGTCGAACAGTCTGTCTGCAACCTACCGGTAGACTTTGGATCTCCGGCGCGGAATCTGGTATGGTCCGCCCAACTCCCAAAAAGCCGGAGGCCCGATGGCGGGAAAGGGTTCCCATTTCGGCAGAGCTGAAGTGGTAAGTCTTGCGGAGGCGGAGGCACTCTATCGAGCGGGCAAAGCCGGCCTGCTGTCACAAATCGAGCCTTCTCGCAGTACCCAACCGGATGAGATTCCCCGACTAGAGATAGTGAAGGCGATGGCCGAATTCGATGCCGGCCACGTTCGCGCCTCCCTGGAGCGACTGGAGTCGCTGGCCCTGTCCGAAGAACACGATACCGGTACACGCTTCCAAGCTAACTTGGCGCTCTTTCTCAGAGCCTCTGACTTCGAAGCGCCGGGCCGAATGGTCTCGTACCTTTCTCACCTGCGACAGAGCGCTTCGCGAATTGGTAGTCCAAAGTCTCTTGGTTCCCTCCATCTGGCTGTCGCCCGTCTCGAGGGAGTGCGAGCAGCGTTCAGGCAATCGCGCCACCACATGCAGCTCGCAAGAAGACTAATTGAGATCAGCGAGGACCCTGTGCTGATGTGCACGCTGGACCTCGTCGAAAGCTCATTGGAATGTGTCAGTGGAAACCTCGTTCGCTCAAGGTCCCTAGCAACACAGTGCTATGGTCGAGCGCGGCAACTCGGATTCAGCAAGTACATTCTGAGTTCGCAGTCTAATCTTGCCGTCTGCTTTCTCTACGGGGGGCGTTCGGAACGCGCCAGGACGCTGCTCACGAGAGTCATCGACACAACGGCTGAGCTGACCTACGTCCGTTTCGGTGCCACCGACACACTGGCACAGGTTGAGTTGTACGAGGGCTCGCTCTCGAAGGCAGCGCGTGCGTTAGACGCATGCCAGAACGTGCTTGCGCAAGACTGCCTCCCCTCCCGCTCCTGGTACGACCTCGCGCATCAGATCACCCGCTGTGCATACCACGAGTTGGCGCAGGACTGGGAGACCGTCCTCGCCATTGTCGACGATGCGGCA
>QGVF01000026.1 GCA_003242705.1 Acidobacteriota bacterium
GCGCCCGCGCCGAGGCCTTGACGGCTTCGACCGTGTCGGCGTCGAAGCCGGGCAGCGCCAGCAGCGCCTCGTCGTCGGCGGCGAGCACCTGCTCGGGCGATTCATAGCCGGCCGCCCGGAGCGCGGCCACGACCTCGTCGTGGATGTCGGGCAGCGTGAGCACGCGCGCCTCGACCGCCGCACCGCCGAAGTCAATGCCGGCCAGCTGCGCCTCGACCTCGCGGCGCTTCTCTTCTTCGCTCTTGATGTCGATCTTCCAGCCGGTCAGCTTCGCCGCGAGCCGGACGTTCTGGCCCTTCTTGCCGATGGCCAGCGACAGCTGCCGGTCTTCGACCACGACCTCCATCACTCGCTGCTCGTCGTCGACGATGCTGACGCGCTGCACGCGGGCCGGGCTGAGCGCCTTGGTGACGAACGTCACCGGGTCCTCGGACCACTCGACGATATCGATCTTCTCGCCGCGCAGTTCGCGGATGATGGCCTGGACGCGGGTGCCGCGCATGCCGACGCAGGCGCCGACCGGGTCGACGTCGCGATCGCGCGAGTAGACGGCGACCTTCGCGCGCTCGCCGGCCTCGCGCACGGCGCCGCGGATGACGACCGTGCCGTCGTAGATCTCGGGCACTTCCTGCTCGAAGAGCTTGATGAGCAGCGCCGGATCGGTGCGCGACAGGATCACCTGCGGTCCCTTGACGTTCTTCGAGACCGCCTTGATGACGGCCCGCACGCGATCGCCGATCGCGTAATTTTCGGCGCGCGACTGTTCCTTGCGCGGGATCTGCGCCTCGATGCGGCCGACCTCGGCAATGATGTCGCCGCTCTCGAACCGCTTGACGGTGGCGGTGACCACCTCGCCGATCCGCTCGCTGTACTCGGCGTGAATCTTCTCGCGCTCCGCCTCGCGGACGCGCTGGGCGATGACCTGCTTGGCCGTCTGGGCGGCAATGCGACCGAGCCGTTCGGTGTCCTTCGGGAACTCGATCTGCATGCCCACTTCGGCTTCCTCGCCGTAGAGCTCCTGGGCTTCCTGGATCGAGATCTCGCGCGCCGGGTCGGTGACCTCCTCGACGATCTGCTTGACGGCGTACAGCTCGACCAGGCCGGTGTCGGGATTGAAGCGCGTCCGAAGATCCTCGTCGCCCTTGAACACCTTGCGCGAGGCGGCCAGATAGGCGTCCTCAATCGCGCCGATGACGATGGACGGATCGATGCCCTTGTCCTTCGCCACGACGTCAATCATCTGCTGCAGTTCGGTCGCCATACGGTTCGAACGCTCCCTAGAACTCCACTTCGAGCCTTGCCCGGCTGATGACGCGGAGCGGTACCCGGTGCGTGCGGCGCCCCTCCTGAAGGAGCACCTCGTCACCCTCGAGTCCCGCCAGCCGGCCGAAGAAGTGCACCTGCCCTTCGACCGGTTCGGCCGTGACGATCTTCGCCAGCCGGCCCCGGAACCGCCGGTAATCCCGTTCGCCGCGCAGCGGCCGGTCGAGGCCGGGCGACGAGACCTCGAGCGTGAACTCGCTGAGGCCCTCGGTCAACGCATCGTCGACGTCGATCAGTGCGCTCAGGTCCTCGCTGACCCGCTGGCACTCCTCGATGCCGATGGGCTCTTCCTCGATCGCGGCACCGCTGTCGAGCACTTCGTCGGGCGGCGCGGGGCGATCGATCGTCACCCGCAGCACCCAGCCCACCGGCTCGCGGCGGAGCTGGATCTCGAATACCTCGAGACCGTGACTCGCCGCGATGCGGCCGGCGGCCTGCCGCAGGCGAGGGGTCACGAGCTCCTGGTTCGGTTGCACTGTAGATAAACTGCCGTTCGGACCCGGCGGGCAGGCGGGCACTTCGCGAGGCAGCGTGCCCTAAAACAGAAATAGTGGGCACGGGCCCACTACCAAAGCCTTCCCCGTCAAGACCACTCGAAAGTATAACCGACTAGGTCCGGCTCGGCAACGGTCGGGCGATCAGGTCGTAGCCCTGCGCGCCGACGATGCGCGCCGGCACCAGGGCGCCCGGCGTCAGGGCGGTGGGGTCACAGTCGGTGAAATAGACGATCGAGTCGATGTCGGGGGCCTGCCCCTCGACCCGGCCGGTCATGACGAGCTCGCTCTCGGGCGACGGGCCGTCGACCATCACGTGCACGTCGCGCCCGACGCGCTGCCGGCCGAGTCGCGCGACGATCCGCCTCTGCAGCCGCATCACACGATCGCGGCGCGCCCGCTTCACCCGCGCCGGGACGTCGTCGTCCATCGCCCACGCCCGCGTCCCTTCCTCGTGCGAATAGGTGAAGACGCCGACGTGATCGAACTCCGTGTCACGCACGAACGACACGAGCTCGTCGACGTCCTGCTCAGTCTCGCCGGGGAAGCCGACGATGAAGGTCGTGCGCAGTGTGACGTCGGGCAGCCGCCGCCGGATCCGATCGAGCAGCGCATCGTAGGTCCGCCGATTGCCCGGACGACGCATGCGCCTGAGCACTGCTGCCGACGCGTGCTGAAGCGGCAGATCAATGTAGCGGCACACCTTGTCGCACTCGGCCATCGCGTCGAGCACGTCGTCGGTGATCGTGGTCGGGTAGAGGTAGAGCAGGCGGATCCACGCGAGGCCGTCGATCCCGTTGAGGCGCCGCAGCAGCCGCGCCAGCGCGCCCCGCTCGCCCCGATCAATCCCGTAGAACGTCGTGTCCTGCGAAATGAGCAGCAGCTCGCGCACGCCGCGCGCGGCCAGCTGCTCGGCCTCGGCAACGATCGAGTCCTCGGTGCGGCTGCGATACTGCCCGCGCAGCGTCGGGATGATGCAGAACGCGCAGGTGTAGTCGCACCCTTCGGCGATCTTCACGTAGGCGTAGTGTCGCGGCGTGGTGAGCAGCCGCGGCGTCGACGCATCGTACAGGTACGTGGGCGTTTCGCGCTCCGCCGGCGGCACATCGGCCGGCGTCGGGGGCAGCTGCTGCTTCGATCGATAAAGCGTGACGGGCACCGCCGTCGGTGCGCCGGCCGCGCCGTTGCCGTCGAGCGCGCCGACGATGGCGGGCACCTCTCCGGTTCCCAGCACCGCATCGATTTCGGGTATTTCGCGCCGCAGCTCGTCGCGATACCGTTCGGCGAGACAGCCGGTCACGACGAGGCGCCGGACCTGGCCGTCGCGCCGCAGGCGCGCCATCTCGAGAATTGCGTCGATCGATTCTTCCTTGGCGCGATCGATGAAGGCACAGGTATTGACGACGATCGCTTCCGCCTCGCCGGCATCTGCGGTGATTTCGTGGCCGGCCTCGCGGGCAAGGCCGAGCATGACCTCGCCGTCGACGAGGTTCTTCGGGCAGCCGAGCGAAACGAATCCAATCTTCATCGGGGTGCGCAGCCGTGCGGGCCGCAGTCAGACAGCATAACAGGCGTCGTCGGCCCGACGGGACACCGGTGTGTCCGGGCGTCGACCGACGACGCCGGCTCAGGGCGTGAACCGATAGAGCATGCGCGGGAACGGGATCGCCTCGCGCAGGTGCTCCAGGCCGCAGATCCAGGCGACGACGCGCTCGATCCCCATGCCGAAGCCCCCGTGCGGCACGCTGCCGTACCGCCGGAGATCGAGGTACCACTCGAACGCGTCGCGCGGCAGGCCGTGCTCGGCAATGCGGCGTTCGAGCAGCTCGTAGTCGGCAATGCGCTGTCCACCGCCGATAATCTCGCCGTAGCCTTCCGGGGCGAGGATGTCGACCGATCGGGAAATCTCCGGCCGGTCGGGCTCCGGTTCGAAGTAGAAGGCCTTGATGGCCGCGGGAAAGCCGGTGACGGCCACCGGACCGTCGAAGGCTTCCGACAGGGCCGTCTCGTCCGGGCTGCCGAAGTCGCCGCCCCACTCGAAGGGCAGTCCCTTCTCCTTCAACAGCCGCGCGGCGTCGTCATAGGTGAGGCGCGCGAACGGCGTGCGGATGCGCTCGAGCGGCGCCGTGTCGCGTCCGAGCGCGGCGAGCTCACGGGCGCGGCGATCGAGGACGCGCGCGACGACTTCGGCCACGAGCCCTTCGGCCAGCTCGATCACGTCGTCGAGGTCGGCCCACGCCATCTCGGGCTCGACCATCCAGAACTCGGTGAGGTGACGGCGCGTCTTCGACTTCTCGGCCCGGAACGTCGGGCCGAACGAGTAGACGCGACCGAGCGCCATGGCGGTCGCCTCGTTGTAGAGCTGACCGCTCTGCGTCAGATACACCGTGCCGTGGTCGAAGTACGGCACGGGGAACAGCGTCGTGGTGCCTTCGCACGCAGCCGGCGTGAAGATCGGCGTGTCGGCGAGAACGAAGCCGCGCGAGTTGAGGTAGTCGCGCGTCGCGTCGATGACCTCGTGACGGATGCGCAGCACCGCCTGCTGCCGGCTCGACCGGATCCAGAGGTGCCGTCGATCGAGCAGAAAGTCCGGGCCGTGCTCCTTGGGCGTGATCGGATAGTCGGTCGACGGTCCGACGACGCGGAGCGCGGTGATATCGATCTCGTAGCCGCCCGGAGCACGGGTGTCGGCCCGTACGTCGCCCTCGACCTCGATGGCTGTTTCCTGGCCGAGGTGGCGGGTCACGTCGAACGTGCCGTCGCCGACGGTGGCCCTCGACATGACGCCCTGGATGAACCCGGAGCCGTCGCGGATCTGCAGGAAGTGAATCTTCCCGCTCGAGCGGCGGTTGGCGAGCCAGCCGCGCAGCGTCACGCGCCGGCCGTCGTGTCTGGCGATTTCTTCGATGCGGGTCATGGCACGCTCAGCGGCCGCGTCAGGCTTCTTCGAACGGAAACGGCGCGGCCAGCTCATCGAGTATCGCCTGAAAGCGCCCTCGCGCCGAGACGGCCGCGGCGAGCGTCCTGGCCGCGTCGCCGTGTGACGGCAGCTCGAAGACCAGCGGGCCCGCGTAGCCGGTCTTGACGAGCGCGAACAGGGCGGAGCGCCAGTCGACCGTGCCGCCGAACGGCACGAGGTGATCGTCGGCCTGTCCGCGATTGTCGTGCACGTGCGTCGTGACGATCGTCCCCGCGAGCAGGTCGATGGCGCGGTCGACACCATCGACGAGGTGCGCGTGGCCGGTATCGAAACAGACGCCGGCCGGCGGCGGATCCAGATCGGCTTCGAGCCAGTCGACGAGTGCTGCGGCAGTGGCCAGATCGTTGGGAATGTTCTCGAGGGCCAGCTGCAGGCCGGCATCGCGGCAGGCGCGCGAAACGGCCGTCAGGCCGCGGCGTACGGCGGTGGGGTCGTTTTCGCCCGAGCTCCCACCGGTTCCCGGAGCACCGGGATGCAGCACGAGCACCGACACGCCCAGCGTTACGGCTGCCTCGATGGCTGCCGTCGTCTCGGCCAGCGCCTCGTCGCGGGCTGCCGGATCGCGGGCGCCGATCGAGAAGCTCCGGCCCGGTGCGCTGCCGCCGAACGAGTCGGTGATCGGTGCGTGCATGCTCCAGGCCGTCAGGCCGAGCTCGTCGAGCCAGCCGCGGATTTCTGCCGTTCGAGCCGCGTCGCGGTAGTCGATGTGCGAGCGGGTCGCGAACAGTTCGATCAGATCGAAGCCGGCCGCGGCGATGTCGGCCAGGTGCGCCCGTTCCAGCGGCTGTTCGTGGAACAGGTGCGTGGAGATGCCGAAACGGAACCCGATGGCCATGATGCGTTGATCCCTGGAGTCATCGTGCCGGCCGCGCTACTGCAGCTCCGGCACCTTCGGCGCGAGCAGCTCGCGCAGCCGTGCGAAACGGGCGTCGGTCTCGAGCGTCCGGCGGACGTACCCGAGCGTCCGCGGGACGTACGCGGCATAGGCCGGGTTGCCGCGCGCCGACGCCTGGTAGCCGAACGTGCCCAGCGCCTTGAGATTGCGCTGCAGGGCCATCAGCCGGAACCGGTCGCCGAACGCCTCGTCGGATTCCGCGGTGCCGCGGCCGCGGCGGAAGCGTGCGATCAGTGCATCGACCATCGGCTCGGGCAGGTCGACGTACGAGTCGCGCAGCAGCGACACGAGATCGTACGTGTCGGGTCCCATGCGCGCGTCCTGGAAGTCGATCACGAACAGCCGCCCGTCGTGCAGCATCAGGTTGCGGCTGTGGTAGTCGCGGTGACAGAGCACCCGCGGCTCCGCGGCGAGCGGGTCGACGATGGCGCGCAGCGCGGCGCGCAGCGCCTCGCGCTCGGACGGCTGAAACACGGCGCCGCGACAGCCCTCGAGGAAGTGACGGACGAAGAAGTCCATCTCGAACATCAGCTTCTCGACGTCGAAGGCCAGCCGGAAGGGCTCGAGCTGCGGATCGAACAGCTCGGCGCCGCGCTGCTGCAGGCGGATCAGGTGATCGACGGCCTCCTCGTAGAGCGCCAGGTGCCTGTGGTCGGGCCGGGCGCCCGTGTGGGCCTGCAGCGTCACGTCGCCGAGATCGTCGAGGATCAGGATGCCCAGGTCCGGCAGTTCGCGGCGTACGGCCGGGACGGGCAGCGGCACGGCCTGGAACAGCTCGGCCACCCGCGGGAAGGGGAGCGTACCCGGCTCGAACGGTGCCGAATGGAGCGCGACGACTACGCGATCGCCTGACGGGAGCCGGACGCGGTAGTAGCGTCGATCCGAGGCATCGGGGGTCAGCGGCTCGACGCGGGCGCCGGACGCACCGATGCGCTCGAGGCACATTCCGATCGCGGCGGGAAGACTCTCGATCACGGCTTCAGTGTACGGGCACGCGCGATGCGGCGTTCACACGCGTCCCGGCGGAAGGTCGAGCGAATAGATTGCGACGTCGCGCTGCACGCGCACCCGGTCGTCGGGCCGCACCACGTCGAGCGGGACGATGATCGCGGCGCGCGCCTCGAGGCCGCCGGGCACCGACACCGGACCGGCGACGATGCAGTCTTCGAGGCGGACGTTCTCTTCGATCGTCGCTTCCGGCCACACGGCACAGCGCGTCAGGCTCGACGATTCGGGAACCGCGAGTCCGGCCGGCAGCGAATCGGGCTGGCGCAGCACCGCCGCCAGGTAGTCGCGCGGCGTCCCGACGTCGACGAACGACGTCGTTACCCGCCATCCCCGGATGCTGCCGGGCTCCGAGGTGAGCAGGTCGCGATAGATCCCGGCCACGCTCTCGGCGGGCACGCCGTCGTCGAGCGGCTCGAAGACGCGCCGGCTCACCACCTGGACGCCGACGAAGTGCCAGCTCGGTTCGCTGTGCCCGCGCGGGATGAAGCCGGTCACGGCGTCGTGGTCGTCGAGCAGCACGCCGTTGTAGTGCGCGGTGTGCTGGTTCGGCACGACGGCCAGCGTGACGGCCGCACCGGAGGCGCGGTGCGCCTCGATCATCGGCGCCAGGTCGAAGTCGCACAGCGTGTCGCCGTTGACGATGACGAACGGGTCGGATCCGAGGAGCGGCAGCGCACGGCGCGGGCCGCCGGCCGAGCCGAGGATCTCGCGCTCCCACGAGTACCGGACGGGTATGCCGAGGTGTGCGCCGTCGCCCAGCACGCGCGTGATCGTCTCCGGCAGATGGTGCAGGTTGACGACGACATCGCCGATGCCCTGAGCCTTCAGCCAGGCGATCACGTGCTCGACGAGCGTGCGGTTGCCGAGCGGCACGGCGGGCTTGGCCACGAGTCGGGTGAGCGGATCGAGGCGTGTCCCACGCCCGGCCGCGAGCAGAAGAGCGGACGTCACTTCGATTCTCTGCCTGCCGGAGGCGTGAAGAGCATATCGCTGAACGGGCGTCCCCGCGATTCACACCATCGCCGCCAGAGCGTGATGTAGGAGCCGAGCTCGTAGTCGGCCGGGCCGCGGTCGAGTCGGCGCGCGATCGCGTCAATGGTCGCCGGCGGCGCCTCGACCTCGACGAACACGCCGAAGGGCGTTTCGTCGACCGTCAGCACGGCGCCGTCGGTGTGGTACTCCTCGCGGTATTTCTGTGTCCGGAAGAACGACACGTAGCCGAGCACGCCGAGCAGCGCCGTGAGCGCGTCGGCGTCGGCGCAGTCGGTCTCGATCTCCTCGCGGATCTTGACGGCTCCCGGCTGCCGGGGGCCCTTCCACGTGAGAATCGTCCGTTCGCCGTCGCGGCGCAGGCGCAGCGCCTGTGACTGGCCGCGCAGCCGGCCGTCGGCCGTGTCGTAGAAGACGTCTTCGAGAAGCCGTCGGGAGACAGCGAGGCGCCCGCCGGCAGCGACGACTGCACGGCGGGCGGCCTCGACGTCGGGGAAGGGCAGCTTGATTTCCTGTTCGAGTGCCAACTCGGCCGACTACCGCTTGCGAATCTGGATCAGGATTTCCTGACCATCGCCATCGCCCGACGGACGCCAGATCACCATGCGGACGATCCGGCCCGCCGGCACCGCCTCGACCGCCTCGCGCACCGCGGCGGGCGACGAGACGCTGCGGCCCTGCACGGTCAGGATCACATCGTTGGCCTGCAGGCCGCCCTGCTCGGCGGGCCCGAAGGGCGTCGTTTCGACGACCACCACGCCGTTGCGATGCTCGGGGACGCCGAGCTCCTCGCGCAGCCGCGGGCTGAGCGGCGCCACCGACACGCCGATGCCGGTATCCTGCGCCCCGCTCCGCGGCTCGATGTTCGTTTCGGGGCTGCCTGCTTCCGCGCTCAGGTCGAGCTCTTCGACCGTCACGTTGAGCGTGAGCGTCTTGCCGTTACGGACCACCTTCAGCGGCACCGTCGTCCCCGGCCGGGTGGCCATGACGCGCGACACGAGATCGTTGTTGTCGCGCACGGGCTGGCCGTTGTACTCGACGATGACGTCGCCGGCCTGCACGCCCGCCTTCTCGGACGGTCCGCCGGGCGCGACGCTCCGCACCTCGGCGCCGCCGACGTGCGGGAGGTTGAGCTCCTTCGCGTACTCCTCGGTGATCGGCGTGCCGTAGATCTCGACGCCGATGCGGCCGCGCGTCACCTTGCCCTCGTGCAGCTGCGGCAGCAGGTCGCGGACGGTGTTGATCGGAATGGCGAAGCCGACGCCGACGTTCCCGCCCGCGAACTCGTTGGTGAGGATCATCGTGT
Organism: Acidobacteriota bacterium; assembly: GCA_003242705.1. Taxonomy (GTDB): domain Bacteria; phylum Acidobacteriota; class Vicinamibacteria; order Vicinamibacterales; family SCN-69-37; genus SCN-69-37. The sequence goes on from QGVF01000026.1 coordinate 8,997, forward strand.
TGATGCCGATGACCTCGCCGCGGATGTTCAGCAGCGGTCCCCCGGAGTTGCCGCGGTTGATAGCCGCGTCGGTCTGAATGAAGTCGAGCGACCGGCCGCGCGCCACCTGGTTCGGCCGGCCCACCGCGCTGACGATGCCGACGGTCACGGTGTTGCTGAGGTTGAACGGGGTGCCGATCGCCATCACCCAGTCGCCGGGGGCCATCTGATCGGAGTCACCGAAGCGCGCGACGACCAGCTCCTCGTTCGGCAGCCGCTCGAGCTGCAGCAGGGCGGTGTCGGTCAGCTCGTCACGCCCGACGATGCGCGCCGGCAGGCCTTCGTCGAGCTCGTGCATCGACGACAGACGGACACGGATTTCAGTGGCGCCGTCGACCACGTGGTTGTTCGTGAGGATGTAGCCGGTCTTGTCGATGATGAAGCCGCTCCCCGTGCCGGTCGTCGGGACTTCCTCGGGGAGGGACCGGCGGGAGGGTGGCTGCGGCACCGGGAAGCCGAAGAACTCACGGAGCGCATCGGTGCTCCGCACACGCTGCATGGTCGTGGCGCGGATGCTCACGACCGACGGTGAGGCGATCCGGGCAATGTTGCGGAAGGTCGAGGCATCGAGCTCGCCTTCGATCGGGTCGCTGTTGGTCGGCGGGATCGTCAGCGGACCGTTGGCCGCGCTCGAGAGCGGCGTCAGATCGAGCCGCGAAGCGATGACCATGCCCACGACGAGGGAACTGACCGCGATCAGCACGCCATAGAACAGTGAAGACTTCCGAGGTGCCATAGTTGCTCCCAGCGCGTTCGAGACTCGAAGAATCCTTGCAAACAGGATACCGCTATCGTCGTTTCGACGGACGAAGCCGCGTCAGAGTCGGCCTCAGGCCCCCGGCCGGCTCCCGAGCCGCACGAGGCCGGTCTGGCACGGGCCGCTGACCGTCGCGTCGTCCGGCCCGACCACCATGTTCACTTCGGAACGGATGCCGAACGCCGCCAGGTAGATGCCCGGCTCGATCGTGAAACCCGTGCCGGGCAGCAGCCGGCGCTCGTCGCGCGTCTCGTAGTCGTCGATGTGCGCCCCCGTGCCGTGCACATCGGGGCCGAGGCTGTGTCCCGTGCGGTGGACGAAGTGCCGACCGTAGCCCGCCCCCTCGATGACCTCGCGGGCGGCGCGGTCGACCTGCCAGCCCCGGATCGGCTCGCCGGACCGGACGGCGTCGACCACCCGGGCGATCGCGGCATCGCGCGCCTCGGCCACGACCCGGAAGACGGCGTCCATCTCGGGCGTCGGCCGGCCGGCCACGCCCGTCCACGTGATATCGGCATAGACCGCGCCGGGCTCGGTCGTCTTCCCCCACAGGTCGATCAGCACGAGATCGCCTGGTTGGACGAGGCGCGACGACTCCGGGTTCGGCGCGTAGTGCGGATCGCCGGCATGCTCCTGGACGGCGACAATCGGACCGGCGTCGGTCACGAGTCCCTCGTCGTCGAACCAGGCCTTCATCCGGGCCTGAATCTCGAGCTCGCGCAGCGGGACGCCGGCGTCGAGCTGCGCGCCGATCCAGTGGAACGTCAGGTCCTTGATGCGGTAGAGCGCCGCCGAGGCGCGGCGGTGTGAGGCGATCTGGCCGTCGGTCCACGAGGCTTCGAACCGGCCGACCAGATCGCCCGACGAGACGACCTCGACGCCGCAGGCCCGCACGAGATCGACGGTGCCGGCATCGACACGCGAGACGTAGGGGATGGCGCAGCGGGGCGAGTACTCCATCGCCACGCGCCGCGCCCCGGCGAGTACAGCCGCCAGGCCGCGTTCGAGCTCCTGGCGACTCGCGTACAGGTGCGTGTCGCCGGGCAGGTGATCGAGCGTGCGCGGCTCGATGGCGTGGACCAGCCGTCGCGGGGTGCCGATGCGCGGGATGAAGTAGAACCAGCGCCGCGTCACGTGCCGGCCTTCGAGTGCGGCCAGTCGCTGCGCGATGGGGTTGAGGCCGTGGAAATCGTAGAGCAGCCAGCCGTCGAGATCGTCGTCGGCGAGCGCCTGCTGGACAGCCGCGAGGGCGGGAGGCATGGTGCCGTGCGGTCAGCCGGCGGCTACATCTCGCCGTTCCAGTCTTCCGGGTCCGGGGCCGTCGTACGGAAGACCTCGAGGTGCCACTTGCCGCCGCCCCAGGGCTCGATGACGTCGGCGGCGACAACGTCGACGAGGATCTCGGCGAACGTGCGGTGCTCGGGATCGTTCTCCAGGTGGTACGCGGCATCGTCCCACCCGAAGACCGGATAGAGCAGCAGCGTCAGGAACAGGTCGTAGCCATCGTCGATGACCTGGAGCTGTCCCACCGGGCGCTTCTGCGTCGTGTGGAAAATCAGGTACTTCTCGGCGCTCTGCGCGCGGATGTAGCGCTTGACCGTGAACTCGCGGGCGACGATGTCCTCGACCGCGATCTTCTTTTCCCAGCAGCCCCGACAGTACCGCTCGTCGCCGCGGGGATCGGACACCTCTCGCGCGCCGCACAGCGCGCACCGCAGCGGCTCTGTAACCTTCCGTGCCATTGCTGGGATTATAAGCGGCCGGCCGGTGCGGGATGCGCCCGTTTGTCCGGCTGACACGACGCGGCGCTGCCGCTATGCTGACCGTCGCCTGTTTCTGCCCGTCATGACACGACTTCCCGTTCGTATCACCCGTCGTCACCCCGGCGTCGAACTGCCCGCGTACCAGACCGCCGGCGCCGCCGGCTTCGATCTGGCCGCTTCGGAGAACCTGACGGTTCAACCGGGGGAAGTGGTCCTCGTCCCGACCGGCCTCGTGATGGCCGTGCCCGAGGGGTACTGCCTGGGCGTCTTCGCGCGCAGCAGTACGCCGCTCAAACGCGGCCTGATGGTCGCCAACGGTGTCGGCATCGTCGACTCCGACTATTCGGGACCGGAAGACGAGATCAAAATCGAAGTCTTCAACTTCACGGGCCGGCCGGTCGAGATCAAGGCGGGCGATCGCCTCGCCCAGGGCGTCCTCCTGCCGTACGCCCGCGCCGAATGGATCGAAGGCGACGCCGAAGGGAGGTCGCGCGGCGGCTTCGGCAGCACGGGCGACGGACCCGGCCGGACCGGGCCGTGACGCGCCGCCGCGGACTCAGCGAGTCGCGTGACTGCGGCCGGTATAGACGATGAAGATGGCCGCTTCCCGCGACGAGGCGGAGGGGACGATCGTCCACGGCAGCGTCGTATGTCCGCGTGTGACCGTGCGGCCGACCGCCGCGCCGATGGCACCGCCGACAATCACGTCGGTCAGCCAGTGCGCGTTGTCGCGGACGCGGGTCCAGCCGATGAACGCGGCCCCGGCATAGGCCGGCACGCCGACCTTCGCGCCGTAGTGCGACGCGAGGACGCTGGCCGTGGCAAACGATGCCGAGGCGTGCCCCGACGGCAGCGACTCCCCGCCGCCGCTCGGCCGTCGCCGATCGGCCACGAACTTCAGGCCGCGCGTCAGAACGGCATTGAGCGCCTGCGCGCGAATCAGGTCGCTGCCGAGATGTGTCACGTGCCGGTTGCCGGCAAGCAGGCCGATCCCGTAAGTGCCCAGCGCCGCACCGCCCTGAATCCACCCGTCGCCGGCGGTTCGCCCGATCGGGGTGTAGGAGGATTCGCCCAGGCCGTCGGCCCAGATCTGGAGGTTGTCGTCGGCCGGCCGCATGGCGAGCGCTCCGCCGGTGCCGGCCCCCAGCAGCGCGAACGTCTCGCGCGACGGCAGCGCGACGATGTCACGGCCGAGGTTCTGGAAGAACTCGTGCAGCGGGCGATCGGGGGGAGGTTCCGGGGAGGCGGAAGGCACGGCCGGCGCGATCGTCTGCAGCGTCAGCGTCAGGTAGAGCAGACACGTACTGCTGAGCACGCCGCCGAGAATACCAGCCCGCCACGGCAATGACGAGTGGCGCGTCGATCGTGTACTGACGCGGCGGTCAGCGCTGGCCGGCGGACGTGCCGAGCGCCGCAGCGGTGCGCGCCAGCACGTCCTCGATGGCCTGCTGGAGCCGCGTGCCGGGACGCGCATCGGCGCGCTGCAGCGCGGCGGCCAGGCTGCGCAGTTCGTCGGCGAGCGCGGCCAGTCGATCGCCTGACGGATTCGACGATGTGTCGGCCGTTGTCGAAGCGTCGACGGCCGCCATGGCCGAGTCGACCGCGGCGCGCGCGGTATCGACGCTGCGGCCCAGATCGCGCAGCGCCGTCAGGTCGAGCAGGCTGGTGCGCACTCGTGGATCCATCCGGACCGATACGGCCTGGCGCATGACCCGACCATCGACAGCGAGACGCACCTGATAGAAGCCCGGCAGGACGGCCGCCGCCGGCACGTCGTCGCCGGCGACCGGCGGCGTATAGCGGAGATCCCAGTCGACGCGGTGCAGGCCCGGCGTGGTTGGAAGCGGTGAGGCTCCGGTGTCCTGCCGGTTGTCTCCGGCGTCAGGCTGGCTCGACCAGCGGCGGATGAGATCGCCCGTCGCCGGATCGACGACTTCGAGGGCGACGTCCTCCGCGCCGTGTTCGCCCAGCAGATAGGTAAAGGTCGCTCCGGGAGCCACCGGGCCCCCGGGCACGGCCGACGCTCGAGGCCGCCACGCGGTCGCCGGGCGGAACAGGAAGAAGTCGGCACGCGCAACGTCGGCTGTCAGCTGGCGCAATGCCGATATGTCGTCCAGCGTCCAGATACCGGCCGTCGTGGCGGCGGCGAGGCGCGCCTCGTGGATGGCGATGGCGTGGACCGGTCCGTCGGGCAGCTTCGCGCTGAACTCCTGCCACGTCTCGCCGTCGTCAAACGAGACGGTCACCGTGCGGTCGGTTGCGGCAAACAGCAGGCCGCGCCGGAAGCGATCCTCGCGGACGGCGTTGATGGTCGTCCCGGCAGCGGCCAGGCGATCCGTCAGGTCGACCCAGGTATCGCCGCCGTCACGGGTGCGGTAGAAGCGCGTCGTGCCGGCGACGTCGACCAGCGCGTAGGCACCGTTCGGATCGAAGTGCGAGCCGTCGAGCACGCGAAAGCGACCGCCCGCGTCGCGCCACGGCGTCTGCGCGTCGTGCCAGGTGGTTCCTGCGTTGCGGGTGACGCGAATCGCCCCGTTCGACAGCCCGACCCAGAGGAGCCGCGAATCGACCGGCGAGACACTCAACGTCGCCACGCGCGCATCGAGCGTCGACCAGTCCGGGCTGATCATCGTCCAGTCGTCGCCGCCGTTCGTGGTCCGGTACACGGCGGTTGTTGCGGCAAAGAGCGTGCGACCGTCCGGACTGAAGACCTTGGGCACGATGCGATCGGTCCGGCCGCCCGGCACGCCGTCCGGTCTGACATCGACGGCCTGCGTGGTCCTGCGGTCGTAGCGGACGAGGTCGCCGCCGAAGAGGATGTCGGGATCGCGGGGATCGGCGACGACAGGTGCTGCCAGCAGGGGCGGCAGCTCGAGCCAGCCAGGCGCGTCGAACGGTTCGAGCCAGAGCCGCGTGCACACGGTGACCGAGGGCGATCCCGCGCAGAGATTCGGCGGGAACGCGGTGTCGATCGTGAGAAACGTGACGCGTTCGATCGAGGTGGGAAGCGGGCCGCCGAGCGGGCGCCACTCGAGGCCCTCGCCCGCGGGCAGCACGAACGCATCCTGCGCACCCGGATGTGCCGTCAGCGCGGCCGCGGCGATCAGAAGTGTCCAGGCGGCGGAGCGGCAGCGGCGGCGCATCGGCCCCGGCGCGGTCAGCGTGGAACGTCGGGACTCGGCACCGGCTCGGGCACGGCGACCTTGATTCGGGCGACGTGCACCGTGACGGCAACGGCAATGGCCAGCAGGATGCCGCGAATCCACCAGGCTTCAACCGAGAGGATGGCCGAAGCGCCGATCCCGACCCAGAGCAGCGTGAGCGTCCAGATCTTGTGGCCGCGGCTCATGCCTCGTCCCTCGCGGCTGCTGCGGATGTAGGAGCCGAGCCATCGACTCTCGACGAGCTTCCGATAGAACCGCTCCGAGCTGCGCGCGTAGCAGGCCGCGGCAAGCAGCAGGAAAACCGTCGTGGGCATGAGCGGCACGAAGATGCCGATGACGCCGAGCGCCACCGACAGGCTGCCGACCGCGATGAGAATCAACCTGAAAATCTGCTGGGGCATGACCCGACCGAAGAATGTCCCCGGATCTTAGCAGACACCGGCGTGCGACAATGCGGCCATGTCCGCTCCGCGTTCCGACGCGCTCGTGTTTTTCGGGGCCAGCGGCGATCTGGCCTTCAAGAGCATTTTCCCGGCCCTGCAGGGGCTCGCGGCCACCGGCCAGCTCGACATGCCCGTACTGGGCGTGGCGCGTAAGGAGTGGACACGCGAGGATCTGATCGCCCGCGCCCGCGCGAGCATCGAGGCCGCCGGTGTGTTCCAGCCGGAAGCCTTCGATCGGCTGTCGGCCAACCTGCACTACGTGAAGGGCGACTACGCGAGCCCGTCGACCTACGCCGAAATCCGCGCACGCCTCGGGTCGGCGCGTCGTCCGCTGCACTATCTGGCGATTCCGCCGAGCATGTTCGAGCACGTCATCCGGGGGCTGGCCGAACACGGCTGCGCCAACGGCGGCCGTGTGGTCGTCGAGAAGCCCTTCGGCCGGGACCTGGCGTCGGCGCAGGCGCTCGACCGCGTGCTGCACCAGTACTTCCGGGAGCGCGACATCTTCCGGATTGATCACTACCTCGGCAAGGAACCGGTCCAGAACCTGCTGTACTTCCGCTTCGCGAACACGTTCCTCGAGCCGATCTGGAACCGGCAGTACGTCGAGCGCATCGAGATTACGATGGCCGAGTCGTTCGGCATCAAGGGCCGCGGGCGACTCTACGACGAGCTGGGCGCGATTCGCGACGTGGTGCAGAACCACCTGCTGCAGATTGCCGCGCTGCTGCTGATGGAGCCGCCGGTCGGTCAGGATCCGGAGGCGATCCGCGACGCCAAAGGACAGGCGTTCCGCGCCATGCGCCCGCTCGATCCCGCGGAAGTCGTGCGCGGCCAGTTCGACGGCTACCGCGACGAAGCCGGCGTCGATCCGGATTCCGACGCCGAAACGTTTGCCGCCCTGCGCCTGCACGTTGATTCGTGGCGGTGGGCGGGCGTGCCCATCTACATCCGGGCGGGCAAGTGCCTGCCGGTGAGCGCCACCGAAGTGTTCGTCACGCTGAAGCGGCCGCCGCTGGCCGTCTTCGAGGACGTCCCGGTCGCCCCGCCGAACCACGTGCGCTTCCGGCTGAGTCCCGAAGTGCTGATCGAACTCGGCACGCGTGCCAAGCGGGCGGGCGAGGGCAATCTCGGGGAAGAGGTCAACCTCGACGCGTGCCGCAACACGGTGCACGCCGTGCCGCCGTATCAGCGGCTGCTCGGTGACGCGATGCGCGGCGATCAGACGCTGTTCGCGCGCACCGACGCGGTCGAGGCGTCGTGGCGCGTCGTCGAACCGGTCCTCGTCAATCGGCCGCCGCTTCACTGGTACAAGGCGGGGAGCTGGGGACCCGACGCCGCCAACCGCCTGATTGAAGGGGGTGTCTGGCATGATCCGGCGGCGACGATTTCGTCGGCGCCGGAGCCCGCTGCCACCCGGTGATCCCGGGTACCCGTTCCGCGTCAATCTGATAGGCTGGCCACTCTCCATGCACACCCGGGGAGTGGTCTGGACGCTGCCCACGCCGTTCCGGGCAGGCGCCGAGGTCGACCATGAGGGCCTGGCCCGGCTGGTCGACCTCGCCGTACGGGCCGGGGTGTCGGCCGTTTCGGTGCTCGGGGCGGCGGGCGAGGCCTCTCGACTCACCGAGCGCGAGCGGCTCGAGGTCGTCGACACGGTCACACGACACGCCAACGGACGCCTCGCGATCGTTGTCGACACGTCGTCGGACGGGCTCCGGACGTGTATCGACTTCAGCCGGCAGGTGCGCGGACTCGGCGCGGCTGCGGTGCTCGTCAGCCCGCCTCGAGCGCATCGGCTGAGCAACGAGTGGATCGTCCATCACTATCGATCACTGGCCGAGGCGGTCGACCTGCCGATCGTCGTGCAGGACGCACCGGCGCAGTGCGGCGTGTCGATGGATGCCGGGCTGCTCGTGCGGATCGGTCGTGAAGTGCCCGCCGCCCGCACCCTGCGGATTGACGCCGCGCCGACGTCGATGAAGATCACGCGCATCCTGGCGGCGGCGGCCGAGACGCGGCTGCACGTGCTTGGCGGCCAGGGCGGCCTGTTCCTGATTGAGGATCTGCGGGCCGGAGCCGACGGAGTATCGAGCGGCTTCGCCTGTCCGGAACTGCTCGTGCGCGTCGTCGCGCTCGTGCGCGACGGGCACGAGAGCGAAGCCGTGACGCTCTTTCACCGGTTCGTGCCGCTCATGCGCTTCGAGAACGTCGAGGGCGTCGGCCCGGCCGTACGCAAGGAGATGCTGCGGCGGCGGGGTGTGCTGGTCGACGCATCGACGCGCGCGCCCGGGATCGTCCTCGACGAGGGGATGCGCGGCGCCATCGAACAGCTGATGGCATGGGCGGCCCGGCAGGAAGGGGCCGAGTGGCTGCTCGACTGACGCTCAGGCCCAGCTGAGCAACGCCTTGAGGGCAGAACGCTTCCGCACGCCGAGCCGGCCCGGTCCGCGGCGGCGCGCATCGGCGAGGGCGTCATCCGCACGCGCGACCAGCGTGTCGACCGTATCGCCGTCCTGCAGCTCGGTGAGGCCGCAGCTGATCGTGAACCGCACGCGCTCGCGCCGGCCGAGCAGCTCGTATTCGTAGGCGCTGCGCGCGATCTCGGCAAGCAGCTGCCGCAGCCGCATCTCGACCTGAGCCGCCGGCGTGGCGGGCAGCAGGGCCGCGAAGAACTGATCGGCGTACCGGGCGACGTAGTCGCTCTGGCGCAGTCCGCGCGTGAGCCACTGCGCGGCACAGAGCAGAACGCGATCGGCCACCGTGCGCCCGTGCGTTTCGACGATGAGCGCGAAGTCGTCGACCTCGAACATGGCGACCGACAGCGCGACCTGCTGCTGACGCGCCTGTTCGGCCATGCGGGCCACCGTGCGATCGAACCCGCGGCGGCTGCCGACGCGCGTCAGCGGATCGAGCGACACTTCCTCTTCAATCTGCGCCAGGCGCGCCTGCAGCGAGTCGACGCGGCGGATCAGCTGGATGTAGGCGCGCTGATCGCGCTGCAGCTTCTCGTCGACAGTGCGCCGGAGCACGTGGACCTCGGCGGAGAGCCGGTGCTTCAGTTCGCGGAGATCCTCGAGCTCGCCGAGCCGGCTGAACCGTTCGGTGGCCTCGACCATGCGTGTGTGGAAGTCGGACGAGTCGCCGACCGCAATCCGTGCCGCCTCGCGGAGGATCGCGATGATCTCGGAGAATTCCTGCTCGCGCAGCTCATAGTACCGCTCCGACAGGCGGAAGTGCGTTTCGCACGCGGTGATGCAGCTGTCGATGATGCGGGGCAGGTCGCCGCGCCGGTCGGGATTCTTCAGTGCGCCGCGGCAGCTTTCAATGTGGATGCGGAAGCGGTCGACGTCGGCGCGCTCGGCCCGAGGAGCCATGTCGACGAGGAAGGACAGCAGACGGTCGACGAACGTTGCGAGCGCATCGGCCGGCGGGGCGGGGTCCGCCCCGTCGGGCAGTCGAATCCCCGTCTGAGCCCTGATCTCCATTCGACAGGAGAATCGGACGCCCGCTATGTGACTTTAGCGTCACATCGACATTCGACAGAGTTGTAACTGCTGCGGAAAATCGCACGCCACGCGGCACGGCGTGCGCCGGGCAGCTGGGCCGGTCGGAGTGATCACGTGAGGCCGGCGAGGCGAGCCGATCGGGGCTGAAAAAAGAAAGGCGATCCGGATGCGGATCGCCACAGATCGTTGGTGCGGAAGAGAGGACTCGAACCTCCACGGGGTTGCCCCCACAAGCTCCTGAGGCTTGCGCGTCTGCCAGTTCCGCCACTTCCGCGTGGGACCCGCCCGGCCGGGGGCCGGCAGGCCGACTGGAACGACGCATTATAACAGGAACTGCTGCGATTTCGTCACCTGCAAGCGGTAAAGTACCGTCACTGTGTCAATGCGCATGGAAAAAGGTAGAAGGACGATGCCGGCGGAGGCGCGGTCGTGACCCCGCGGCGACTGCAGGCCGAACTCGTTCTCGACGCCGGAGCGGAGCTCGGCGAAGGGCCGCTGTGGGATCACGATCGCGGCATCCTGATCTTCGTCGACATTCACCAGCGGCGCGTCCACATCTTCGATCCGTCCGACGGCGGGCATCGGGTGTTCGAAATGGATCGGCCCGTGACGGCCCTCGGTCTGACGTCGCGCGGCGACTGGATCGCGGCGGCAGGTGCCGGCTTTGCCCGGCTCGATCCGGACGGGCGGCTGCAGCCGATCGTCGAGGTGGAGCCGGCGTCGCGACGGACACGCATGAACGACGGTGCGGTCGATCCCGCGGGACGGTTCTGGGCCGGGACGATGAGCCTCGACGGTGTCGAAGGGCAGGGCACGCTGTACCGCCTCGATCCGGACGGCCGCGTGACGCCGGTGATCTCGCCGGTCACGACGTCGAACGGACCGGCGTGGAGCCCTGACGGACGCCTCATGTACTACGTGGACACGCGGACGCGCCGCGTCGACGTGCTCGATTTCGACGCCGCAACGGGCGAGGCGGGCAACCGGCGGGTCTTCGTCGACTTCACCGGTGCCGAGGGCCGGCCCGATGGCGTGATCGTCGACGCGGAAGGAGGCGTGTGGGTCGGCCTCTGGCTCGGTCATGCCGTGCACCGCTACACGCCCGACGGCCGTCTCGACACGATCGTCGAGGTGCCGGCCGCCTGCGCGACGAAGTGCGCGTTCGGTGGAGCCGACCTCACCGATCTCTACATCACGACGGCACGGGCTCCCCTCGACGAGGCCGGCCGGCGCGCGCAGCCGACGGCCGGCGGCCTGTTTCACGTGCGTCCGGGTGTGCGCGGGCTGCCCGCCGTGCCGTACCGCGGTTGACGAAGCCGGAGGCGACGACCGGCGCGCCTCGCCGCACGCTCTATACTTGCCGCATTGATTGAGGTGTGAACGTGGCTATGCGTCGCGGCGTCCTGCTGATCCTCTCCCTGATCCTGTTGGCGGTCTTCGTGTCGGTGGCCGGCACGCTGCTGCTGGCGACGCTGGCCCGTCCCTCGGTGTCGGTGCCGGCGTCGGCCACGCTGAACATGCGCATCGAGGCGCCCTGGTCGGAGATCGAACCGGCCGATGTCTTCCAGCAGCTGTTCAGTACCGGGCCGTCGCTCCGGGCGACGATCGATGCCATCCGCCGGGCGAAGCAGGACTCGCGCATCAGGGCGCTCGTCATCCGGCCGGCGACCCAGTCGGCGCTCTGGGGGCAGCTGCAGGAGATGCATGCCGCGCTCCTTGACTTCCGCGACTCCGGCAAGCCGGTCATTGCCTACCTCGAGGCGGCGAGCACCGGCGACTACTACCTGGCCACGGCGGCCGATCGGGTCGTGCTCATGCCGGCAGGCCAGCTCGATCTCGCCGGGCTCGTGTCGTACGAGCTGTTCTTCCGCGGCGCCCTCGACAAGGTCGGGATCTATCCCGACCTGCTGCACATCGGCGACTACAAGTCGGCGTCGAACACGTTCACCGAGCGGGGCTTCACGCCGGAGCACCGCGAGATGACCGAGTCGCTCAACCGCGACTGGTACGACGGTCTGGTGGCGGCCATCGCGACCGGCCGCAACGTGTCGGCTGAGCGGGCGCGCGAGCTGGTCGACGGCGGGCCCTATCTTGCGGCCGAAGCGCTCGAGGCGGGCCTCGTCGACGAGCTCGCGTACGAGGACCAGCTCGACGACGACGAGCCGGTGCGGGGAACGGAAACGATCGAGGCGTCGCAGTACCTGAAGACCGTCCGGCCGCCTGCAGGGACGGGCCGCATTGCGCTGCTGTACGCGGTCGGCACGATCACCAGCGGCAAGAGCTCGTTCGATTCGCCGACGGGTGGCCTCGTACTGGGATCAGAAACGTTCACGGAGTGGGTCCGGCGCGCCCGCGTCGATCCCGACGTCGACGCCGTGGTCGTCCGCATCGACAGCCCGGGCGGGTCGGCCATCGCGTCCGAGGTGATCTGGCGGGAACTGCGGCTGACGCGCGACGTCAAGCCGCTCGTCGTCTCACTCGGCGACGTCGCGGCATCGGGCGGCTACTACATTGCCGCGCCGGCGCACACGATCGTCGCGCAGCCCGGCACGCTGACCGGTTCGATCGGGGTCGTCACCGGCAAGTTCGTTCTCGACGGCGCGTTCGACAAGCTCGGCATCGGCACCGGATCGGTGAGCGAGGGGCGCTTCGCCGAGATCTACTCGCCCTTCCGGCCGTTCACCGACGAGGAGCGCGCGCGCATCTCGGACCAGATGCGCGCCACCTACGAGCTGTTCGTCCAGCGCGTGGCCGAAGGGCGCGACCAGCCCGAAGCCCACATCGACGCGGTGGCGCAGGGGCGGGTGTGGACGGGGCGCCAGGCCCGCGAGCTGGGCCTGGTCGACGAGCTCGGCGGGCTGTACGACGCCGTGCGGATCGCGATGGAGCGCGCGAGGCTGGATCCGGGGGCGGGCGTCAGGCTCGACGTCTACCCGCCCAAGCGAACGCTGTACGACATCCTCTCGCAGCAGTTCGGCTCGACCTCGACCGGGCCGGTCGGCGCCGTTGGCGCGCTGTTCAGCCGCCCCGAGCTGCGCGCCATCCGTCAGGCGGCCGATGTCATGCCGCTCTTCCGCCGCGGCGAGCCGCTCGCGATCCTGCCGAACCTCTTCGTGACGCGCTGACGTCACGTGCGTGGGTCGCATCCCGGCACCTCGAAGCGCGGTGCCTGCGGCGCCCGACGGACCGGGCCTCGACGGAAAGAAAAAGGGGCGCCGCGGAAATCATCCGCGGCGCCCCTGTGTCGTTGGAGCCGGTCGGTTCCGCTCCCGGCTACGATCCCAGCAGCGTTGCCAGCACCTGCTCGTTGTAGCTGATGTCCATCTGCTCCATGGCGCGCGTCATGTAAGCGCTGAAGAACTCGGCGCGGCGCTGCGCGGTCAGCTGCGCCCGCAGCGTCTCGCGCTGCGACTCGAGGCCTTCAGGCACGATGTCCTGCCGATCGGTAACCTGCGCGACCACGATCGTCGAGTCGACCGCAATCGGCTCGGTCCGCTGGCCGACCTGGAGCCCGAAGACGGCTTCGTCGATGCGGCTGCTCACGCCGAGGTCGGGCAGGGCGGCGCCGCGCGTGATGAAATCGGTCGAGCGCACCGCAGCTCCGGCCGCACGGGCCGCCGCCGCGAAGTTGCCCGAGCCCGAGGCGACCGTCGCGGCGCGGGCGCGGGCGGCCTCGACGGCCTTGCGGCGCACCACGGCCTCGCGGACCTGGCCGCGGACTTCCTCGAGTGCCGGCAGGTGCGCCGGCCGGATTTCAGCGACGGTGATGAACGCGTAGCCCTGCGGCGTGGTGAGCGCCGTGCTCACCTGATCCTGCTCAAGGCGGAAGGCCTCGGCGGCGACGACCGGCACGAAGCCCAGACCCGACAGCGGTTCGTTCCGTCCGAAGAGCCCGGAATCGCCGAGCGTCAGGCCGCGCGCCTGCGCCACGCGTTCGAGATCGGCCGGCGATGAGATCTCGCGCTCCAGCTCTTCGGCCAGCCGCGTGGCTTCGGCGCGCGCCTTCTCGGTGCGGATCTGGTCCTCGAGCTGAGGCCGGACTTCGTCGAGCGATCGCGTCGTGGCCGGCTGCCGTTCGGTGACGCGGACGATGTGGTAGCCGAACTGCGTCCGGACCAGTTCGTCGTGCGTCTGGCCCGGCTCGAGCGACCAGACGACGGCGTCGAATTCGGGCACCATGGCGCCGCGCGGGTTGAAGCCCAGGTCGCCGCCGTTGGCGGAGCTGGGGTCGGCCGAGAACTCACGCGCGAGCGCTTCGAAGTCCTCGCCGTTCAGCACGCGGGCAAGCACGGCCTCGGCCCGTTCCCGTACCTCGTCTTCGTTCTCGCCTTCGCCCACGGTGAAGAGAATGTGGCTGGCGCGCGTCTGTTCCGGCGTCGAGAACGCCGACACGTTGGCGCGGTAGCGCTGCTCGACCTCGTCGGCCGTGACGTTCACCGAGCTGCGCAGCGTCGCCGCGTCGATGGCCAGGTAGCGCACGCGCCGCTTCTCTTCAACCCGGTAGGCGTCGCCGTTCGCTTCGTACTCGGCCTGAATCTCGGCCTCGGTCGGCGTGATGCCCGACGTGAACTGCTCGGCGTTGAAGATGGCCAGGTCGAGCTTCACGCGCTCATGTTCCCGGCGGTACGCGTCCTCGACTTCCTCGTCCGACACCAGGATCCAGCCGGCGACGAGGTTCTGGAGCTTCTCGGCGATCAGCGAACGGCGCAGATCTTCCTCGAACTCGGCGGGGCGGATGGGTGGACGGGCCGAGGCGAGCAGCTGCGTGTAGCGCGCGTTGCCGATGAAGACGCCGTTCTCCTGGAAGGCCGGCAGGCGGATCAGCCGTTCGCGCAGCTCGCCGTCGGTCACCGTGATGCCGAGCCGTTCGGCCTCCACGAGCTGCGCCTCCTGACTGATCAGCTGCTGGATGACGCGCTGGGGGAACCCGAGCTGCCGCGCCAGGTCGTCGGTCATCTGCCCGTACGCCTGCCGGAGCTGGGCGAGCTGCTGCGTGTACACCTGCTGGTAGGTGCTCGCGGGGATGCGCCGGCCTTCGACCGTGGCAATCGCGTCGCGGGCGCCCACGCCAGCGCCGGTGCCGGTGGGATCGAGGAACTGCGGAACGTACAGCAGCACGAAGGTTGCGCAGACGAACGCCAGGCTCCACTTGAGCCACGTTCGGTGTCGGCGCATCCGGTCGAGCATCGTCATGAGCGAGATCTCCTGGGGCTGAGAAAGTGAACAATTATGCCATGCGGGCGGGGAGACGCTCCCCCTGGCGGGAACGGTGGACTTGAGTCTGCCGGCCGGCAGACTTGCGGGACGGCCGGGAGAGCCGGAAGCCCCGGGATCGGCCGCGATCCCGCGCGTTTCACGTGTTATAGTTTGCGCACCTGGCAGGCGCACAAGTTGCAGGACACGCCGCACGACTGACACCGATGTTTGGAACCAGCCCGCGGACAATCTCCGCGACGGAACCGAGTGCGGCAGACGACGCCCTGACGCTGGCGATTTACCACCGCAGCGACGACATCGAACGATACCTGCACGAGTTGCGGGCGGCCGGCGGTCTGCGTCTGGAACTGATTCGTAAAGGCACGCTCTGGACGGTGCCCGGCACCGTGTCGGGCGTGCTGTGGGAGCTGACGCCCGACGACGGGGCGCAGCGGCTCGTGGCGGCCCTGATCGCGAACGTCCCCGCCGTGTCCTACAGCCTGGCCGACCGGCCGGGACTGGTCGAGCTGTCGCGAGCCCTCGGTTTCCGCGCCCACCTGACCCCGCCGTTGCGCCTGGCCGACGTCGAGCGCGGCCTCGGCATCCGGCACCTGCTTGATCTGGCCGACCGGCTCGAGGCGGCGACCGGGCCGGTCGTCGAGGCGGCCGCCGATCCCGACGTGATCGGCGCCGTCCTGCGTGCGGTGAACGTCGCCCCGGATCCGCCGGGTGTCGCCGCGGCCATTGTCGAACAGGTCAACCAGTGGCTGCCGCTGCCGGCGTGGTATACGTTTGCGGTCGAGGCCGATGGCGTGCCGCAGCTCATCGGGCCGTCGGACACCGATCCGGCGCTGCGAGCGGCGCTGCGGTCGTTTGCCGACGTGATTGCGGCCACCGGGGCGCCGGCCGTTCGTGTGACGAACTACCTCGATGACCGGATCGAGATGGTCCAGGCGGCGGACCGGATGGTCGAGGTTTCGCTCATCGGGCTGCCGCTTGTCGCGGGAGGCACGCTCGTCGGCGGGCTGATCGGGCTCGAAACGGGGCGGGCGCGGCGGCTGCCGACCATCAGCCGACGCTGTGCCGATGCGCTGGCCCGGCTGCTCGAACCGGCGGCCTTCACGCTGCAGACCGCGCTCCGGGTCGCCCGCGCCGAGGCGCTCTCGGTCACCGACGACCTGACGCAGCTCTACAACGCGCGCTACCTGAACGAGGCGCTGCGCAAGGAAGCCAAACGGGCGATGCGCAGCGGCTGGCCGCTGTCGCTGCTGTTCATCGACCTCGACGGATTCAAGGCCATCAACGACGGCCACGGCCACCTGGCCGGCAGCCGGGCGCTGATCGAGGCGGCCGACGTCATCCGGGCGAGCGCCCGGGAGACCGATATCGTCGCGCGCTTCGGCGGCGACGAGTTCGCGATCCTGCTGCCGGAAACGGGGACCGAGGGGGCCCATTCGGTGGCCCGCCGGCTGCGCGAACGGCTCCAGCGCTTCTCGTTTCTTGCCGGAGTTGCACCCGGCAGTCGAATTACCGCCTCGATCGGGGTGGCCACGCTGCCCGATGTGGCCGATACAGCAGAGGGCCTGCTGCAGGCTGCCGACGCGGCCATGTATCGCGTCAAGCTCACGGGCAAGAACGGGATTCATATTGCGGGCAGCGAGACGTCAGGTCTCCGCCTGCCGACCGGGGAACAGGAGATCAGTTGACGCTTCGCTCGCTCTTTTCGCTCTTTTCGAGCGACCTCGCCATCGACCTCGGCACCGCCAACACCTGCGTCTACGCACGGGGCAAGGGCATCGTCGTCAACGAGCCCTCGATCGTCGCGATCAACAAGGTGACCGGCCGGATTGAAGCCGTCGGCAAGGAAGCCAAGGAGATGCTCGGTCGCACGCCCGGCAACATCGTGGCCATCAAGCCGATGAAGGACGGCGTCATCGCCGACTTCGAGGTCACCGAGAAGATGCTCGCGCACTTCATCAAGAAGGCGCACAACCGCACCATGTGGGTGCGGCCGCGCATCGTCATCGGGGTGCCCTCGGAGATCACGCAGGTCGAGAAGCGCGCCGTCAAGGACAGCGCCTACCGCGCCAAGGCCAGCGAGGTGTACCTCGTTGAAGAGGCCATGGCCGCGGCCATCGGCGCGGGCATGCCGATCGAGGAAGCCTCGGGCAACATGGTTGTCGACATCGGCGGCGGCACGACCGACATTGCCGTCATCTCGCTCGCCGGCATCGTCTACAGCAAGGCGATCCGCGTCGCCGGCAACGAGATGGACGACGCGCTGATTCAGTACATCAAGAAGACGTACAACCTGCTGATCGGCGAGCGCACGGCCGAGGCGATCAAGATGGAGCTCGGGTCGGCCTATCCGCTCGACGAGCGGGTCGAGATGGAAATCAAGGGACGCCATCTGATTGAAGGAGTCCCGAAGACCATCACCATCTCCGACGAAGAGATCCGCGAGGCCCTGGCCGAGACGGTCAACGTCATCGTCGATGCCGTCCGCGTGGCGCTCGAGCGGACGCCGCCGGAGCTGTCGGCCGACATCGTCGATCGCGGCATCGTGCTGACCGGTGGCGGATCGCTGCTGAAGAACCTCGACAAGCGCCTCCGCGAAGAGACGGGCCTGCCGGTGGCCATGGCCGAGGATCCTCTCTCGACCGTCGTGCTCGGAGCCGGCAAGATGTTGTCGAACTTCGAGCTGCTGCGGAAGATCTCGCTAGACTAGGGCGGCCGCCCGGCGGGATCGAGGGCCGATCTGCCGTCGCGCGGCCTTCTCGCATGATCGATCGCCGGACTCTCGCGCTGCTCGTGACGCTCTGCCTTGGCCAGGTGCTGCTCATCTCGGCCCAGGTGCAGTCGCAGGGCGGCGTACCCCTGCTGCAGGTTGCGGCCTTCGACGCGTTCGCGCGCGTGCAGCGCGTCACGACCGCCATCACCGATGCGGTCACCGGCGTCTGGTCGGGCTACTTCGGCCTGCGCGGCGTCGCGCGCGAGAACGCGGCACTGCGCCAGCAGCTGCTCGACATGGCCGTCGAGCTGCAGCAGCAGCGCGCCATCTCGTCGCAGGTCCGTTCGCTCGAGGAACTGCTCGGCCTGAAGGCCGCCGTGCCGGTCGAGACGGTTGCCGCGCGCGTCATTGCCGGCAACATCACGCCCGGCACGCTCACCGTTGCCATCGACCGCGGCACCGACGACGGCCTGGCGCCCGACATGGCGGTGATTGGCGCGGAGGGCGTGATCGGTCGCGTCATCAACCCGGTCGCGCCGCATGCGGCCACCGTCCAGCTGCTCATCGATGCCAATGCTGCCGCAGCCATCGTGTTCGAGCGCTCGCAGACGGGCGCGATTGCGGTCGGGGGACAGAGCGACGGCACGCTCCGGGCGGAGTTCGTTCCCGTGCTGGCCGACATCGAACCGGGTGAGCTCGTGACGACGTCGGGGCAGGACCGCGTGTTTCCGCCGGGATTTCCGGTCGGGACCGTCGAGTCGATTTCCGGCGCCGGCACGCCGAACCGCACGATCCGGATCCGGCCGGCGGCCGACTTCTCACACCTGGACGTCGTCCTGGTCGTGCTCACTCCGCCGCCGCCGCTGCCGGCTGCCACGGAGGCCCGATGAAGTTCACGTCGGTGCTCGTCACCGTCGTCGTGGGCGTGCTGCTCCAGGTGGCGCTGGCGCGGTTCACGGTCGGCGGCACCTGGGTCTTCGATCTGGTGCTCGTGGCCGTGGTCTTCGCCGGCCTGCAGTGGGGGCCGACCGCCGGCATGATCGGCGGCACGCTGGGGGGCCTGCTGCAGGACCTGCTCTCGGGCACGATTGCGGGCGTCAGCGGGCTGGCCAAGACGCTGGTCGGCTTCGTGGCCGGCCTGATCGGGACGCAGTTCGTCCTCACGCGCGCGCACGGCCGGTCGATAATCGTGGCAGGGTGCAGCATCGTCCACCGCGTGCTGATGCTCGCGCTGACGGGGCTGATCGAACAGCATTGGCCCGGCACGACATGGGGCGCTATGCTGGCCGAAACCATAGTGAACACAGCGGCAGGGTTCGTCCTTTTCCAGCTGGTGGCGACCGTGCCCGGGCTCGTCGCCAGGCAGCGGCTCGGTCGGCGGGCGGGCTTCGGCCGACGGCAGTGGTAGTCGCGTGATGCTGAACTTCGACATGCCGGAGCGGCGCCGGGTCAACGAGACCCGCCTGCTCGGCCTCCGGGTCTTCTTCATTGTCTGCTTCGCCGTCATGGCGCTGTTCTTCTGGCGCCTGCAGGTCGTGCAGCACGCGAAGTACCGCGAGATGGCGGCCAACAACCATCTCAAGACCGTTCCGCTGCGGGCGCCGCGCGGCGTTGTCTTCGACCGCAACGGACGGGTCCTCGTCGAGAACCGCTACTCGTTCACGATCGCGATCGTGCGCGAGCAGCTGCACGACATCGAGCAGACGGTCGCCCGCCTGGCGGCGGTGACCGACACCGATCCGGCGGCCATCCGCAGCGCCATCGAGCGCCGCCTCCGCGAGCCGCCGTTCCGGCCGCTGCCGGTCATCGAGCACGCGACGTTCGCGCAGGTCGCGGCCGTCACCGCCCGGCGCCACGAGATGCCGGAGGTGATCGTCCAGCAGGTGCCGATTCGGACCTATCCGGAGAAGTCGCTCGCCGCGCACGCGTTCGGCTACGTCGGCGAGGTCCAGGAATCGCAGCTGTCGTCGACCGAATTCTCGAAGCTGCCGCTGCAGCCGGGCGCCATCATCGGACAGACGGGCCTCGAGCGGCGCTACAACGCGGCGCTGATGGGGACCGATGGCAACCGGTTCGTGGTCGTCAACAGCGTGGGGCGCGAGCTCGAGGTCATGCGGGTCGAGCACCCGATCGACGGGGCGCGCATGCAGCTGACGATCGACTACGACGTGCAGCGCGCGCTCGAGGAGGCGTTCGAGGCCGCCGGTGTGGCCGGCGCCGCGGCCATCCTCGATCCGTCGAACGGCGAGCTGATTGCCGCCGCGAGCCTGCCGGCCTACGACCCGAACCTCTTCGCGGTGGGGATCAACGCCGACGAGTGGGCCCGGCTCGTCAACGACCCGCTGCGGCCGATGACGAACCGGCTCATCCAGGGGACCTATCCTCCCGGTTCGACCTACAAGGTGCTGATGGCGGTTGCCGGCCTCGAGGAGGGCGTCATCACTCCCGAGACGACGTTCCACTGCCCGGGCTACGGGACGTTCTACGGGCGCTCGTTCCGGTGCAACCGCGTGCACGGGACGGTCGACGTCCGGCGCGCGCTCGAGCAGTCGTGCAACGTCTTCTTCTACAACGTCGGCGATCGCCTCGACATCGATACCATCCACAAGTACAGCGCGATGCTCGGGCTGGTGGGCCGGACCGGCATCGACCTGCCGGGCGAAGGCGAGAGCTTCGTGGCGTCGCGGGAGTGGAAGCAGCGGACGCAGAACCAGCCCTGGTATCCGGGTGAGACGATTTCGGTCTCGATCGGGCAGGGCGCCGTGGCGGTCACGCCCATCGCGCTGGCGACGATGATCGCGTCGGTGGCCAATGGCGGACGGCTCGTGACGCCGCACCTGGCGCGCGCGTTCGATGCCGGCGACGGGCGCGGCTGGCAGCCGGTGGCGAAGCCGCCGGTCCGGTCCGAGATTCACATCGCGCCCGAGAACATGCAGGCGATTCGCGACGGGCTGTTCTTTGCCGTCAACCGCGCCGGCACGGCCGGCCGCGCGCGGGTCGAAGGACACGACGTCGCGGGCAAGACGGGGACGGCACAGGCCAACATCTCGCTGCAGAACCGGGCACTGGCGGCCGCGCGCGGACTCGACGTCCGCGATCACGGATGGTTCGTTTTCTTCGCGCCGCGCGACAACCCGCAGATTGCCGGCGTCGTCTTCGCCGAGCACGGTACGTCGGGCGGCACCGCGGCACAGATCGCCCGTCACGCGATCGACACCTTCTTTGCCAAGCGCGAGGGCCGGCCGCTGCCTGTGCTCGGCGGTCAGTCCAGGCCTGCCGCGCCTGCGCCGGCTGCGCCCCCGCCGGCAGCGCCTGCCGACGATGAACCGTCGCCGCCGCCGGCCGGGCCGGCCGACGACGATCAGACACCGCGGACGATCGCCCGCGTGGAAGGACCGCGTCCGTGATCGTCGATCGCCGCCTGCTGCCGCACCTCGACTGGACGCTGCTCGCCGCGGTCCTCGCGCTGACGCTGCTCGGACTGAGCACGATCTACAGCGTCACCTGGGACATCCGCGCCGATCAGCCCGGTGCGGTCTTCTGGAACCAGGTCTACGCGCTGCCCGTGGCGTTCGTCGCGCTGCTCGTCTGTCTCGTCATCGACTACCGTACGCTCGCGCAGCGGTCGCTGCTGATTTACGGCGGTCTCATCCTGCTGCTGATCGCCGTGATGTTCTTCGGCGTCGTACGCGGCGGGTCGCGGCGGTGGATTCCGATTGGCGGCTTCTCACTGCAGCCGTCGGAGTTCGCGCGCATGGTCATTGCGCTCGTGCTCGCGGCCTACTTTGCCGACGGGCGGCGTTCGGCGCGGTCGCTCGGCGAGCTGGCCGGTGCCATCGCCATCGTGTCGGTGCCGTTTCTCCTGATCGCGCGGCAGCCTGACCTCGGGACGGCGGTCACCCTGCTGCCGGTACTGCTCGGCGTGACGTACCTGGCCGGGCTGCGGCTCAAGTGGATCGGGATCGCGGCGGTGGTGTTCGTGCTGGCCTCGCCGGTGATCTGGGCATACGGGCTGCAGGATTACCAGAAGGAGCGCATCGCGACGTTCATCGATCCGGAGAAGGATCCGCGCGGCGCCGGCTACCAGCAGATTCAGGCGAAGATTACCGTCGGTTCCGGCGGGTTCTACGGGAAGGGCTTCAGGCAGGGCACCCAGGGCGTGTATCAGTTCCTGCCTGTCGCTCACAACGACTTCGTTTTCTCGGTGTTTGCCGAAGAGCACGGGTTTCTCGGCGTGCTCGTGGCGCTCGGGCTCTACCTGTTCGTGCTGGCGAGGAGCCTCGATGCGGCGCGGCTGGCCCGCGATCGCCTCGGGGCATTCCTGGTCGTGGGCATCGTTTCGGGCTTCGGATTCCAAGTGTTGTACAACATCACGATGTCGGCGGGGCTGGCTCCGGTGAAGGGGCTGACTCTGCCGCTGATGAGTTATGGCGGGTCGTCGCTGGTGTCGACGTTCGCCGGGTTCGGCCTCATCCTGAACGTGAGGATGCGGCGCTTCACCAATTAGACGGCCGGTCGGCCGTTGCTTCACCCGGATGGCGATGCGATGGTGTGGGCAGTCGAACGCATGACGATCGGAATCCTCACCTGGCTGTGTGCGATTGCGCGGGGCCTCGTGGCGGAACCGGTGTGCCTGCGTCCGGACGGCCTCCACCGGCGCGCCGTCCACTGGAGTCATCCGCATGACCAAGGAGATGATCATCTCCTCGACGGTCCACGAGACGCGGGTTGCGATTCTCGAGGACGACCAGGTCGTCGAAGTCTTCATCGAGCGGGAGCAGGCGCGCGGCGTCGTCGGCAACGTCTACAAGGGGCGCGTCTCCAAGGTGCTCCCCGGTATGCAGTCGGCGTTCGTTGATATCGGCCTCGAACGCGACGCATTCCTCTACGTCACCGACGTCATCAGTCCCAGCGAAGACGCCCTCGAGGCGGACGACGAGGAGACGGCATCGGCGGCGGCCGCAGATGACGGCAGCCCTGTCGCCCTGTCCGTCCTGAGCGACGGGACGATCGAGGCCGAAACCGCGCACGACGGGCCGGCAACCCCCGATGAGATGCCGGGCGGATCCGACGAAGCCGCCGACGCGGCTCCTGGCGCACCTTCTGATCAGGACGACGCGACGCGGGCGCAGACGCGCGAGCGGCGGGGGCGCGATCGCACGCCGCCCACCGCGCGCATCGAGGATCTGCTCAAGGAAGGGCAGGAGGTCGTCGTCCAGGTCGTCAAGGAGCCGCTCGGGACGAAGGGCGCCCGGATCACGTCGCACATCAGCCTGCCGGGCCGGTTCCTGGTCTACATGCCGACGGTCGATCACGTCGGCATCTCGCGCAAGATCGAGGCGCGCGACGAACGGCGCCGCCTGCGGGCCATCGTGCAGAAGTTCCGCGAGCAGGCGGGCCTGCCCGGCGGCATCATCATCCGCACGGCCGCGGCCAACAGGCCCGAAGAGGACATCGTGGCCGACCTCACGTACTTCCAGCAGGTCTGGAGCGACGTCCAGCGACGGCGTGAGACCGAGCGGACACCTGCCGTCCTCTTCCGCGAAGAGAGCCTCGTCACCAAGCTGCTGCGCGATCTGCTCACCGAGCAGTTCCAGACGATCCGCATCGACAACCCGACCGAATACGAGCGGGTCGTGAGCTTCGTACAGCGGGTTATGCCGTCGATGGTCGGGCGCGTGAAGCTCTACACGAAGGAGTACCCGATCTTCGAGGAGTACGGCGTCCAGAACGAGATCGACAAGGCGCTCCGAAGCAAGGTCTGGCTGAAATCGGGCGGCTACATCGTCATCAACCAGACCGAGGCGCTCGTGGCGATCGACGTTAATACGGGCCGCTATGTCGGCAAGAAGTCGTCCGGCCGGCTCGAGGACACCATCGTCAAGACGAACCTCGAGGCGGCGCGCGAGATCGTGCGCCAGATCCGTCTGCGCGATCTGGGCGGGATCATCGTGCTCGACTTCATCGACATGGAGGAGAAGAAGAACCGCCAGAAGGTGGCGCAGGCCATCGAGCAGGAGCTGCGGCGTGACCGGGCGCCGTCGAAGGCGGTCCAGGTCTCCGACTTCGGGCTGATCATCATCACGCGCAAGCGCGTCAAGAGCAGCCTGGAGCGGCAGTTGACCGAGCCGTGTCCGTACTGCTCGGGCACCGGCACGATCAAGGCGAGCGCGACCATCTGCTACGACATCCTGACCGAGGTAAAGAAGGTCCGCCACGAGCTGGGCGGCTACAGCCTCGTCCTGCGGGTCAACCCGGAGATTGCCCGCGCCCTGCGCGAGGAGAACCGGAGCGTGCTGAAGGAGCTCGAGGCGACCGTCGGACGGCCCGTCACCGTGCGGGCTGACGAGCAGCTGCACCACGAGCAGTTCGACCTGATGGCCATCTGAGCCGATTCGCCCGTCGATGGCCAGTTGCGCTATTCTCAGAATGTCCCTCGGGTGCGCTCCGACCCGTTACAGGGAGTGAACGCCTTACAGGGAGGTCAGTGATGAGAGCGATTCTGAGATGTGGCCGCCGGGCGGCCTGGGTGCTGGTGGCGGTGATGATTCTCGGGGCCCCGCTCGCGCTGCAGGCTCAGGACCAGACGCTGGCGTCGAATGTTCAGATTCCCAGGGGTGTCCTGGCGAACGGCCAGCCGTTGCCGGCCGGCACCTACACGATCCGTCTGTCGGCCGAGCCGGTGACGCCGGTCGTGGGGCAGAGCGAGGACTCGGCCCGCTGGGTCGAGTTCGTCCAGAACGGCCAGGTGCGCGGGAAGGAACTGGCGACGGTCGTCGCGCCCGCCGATGCAAGGGCGTGGCGAAACCGGACCCGCCGGGCCAGGGCCCGGGTCTTGTCCCAAAGCCGCCGGGCCGCAG
>QGVF01000149.1 GCA_003242705.1 Acidobacteriota bacterium
GCGCTGGCCTCCGGAGCGCTTCGGCCGGATCGCGGCGTGGCTGCACGAACGGCACGGCCTGCGATCCGTCGTGCTGTGGGGGCCCGGCGAGGAGTCGCTCGCGCAGGCCATCGTCGACGCGGCGTCGGGCGCCGCGATCCTGGCGCCGCCGACGTCGTTGACCGACCTGGTGGCGCTGGCGGGACGCGCCACGCTGATGATTTCCGGCGACACCGGACCGACCCACGTGGCGGCCGCGCTCGGCACGCCCGT
This sequence comes from Acidobacteriota bacterium, assembly GCA_003242705.1. Taxonomy (GTDB): domain Bacteria; phylum Acidobacteriota; class Vicinamibacteria; order Vicinamibacterales; family SCN-69-37; genus SCN-69-37. The sequence goes on from QGVF01000149.1 coordinate 253, forward strand.
CGTCGCGCTGTTCGGGCCGACCGATCCGGAACGGAACGGTCCCTGGGACGCCGGCGACGTGACGGTGTCGCGATACCAGGTCTGTGACTGCCACTACCAGCGCCGGTGCGTGCACGGCGCCGGTGAACGATGGTGCCTCGGGACCATCACGGAAGAGGACGTGCGCGAGGCGATCGACCAGCGGCTGCGGCGAAGGGCTGCGGGTGAGGGCCGCGCGGCGTCCGACCGCGACAGCAACAGCGATTGATGAAACGGACGTTCGTGGACCGGCTTGCCCGGTATCGGGTTCACCTGGGATTCGCGGCCGCTGCCGTGGCCCTGATGCTCGTACGGCCGACGCCGCGCACGTGGCTGGCCGGCGCGGTTGTCGCCGCCTGCGGCGAGCTGCTCCGGATCTGGGCCGCAGGGCACATCGAAAAGGGACGCGAGATTACGCGGTCGGGGCCGTACCGGTTCATGCGGCATCCGCTGTATGTCGGATCGGCACTTATTGGCGCCGGCTTCGCGATGGCTGCCTGGAGCCTGCCGGTGGCGGTCCTGTGCGCGGCGTACCTCGGCCTGACGTTGGCCGCGGCCGTGCGCGTCGAGGAAGCCACGCTCGACGAGCGGTTCGCCGGCGCCTACAGCGCCTATCGCGAAGGACGCGCGGCGCCGGTCGCGCGGCGATTCAGCCTGCGGCGCGCGATCGCGAACCGCGAGTACCGGGCCGTCGCGGGACTCCTGCTGGCGTTCGCCTGGCTGTACTGGCGCCTGTAACTCGTACTGAGCCAGGGGTGGGCTTGCCGGCCTACCGTCTGATTGGGATAGGATCGGGCCTCCGTTCTCAGCCATCCGTGAGAGGAAACCGAAGACCTATGCCCGAGAAGCCTGTCTCAAGCCCTGCCGTTCCCTCGCTCAATCGCCGCGACTGGCTCCGCAACGCGACCGGAGTCGTCGTCGGAAGCGCCGCGCTCGGAATGGCGCTGCCCGCCTGCTCGAGCGGCAGCAGCCAGACGTCGAGCGGTTCGCCGGCGCGCACCGGCGGCGTTCGCGTTTCGACGCCCAACGACATCGTCGAGACTACGTCTGGCCGGGTGCGCGGCTTCGTCCGCAACGGCGTGTACATCTTCCGCGGCATCCCGTACGGCGACACGACCGCGGGCGCCAATCGCTTCCAGCCGGCGAAGAAGCCGCAGCCATGGACCGGCGTGCGCTCGTCGACGTCGTGGGGGCCGGTCTGTCCGCAGGCGCCGCGCGGCGGCTGGGTGAACGACGAGGAGCAGTTCCTCTACCAGTGGGACGACGGGTTCCCGGGCGAGGACATGCTGCGGATCAACGTCTGGACGCCCGCCGTGAACGACAACGGGAAGCGGCCCGTGCTCGTGTGGATTCACGGTGGCGGCTTCCAGACCGGATCGAGCCAGGAGCTGCGCGCCTACGACGGCGAGAACCTCGCCGCGCGCCACGACGCCGTGCTGGTGTCGATGAACCACCGGCTCAACGTGTTCGGCTTCCTCGACCTGTCGCGCATCGGCGGCGAGGCCTACGCGCAGTCGGTCAACCTCGGCATGACCGACCTGGTCCTCGCGCTCGAGTGGGTGCGTGACAACATCGAGCGCTTCGGCGGCGATCCGAACAACGTGACGATCTTCGGGCAGTCGGGCGGCGGCCGGAAGGTGAGCACGCTCATGGCGATGCCGTCGGCGCGCGGCCTCTTCCATCGCGCGGCCGTGCTGAGCGGATCGCACCTGCGCCAGAACACGCCCGACCAGACCGAGCGTCAGGCGAGGGCCGTGCTGTCGCAGCTCGGCATCAGCCCGTCGAACCTCCGCCGGCTGCACGAGGTGCCGACAGTCGATCTCGTCAACGCCGCGATTGAAGCCCAGCGCTCGCTCCAGCCGTCGGTCGGCTGGGGACCGGTCGTCGACGGCAGCGTCCTGCCGGCGCACGCCTTCGATCCGACGGCGCCCGCGACGGCTGCCGACGTGCCGCTGCTCGTCGGGAACACGTTCGTCGAGTTCGGCGGCGGCATGGGGAATCCGACCGCGCACGAACTGACGTTCGACGGCCTGCGCGAGCGGCTCCTGCCGACGCTCGGCGATCGCACCGATCGGGTGATCGAAGGCTACCGCCGGATCTTCCCGTCGATGCCGCCGTTCGAGATCGCAGGTCTGGTGGTCGGCACGCGCGCGTACCGGCTGGCGGCCGTCACGATGGGCGACCTGAAGTCGGCGCAGCCCGCGCCGGTCTACATGTACTGGTTCGGCTGGAACACGCCGGTCCTCGACGGCCGGCCGCTGTCGTTCCACTGCCAGGACCTGGCGTTCTGGTTCGACAACATCGACCGCTGCGCGCAGGCGACCGGTGGCACCGACGAGGCGCGCCAGCTGGCCGATCAGATGAGCCGCGCGTTCGTCGCCTTTGCCCGCACCGGCAACCCGAACCACGGCGGCCTTGTCGAGTGGCCGGCCTACAACAGCACGAGCCGGCCGACGATGATCTTCGACAACAGTGGAGCGGCCGTGCGTGAAGATCCCGACGCGGAGGTGCGCGACCTGCTCGTGGACGAGGTCAGAAGCTGAAGCGTCTCGGCTTCTACCTTCGACCTTCGTCCAGCATCACCAGCGCTCCTCCCGGGAGCCGGCGGAAGGCGTCGATGTCGCGGACGGCGGCGTCGAGGTTCCGCAGCGCAAGGCGCGCGTGCTCGCGGGCCAGCAGTTCGGCCCGCGAGCCGTCGCCGGCACGGATGGCCTGGGCAATCGTCCGGTGATGCTCCTGCGCCACGATGAGGATGCGCAGCGATTCGGCCGACGTGGCCTGCGTCTGCACGAAGGCGCTCGGCGAAGCGAACGGCAGGCCCTGCACCTGCTCGATGAGCCGGCCGAGCAGGGGGGTCTTCGCGACCCGCACGAGCTGCTCGTGAAACTGCGCATTGAGACGGACGTACTCGTCGAACGTCGTGCTCGATTCCGGCTGCCCGTGCAGGATGCGGTCGAGCTCGTCGACCGTGGCATCGAGCGCGTCGAGTCCCGTGTCGTCGCGGTGCTCGGCAGCAAAGCGGCAGGCGACACCTTCGAGCGCGCCGCGCAGCTCGATGGCGTGCTGGACCTCCTGGAGCGTGAACTCGCGCACGACGAAGCCGCCCGACGGACGCCGGGCGAGCAGGCCCTCGTGCTCGAGCCGCTCCATGGCCAGACGCAGCGGCGTGCGCGACACGCCGACCAGGTCGACGACCTTCAGCTCGGCGACGCGCTGGCCGGCCGGCAGCGTGCCCGTGAGGATCAGTTCACGCAGGCGCAGGACCGCACGGAGGATCTGCGGTGAAGGACTGGTGCGACGACGCGGCGATTGCGATCGGTCTGTCATCGGTCTCTCGGCGACGGGCTGAGCTTACTGGAAAAAGCCGGTACGTCGCGACCGCCACGCCCGCGGCGCGCGCGCGCCGTCGCCGCGCGCGATCGACGCCCGACCGGACCGGGGCGTCCGCACGCGCGTCGAAAAGGCTGGGCCGGCCGAGGCAGTCGGCCTAGAATGCATGCAATTCGTCGAGCGCTGTTTCAGGACCGTCGCCCGCGACCACCGGGCGGTGGAATTCTGCATGCCGGCGATCGGCCGTGTCGCGGCGCGGGCGGGCGACGGGGAGGGGCGACCGGAGCGTCGAGGCGCGCGTCGTGCGGTCGCGACCAGGTGAGTCAACGAGCAAGGAGAACGTCATGAGCATGAGAACCACGCCGCCGTTCCGGGCGGATCACGTCGGCAGCCTGCTGCGCACGCCCGAGGTGCTCAAGGCCCGTGAAGACTTCGCCGCCGGGCGGATCACGGCCGAGGAGAAGCGGCGCATCGAGGACGAGGGCATCCGCCGGGTCGTGAAGATGCAGGAGGAGGTCGGCCTCAAGGGCATCACCGACGGCGAGTACCGCCGCGCCTCCTGGCACATGGACTTCATCTACCAGATCGGCGGCATCTCGAAGGTCCAGGACAACCTGAAGGTGAAGTTCCACAACGAGAAGGGCGACATCGAGTTCACCCCCGCCGCTTCGCGCGTGACCGGCAGGCTCACCTTCGAGAAGACGATCTTCGCCGACGACTTCCTGTTCCTGAAGTCGGTCACGAAGGAGACGCCCAAGCTGACGATTCCCTCGCCCAGCATGGTCCACTACCGCGGCGGACGAGCGGCCATCGATCCGGCCGTCTATCCCGACATGGAGCAGTTCTGGGCCGACCTCACCGAAGTCTACGCGCGGCAGATCGAGGAACTCGGCCGGCTCGGCTGCACCTACCTGCAGATTGACGACACGAGCCTCGCGTACCTCAACGATCCGGGCCAGCGCGCCTACGTCGATCAGATCGGCGGCGACGGCGAGCACCAGCACCTGACCTACATCCGCAACATCAACCGCGCCCTGGCGCGCAAGCCGGAAGGCATGCGCGTCTGCACGCACATGTGCCGCGGCAACTTCCGCTCGTCGTGGGTCGCCTCGGGCGGCTACGACCACGTCGCCGAGGCGCTCTTCAACGAACTGAACGTCGACGGCTACTTCATGGAGTTCGACGACGAACGGTCGGGGACGTTCGAGCCGCTGCGGTTCGTGCCGAAGAACAAGGTCGTCGTGCTCGGCCTCGTCACGACGAAGCGTCCCGCGCTCGAAAGCAAGGACTACCTCAAGCGCCGCATCGACGAAGCCGCGAAGTACGTCCCGCTCGAGCAGCTCTGCCTGAGCCCGCAGTGCGGCTTCTCATCGACCGTCGAGGGCAACGAGCTGACCATCGAGGATCAGATGGCCAAGCTCCGCCTGATCGTCGAGACGGCCGAAGAGGTATGGGGCTCGGCGTAGGCCGGCCCGGTGCCGACGGGGCGCAGCCGCTCGGCTGCGCCCCTCCCTTGCTTCCTCCCTGACGTCCTTCGATAGCACGACGAACCCGCGCGCCGGCCGAACGACGACGGGCTCCGGTTGACGCCTCGTATGGCGTCAGTAGCAGTACGGATCGCCGCCGTCGCACGGCGACGGTTCGGCCTGTGTGGTGTCGTTGAGCGTGCCGACCATTCCCGGATGCAGCGGACAGTGATACGTTCGCCGGGCGACGCCGGCGTCGACGGGCGGGCTGGTGCCGCCCGGCGGGATGCTGCCCGTGTCGACGGATTGATCGTCAAACCTGATCTGATGCACCTGCGTGTCGGTGTTGCGCCAGACGACGCGGCGCCCGGCCGGCACCGACACCGGGTTGGGCACGAACGACTGCGTGCCACGGTCGCCGACGATGTCGATGACGAGTGGCGGCTCGCCGCCGCCCGCCGGCGGGCTCGGCTCGCTCGGGCCCGACGGGCTTGAACCGCCCGATCCACAGCCGGAGAAGAGACCGAGCGAGACGGCAAGACCGACGACGCACATGGACCTTCGCATGGACGCTCCTTTCGAATGGCGTGACCTCCGGTCGAAGGAGCAAGCCCGATACCGGCCGGTGCGGCCGAATGTCGGCGTCAACCGCGGGGCTGCGCCCGAGCCGGTTTACACCGGCCGTAAGGACTTACGATCGGCGGCAGCGTGTCGCGGGAGGGCGTGATGCGAAGACGGCACCTGGCGCTGGTCGTGGCAGCGATCGGCCTGTTCATCGTGGCGCTCAACGCGCGCGATCAGGCGGACGCGACGCTCGTGCTCGAAGACGTCACGGTCATCGACGGGACCGGCGCGCCGCCGCGGCCCGGCACCACGATCGTCGTGCGTGGCGATCGCATCGCCGACATGTTCCCGACCGGCAGTCGTGCCGTGCCGTCCGGGGCGCGGCGTCTGGCGACGGCCGGCCGCTACGTCATTCCCGGGCTCATCGACTCTCACGTGCACCTGGCCACGACGGAGCGCCCGCAGGCGCTCGTCGAAGCGCTGCTGCGCGCGACGCTGCTCGGCGGCGTGACGACGGTCCGCGACATGGGCGGCAGCGGGCCCGTCCTCGCCCGGTTGCGCGAGGCGGCACGCGATCCGGCCGCGTTGTCGCCCGACATCCACGTCGCGGCGGTCTTTGCCGGTCCGACCGCGTTCTGGTTCATCGGCGACGCGCGCGTGCCGTACTTCAACGGCGGACTGCTGCCGGGCACCGCGCCGTGGCTCGTGAAGGTCGACGAGACCACGAACCTGCGCGAACGCGTGGCGGCCGCGAAGGCATGGGGCGCGGCCGGCATCAAGATTCACTCGGATCTGACGCGCAGCCAGGTGGAGGCGATAGCGTCCGAGGCGCGGCGGCAGCGACTGCCCGTCTGGAGCCATGCGACGGTGGGACCTGCCGTGCCGCGCGACGCCGTCGACGCGCGCGTCGTCTCGATCTCGCACGCCGACGCGCTCGTCTGGCAGGGGCGGCCGTCGGTGCCGCCGCTGCTCTTCGGTCGTCCTGCCGGTATGCCGGACGCCATCGAGCAGGTGCCGTTCGACAGCGCGCCGGTGCGCGACCTGCTCGCGCGCATGCGCTCACGCAACGTGCTGCTCGAGCCGACGCTCTACATCGGTGTCGAGGCCGCCTCGTTCGCCGGCGACGATCGACCGCGCTACGACCGCCAGGCAGCCTGGGCGGCGGCCGTGACGGACCTGGCGCACGAAACGGGCGTGGCGATCCTGGCCGGCACCGACGCCGTCGGCGGCTCGTCGCCGAACCTGCACGTCGAACTGCAGCTGCTCGTCGAGCGGGCGGGCCTGTCGCCGCTCGAGGCCATCCGTGCTGCGACGTTCAACGCCGCGCGCGCGCTCGGCCTGGCAGGGGAGATTGGCAGCATTGCCGTCGGTCGGCGCGCCGATCTCGTCGTGCTCGACGGCAATCCCGCCGACGATATCCGCAACACTCAGACGATCCGCGCCGTCGTCCGCCGCGGCGTCGTGTTCGAGCGGACCGAGCCGATGCCCGTCCCGCCGCTGGGAAGTCCGCCCCCGGTCGACGCCGCGCGACCGCCGGCACCCTGTCTCTTATACCAATCT
>QGVF01000027.1 GCA_003242705.1 Acidobacteriota bacterium
TTTTTTTTAAAGAGACCGCCCACACCCATATCCTCCCCTCCTCTATTCGTCGGCAGCGTCAAATGGGAAAAAGAGACGGGCCGTCCCCCCCCCGCCGGCGCGTCAGGAACGGGTGATGGTCGGCAGGCGATGGGCCGCCCGCCGCGGGACGTCCCGCGGCGGGTGCTTCAGGCACGTGTCGCCTTGCGGCGGGGCCGCGCAGGAACAGCGCAGGCGGGCCAGCGCGGCCCGTCGGCTGCGAACACTGTCGGTTGCGGCGGTTCGCGGATCAGCGGGTAAACGGATATCGCTGCGCTGCGATCGCGGCCGCGGCGATGTCGCGGCGCGCCGCAATCGTGTCGACCGGATCGAGCGTGGTGAGCGCGAGGATGGCTTCGACGGCCGTCCGCGCGCGGGAACCGAACAGGGCCGGCGCCATCGTCGTGGCTGATGCGGCGGCGCGGCTGAGCGCATCGTGCAGGTGCACCTGCACGATGCGCGCGGCGAGGCGGCCCGATGGCGTCGGGCCGAGCGCCTCGGCGCGGCACACGACGGCTTCGGCCGTGAACAGCTCGATGAGCAGGTCGCCGAGGCGCAGGACGAGCTCCTGCGGCTCGCGCAGCGGCTCGCCGGCCTGTTCGCGGACGGCCGCAAAGAGCCAGCGCACGAGCGTCCGCAGGTTGTCGAGCGCAGCCGCGGCGCCGGTGGCCGGCGCCGTGGTGAGCGCGGCCGGATCGGGCGGGGGCCCGTCGAGCGCACGGCCGGCGCGCGCCGCGCGGCGCGCGACGAGCCGCGGGATGTTCAGCCGGTTGATCTCGTTCGTGCCCTCGAAGATGCGGTTGATACGGGCGTCGCGGTAGATGCGCTCGACGAGGTAATCACGGTGGTAGCCGTACCCGCCGTGAATCTGCACGCCATGATCCGCGACGACGCCGAGCATCTCCGAGGCGAGCACCTTGACGATCGAGCACTCGGCGGCGAACTCCTCGAAGGCGGCCACTTCTGCCTGCAGGCGTGCGTCGCCGGCCGCGCGCCGGCGGGTTGTCTCGTCTTCGATCAGGCCGACGACGCGCCAGGTGGCCGATTCGGTGGCGAACATCCGGACGACCATCCCGGCGAGCATTTCGCGGACGGCGCCGAACGAGTCGAGCGTCGCGCCGAAGGCGCGGCGCTCGGCGGCGTGGCGGAGGCTCGCCTGCAGTACTTCCTTCGCCCCGCCGAGCATGTTCGGGCCGAGCTCGAGGCGGCCGATGTTCAGGACGTTGAGCGCGATCACGTGACCGCGGCCCACTTCGCCGAGCACGTTCTCGACCGGCACGGGCACCTGATCGAAGTACAGCGCGGTGGTCGACGTGCCCGCGAGCCCCATCTTGTGCTCGTCGGCGCCGCTCCGCACGCCGAACGCACGTTCGACGAGGAACGCGGTGAAGTCGGTGCCGTTCACCTTCGCGAACACGGTGAACAGGTCGGCCTCGCCGCCGTTGGTGATCCACATCTTCTGGCCGGTGAGCAGATAGTGCCGGCCGTCGGCCGAGAGGTCCGCGCGTGTGCGCGCCGCGAGGGCGTCGGTGCCGGCTTCGGGCTCGGTGAGCGCGTAGGCCGCCAGCATGTCGACCGGGATGAGGCGCGGCAGGTACTTCGCCTTCTGTGCGTCGGTGCCGTAGAAGAGGAGCGGCAGCATGCCGATGCCGCAGTGTCCGAGGTGCCAGCCGAGGTACGACTGATCGCGGGCAAGCCCCTCGATGGCCACCATGATCGATGGCAGATCGGCCTCGAGCCCGCCCCACGCTTCGGGCACCTGCATCGCGGTCAGACCGAGCGCGGCAGCCTGACGCAGCACGGCGCGCGCCGCACCCGGCTCGCGACGAAGGATGGCATCGAGCGCCGGAGCGACGTCGCGCGTCCAGAACTCGTCGACGGTGCTGCCGATGGCGCGATGCTCGTCGCCGAGCCGCTCGGGCGTGAACACGGAGCCCGGCGTTGCCGGCTCGACCAGGAACGAACCGCCGTAGGGAGTCGTGGCAGTCACCATGAACGCTACATGCCCTCGAAGCGCGGACCGTCGCCTCCTTCGGGCGGGACCCAGTCGACGATCTGATAGGGGTCGATGATGTCGCACGTCTTGCAGTGCACGCAGTTCGACGCGTTGATCTGCAGCCTCACGCCGCCTGCCCCGTCGTCAACCATTTCGTAGACGTTGGCGGGGCAGTAGCGCGTGCACGGATTCGCGTACTCGATGCGGCACTTCGTGCGGCAGATGTCGGTGTCGTGAACGATCAGGTGCGACGGCGCATCCTCGCGGTGGCGCGTGCCGGAGTGGTGCACGGCCGTGAGGCGATCGAACGTCAGCCTGCGATCGAAGGGCGGCGGCGCGAGCGCGGCCTCGAGGCGACGCGGGTCGCCATGGACGCGCGCCACCGTCCGCATGCGGCGATGCCCGGCCGTGGCCGGGATCGGATCGCGCACCCACCAGCCGCCGGTCAGCATCGACAGGCCGGCGAAGGCGACGCCCGTGAAGAATCCCCGGTCGAACGCCTGGTGGACGTTACGGACCGGGAACAGTTCGCGTCCCACGGCGCCCGTGCGGACCTGCTGCTCGTAGCGGACGAGTCGCGCCCGCGACGTGTCGCCGGCACGAATCGCGTCGAATGCCGCTTCGGCGGCGAGCATCCCGGTGCGCATCGCGAGATGGATGCCCTTCAGCCGCAGCGAGTTCACGAACCCGCCGGCGTCGCCGGCGATGAGCGCGCCGTCGACGGCGAGCCTCGGGATGGCGTACCACCCGCCTTCGGGCAGGGCCTTGGCGCCGTACTTGAGCAGGGTGCCGCCTTCGAGCAGGTCGGCGACGAACGGATGCTGCTTGAGCCGCTGGAATGTGTGGTACGGGTCGAACAGCGGGTCGGCCGGGCCGAGGCCCGTCACGAGGCCGATCGTCACCTGATTGTCAGGCAGCCCGTAGATGAACGCGCCGCCGAACTCGGTGGTCTGGAGCGGATAGCCGACGGTGTGGATGACGCGGCCGGGCGGAACCTTCGGCGCGGGCGTTTCCCACAGCTCTTTGATGCCGAGGGAATAGGTCTGCGGCTGGCGATCGACGTCGAGATCGAGGCGGCGGACCAGCGTCTTCGTGAGATTGCCGCGCACGCCGTCGCAGAGAATCGTGACCGCGGCCCGCACGTCGACGCCCGGTTCGAAGAGGGCGGTGGGCTGCCGGTGTCGATCGAGGCCGCGGTCGCCGGTGCGCACGCCCACGACCCGCGTGCCGTCGATGATCAGTTCCGAACCGGGAAACCCGCTGAACACGTCGATGCCCAGCGCCTCGGCCTGCGCGGCGAGCCATCTGACGACATCGCTGAGCGACACCACCGCGCAGCCGTGGTTCGAAAGCGGTGGCGGCGTGATCGGGAGGCGCCAGGCACGCGCCGGCGTGAGGAAGCGCACTTCGTCGCCGGTGACGCGGCAGCCGACCGGCGCGCCGCGGGCTTCGAAGTCGGGGAAGAGCTCGCCGAGCGCCGACAGATCCATGACCGCGCCCGACAGCGAATGCGCACCGGGCTCAGGGCCCTTCTCGAGCACGGCAATGCTCAGCGGGTCGCCACCGGCCGCCGCCTGCAGTTGCGCCAGCCGGATCGCCGCCGACAGCCCGGCCGGACCTGCCCCGACGATCAGGACGTCGACCTCGAGCGTCTCGCGTTCGAGTGCCTGCGTCATCTGGACGTCAGGGCGGCGGTCAGCGCGGGCACGACCTCGAACAGGTCGCCGACGATGCCGTAGTCCGCGATTTCGAAAATGGGCGCGTCGGGATCGCGATTGATCGCGACGATCGTCTTCGATCCCTTCATGCCGACAATGTGCTGGATGGCGCCGGAGATGCCGACCGCGACGTAGAGCTCCGGCGCGACCGTCTGGCCCGAGCTGCCGATCTGCCGATCCATCGGCAGCCACCCCGCGTCGCAGACCGGTCGCGACGCGGCAATCTCGGCGCCGAGCGCGGCGGCCAGCTCGCGCACGAGGCCGAGGTGGCTCTCTTCACGAATCCCGCGGCCGACGGCCACGATGCGGCGCGCCTGGGTGAGGTCCGTGCTCTGTCGCACGTCGCGAACGGGCGGCTCGGCGCGCACCTGCAGGGCGGCCTCCGGAATCTCGGCGGCCACGTGTCGCAGCTGCGGGGCGGCCGGCGCGGGCGCGGCCGGCGCGGTGTCGCGGAACGCGCCGATCTGCGTCGTCACGAAGTGCGGTCCCGGGCCGTCGAGGACGACGTCGGCCACGAGCCGGCCGTGGAAGATGGTCCGGGTGAACAGCACGCCATCGCCGGTTCGCTCGATGGCCACGCAGTCGGTCGCCAGGGGCCGGCCAAGCCGCGCGGAGAGCCGCGGGACGTAGTCGCGCGCCTGATACGTGTGCGCCCAGAGGACGTGCGTGGCGTCCGAGGCGGCCAGCAGCGGGGCGAGGGCGGTGGCCAGCACCTCGGCGGTGGGATGGGCGAACGCGTCGTGCTCGAGCGCGACGACTTCGGCCACCGGCAGCTGCAGGGCCTCGGCGATGGCGTCGGCCCCGGCCGGGGCCGGCACGATCAGCGAGATGTCGGAGGCGAGGTGCCGGGCGGCGGCGACGGCCTCGCGCGAGGTCTGGCTGAGGTGTCCGGAAGCGCATTCGGCGACAACGATGACCATGGCGTGAGTCAGGTTCCTTATTGAAGGCCGGGGCCGGGCAAGTATACCCGACCAAGCGACAGGGGCGCGACGGGATCCCGCGGTGGCCTCACGGCGATCCGGGCTCCGGCTTGCCCGATTCAGGGGACGCCGGCGGCGTCACCGGCGGCGTCCCCGGGGCGGCCGCCTGGAGCGCCAGACGTTCTTCGGCTGCAATCTGTTCCTCGCTCACCGGATGGATGGCGTCGCCGAACGCCTTGCCGAACATCTCCCAGATCGTCACGAACAGGCCGGCCAGAATGGGCCCGACGATGAAGCCGACCGGACCGAAGGCGATGAGCCCGCCGAGCGTCGAGAACAGGATCATCAGGTCGTGCATCTTCGTATCGCGGCCGACCAGCCGGGGGCGCAGCACGTTGTCGACCGACCCGACAATCAGCGAACAGAAGAGCACGAGGAAGACGGCCTGCGCGACCTGACCGCTGGCCGCGAGGATAATCGCCGCCGGCACCCAGACGAGCGCGCCGCCGATCACCGGCAGGATCGACAGTACGACCATCACCACGGTCCAGAACACGGCATCGGGAATGCCGACCATCCAGAACGCCGCGCCCGACATCGCTCCCTGGATGATGCCGATGACGACGGTGCCCTTGAGCGTCGCGCGGGTGACCGACACGAAGCGGTCCTTGAGCTGCTGGCCGTCGGCCGCGGTGAGCGGCAGGTAGCTCAGCACGCGCATCAGCATGCCCGGCCCGTCCACCAGCAGGAAGAACATCGTGTAGAGCAGGATGAAGAAGTGAAACAGGAACGTGACGGTGCCGCGCGTCGTCGTCGACAGCGACCCGATGAGGAAGCCACCGATGGCATTCACGACGTCGCCGGCGCGCGTGACGATGGTGTCGCGGTACGGCTCGAGGTACTCGATGCCGGGGAGCCGGCCGAGCTGTTGATCGAGATAGGTCGGCTCGTTGATGAAGCGCTCGACGACCGGTGTGATGCTGTTGGTGACGCGTACGGCCTGATTGAGCACCACACCGAAGATGGCGCCCAGCGGCGCCACCACGAGAATCAGGACGATGAGCAGCGTCAGCGCCGAGGCGACGTGGCGCCGGCCGTTGAGCGCCAACGCGATCCGCGCGTAAAGCGGGTAGACGAGGCCCGAGAAGACGGCCGCGAGCAGGATGGTGACGAGAAAGCTCCGCAGCAGCAGGACGAACGCGATCGAGACGGCGACGACCAGGAAGAAGAGGAAGAACCGTCGGTAGCGGTGCTGCGTCATGGGTGTGGTTGAAAGCTCATGATCGTCGTCCCGGCACGGGCCCGTCAACTCCCGCGACCGACAACGGGCCGGACGCGCATACGCGGGAGGACGTGATGAACCGGCGCCGGTCTGCGGTAGGCTGTCGCCGGCATGGAACATCCGGGGCGCGTCAATCGCGTGCTGCGGCGGCTGGTCGACGTCAGGCCGTCGGAGCTGGCAGCCGTCGCCTGGGCGTGGCTGTACTTCTTCGGCGTCCTGTCGGCGTACTACGTCATCCGTCCGATCCGCGACGAACTGGGGATTGCGGGCGGCGTGGGGAACCTGCCGTGGCTGTTCCTCGGCACGCTCGCGGGCATGGTGCTGTGCAACCCGCTGTTCGGGGCGCTCGTCTCGAGGTTGCCACGGCGCCGCTTCATCGCCTGGAGCTACCGCTTCTTCATGCTCAATCTGGCCGTCTTCTTCGTCCTGATGCGGACGACGGAGGCGGAGGTGCAGGTCTGGGTCGGCCGGGTCTTCTTCGTCTGGGTCTCGGTCTTCAACATGTTCGTCGTCTCCATCTTCTGGGCGACGATGGTCGATCTGTTCACGCGCGAACAGGGGAAGCGGCTCTTTGGATTCATCGCCGCCGGCGCCACCATCGGTGCCATCGTCGGGTCCTTTCTGACGGCGACGCTCGTGCGGATCGTCGGTTCGGCGAACCTGCTGATTGTGTCGGCGGCGCTGCTCGAGCTGGCGGTGCTGTCGTTCTTCCGCCTGACCAAGGTTGCGACGGTGGGCGAGGCGGCCGAGGCGGTGATCCGCCATGAAGCGCCGATCGGGGGACGTGCGTGGGCGGGGCTGACGCAGGTGGTCCGCTCGTCCTACCTGCTCGGTATCTGCGGCTACATGCTGCTGTTCACGTCGCTGTCGGTCTTCCTCTACTTCCAGCAGGCGACGATCGTCGAGGCGGCCGTGGCCGATCGCGCGGCCCGGGCATCGCTGCTCGCGCGCATCGACCTGGCGGTCAACGTCATCACGCTCATCGTGCAGACGTTCTTCACGGCGCGCATCATCCGCACGATGGGCATCGCCCTGACGCTCACGCTGCTGCCGGCGCTGACGCTCGTGGGGTTTGCGGTGCTTGGGCTCGCTCCCACCCTGGTGACGCTCATGGCGTTCCAGATCCTCCGGCGCGCGGGTGAGTACGCGCTGGCGCGGCCCGCCCGCGAACTGCTGTTCACGACCGTCGGCCGCGAGGAGAAGTACAAGGCCAAGAGCCTGATTGACACGTTCGTCTACCGCGTGGGCGATCAGATCGGCGCGTGGACGTACGCCGGCCTGGCGGCGCTCGGGCTCGGCGTGACGGGCATTGCCTGGGTGGCGGTACCGTTGTCGGCCGCGTGGCTCGTCAACGGCTGGCGCCTGGGCCGGCGCCAGGAGCAGATGGTGCTGACGCGGGCGTCGTCAGAGCTGGCCGCGGAGCGCGTCGACGAGCGCTGACGCCTGTTCGGCAGCCGTGCCCGAGAGCATCCGCGTCTGCTTCGACCGCACCGGAACCCGGATTGCGGCGATGCGCTGCATGGCCGGCGCAGGTGCCGGGGCGGGCACGACGCGCAGTTCCTTTTTCTTCGCGGCCATGATGCCCTTCAGCGTGGCGTACCGCAGCTGATTGATGCCGCTCTGGATCGTCAGCAGCGCGGGCAGCGGCAGCGAGAGCCACTGGAACCAGCCCGCCTCGAGCTCGCGCTTGACCCGCAGCGCGCCGTCCTGCACCTCGACGGCGACAACGATCGTCGCGTGCGGGATGCCCAGCCGCTCGGCGAGCACGACGCCGACCTGACCGAAGCCCTGATCGTCGGACTGCAGGCCAGTCAGTACGAGGTCGGGCGACTCGTCGCGCAACGCAGCGGCCAGCGCATCGGCGGTGGTGAACGGGTCGCACGCCGCCAGGTGATCGCCTTCGACGTGAATGGCGCGGTCGGCGCCGCGGGCGAGGGCCTCGCGCAGCACCTGCGCCACACGCGCCGGCCCGGCCGAGACCGCCACGACCTCGCCGCCCGCGCGCTCCTTCAGGCGCAGGGCCTCCTCGAGCGCGTAGGCATCGGGTTCGTTCAGCGCCCAGCTGGCGCCGTCCTCACGCACGGCCGTGCTGGAGGCATCGGGCCGGACGTTCGTTTCCCGGGTCATGACCTGCTTCAGACAGACGGCAATTTTCATGGCAGTTCAGGCATTCGGCCGCGCGCGGCCGGCCGGCCATTATACTGGGCGCCATCCGCAATACTCCCTCATGGTGTTCGCCTTTCCGGCCCGCCGCGGTGCGGGTCGAAACTTTCCTCGCCGCGCGGGGTTCTACCGGTCGATGAGCCCCGGCGGACGGTTGCCCACGAATGAGCGACGTCGACCGGTTTGAAGCGTTCGTGGAGCGCTTCGAGGACATGGTCTTCGCCACGGCGTTCCGGCTGCTGGGGCGTCAGGCCGATGCCGAGGATGTGGCTCAGACCGTGTTCCTCCGTGCGTTCGAGCGCTTCGATCAGATCGGCGACAGCCCTGCGGCGGCTGGCTGGCTGAAGACCGTGACGACGAATCTGTGCTTCAACCATCTGTCGCGTCACCGGGCCCGCTGGCGGCTGTTCAGCGAGCTCAGGCGCGACGATGGCGATGCGCCGGAGTTCGAGTCGACGCTGGCCGCATCGGCTGAAGGTGATGCGCTCGAGGCGGCCCAACGGCAGGAAGTACTGGTCGAGGCCTTGCGCCGCCTGCCCGATCATCAACGGGTGCCGCTCGTGCTGTATCACTACGAGGACCGGAGCTATCAGGAGATTGCCGATCTGCTGGGCGTCTCGCTCGGCAAGGTGAAGACAGACATCCACCGTGGCCGCGAGGCCCTCAAGCGCTACATCCAGCCATGACTCCCGAGGAACTCGAACGCATCGTTCATGCCAGGCTTCGTGCCCTGCCTTCGCCGCGCGCCCCGCGCTCGCTTCGGCCGGCGGTGATGGCCGCCGTCCGCGCCCGAGCGGCCCGCCCGTGGTACGCGCGGCCGTGGCACAGCTGGCCGTCCCGCTGGCAGGCGGTGTCGGCAGTCGTGCTGGTTCTGGCCGTCGTGGCCGTCGTGCTCCTGCTGCCGGACGTGGTGGCCGGAAGCGGATTCGTCGCCACTGCCGGCGATCGGGCGATGGGAGCGATTCGCGTCGCCGGTGCGCTGGGCCAGGCGGCCTATCTGGTGACGCGGGCCGTTGTCGAATCGGTCGGTGATGCGCTGACCGTGCTGTTCCTGGTGATGCTGGCGGCTGTGACGACGGTGGCCGCGGCCATCCGCCGCGTTGCGCTGGGAGGCGCGTACTGATGAAGGCAAATCGAACCGCGTGGATCCGCGGCACGGCCGGCTTCGGCGTCGCCGTCGTGGTGCTGGCGCTTGGTCTCGGTGCGTGGCCGTGGCGGACGATCGCTTCCGCGCACGCGTCGGCGCTGGCCGCCGCGTTGACCCGGGCCGCCGTCGCCCAGGAGGCCGACACACCGGCGGCGCCCGCCCGGTCGGACGTGGAGGTTGCCGCGACGGCGCCCGGAGACACGACCTCAGCTGCCGTGCCTGCACCGCCGCCACCGCCGGCAGCCCCAGCCGGTCCGACTCCGGCCGCACAGGTGCCGTCGACCGGCGAGCCGACAGCCCAGTCGCAACCGTCGGTCGCTCAGCCGGGGGCACCCGGTGCCGCCCCGACGGGCGGACCGCCGGCCGACGCCGTCGAGGATGCCGGACAGCAGGACGCAGCAGTGCCGCCGACCGGCAACGGGGCGACGTTCGCCGCGGGCGGCCGGACGCAACCGGTCGTGCGCGTCGGCCAGGACTTCCTCCTGCGCACCGGCGAGCGGATCCGCGAGCTCGTCGTCGTGATGGGGAACGTGACGATCGCCGGTGAGGTCGAGCGCGACGTCGTCGTGGTGCTTGGAACGGCGCGGCTCGAGCCGACTGCCGTCGTGCACGGGTCGCTGGTGGTGACGGCCGGGTCGGCATCTATCGCCGAGGGGGCAGTCGTCCGCCGCGACCTTATCGTTTCCGCCGGTTCGCTCGAAGCGCCGATCGGCTTCGCGCCGGGACGCGAGTACGTCGTTGTCGGACTGCCGGGCGTCGCCGGGGCCCCCGATGGACTGATCAGGTGGCTCCGGAGCGGTCTTCTGTGGGGCCGCCTGATCGTGCCGTCGCTCGGGTGGATCTGGATCGCCGCTTTCGCTGCCGTCTTCTTCTATCTGCTCGTCAGTCTCATTGCCGCACGTGGTGTGAAGGCGTGCGCCGATGCCATCGAGAACAGGCCGCTCAGCGTCTTCCTCGTCGGTCTGCTCGTGATGGTGCTCGTCGGACCGGCTGCAACGCTCCTGGCGCTGTCGGTCATCGGGATTCCCGTCATTCCGTTCCTGGTCGGCGGCATTGTCGTCGCGGCGATTGTGGGCAAGGTGGGACTGTCGCGCTGGATCGGGCGCGGCATCGTAGCCGAGACCGATTCCGACAAACGCGCGCAGGCTACGCGGTCGTTCCTGATCGGATCGGCGGTCATCCTGTTCGCCTACGCGCTGCCGATCGTGGGCCTGCTCACCTGGATGGTGGGGACGACGTTCGGCCTCGGTGCGGCGACGCTGGCGTTCGTGCTCGCACTGCGGCGCGAGATGCCGGAGCGGCCCGCGCCGCCGCCGGCTCCGCCCGAAGGTGTGCCGGTCGACGGCGGCTACCGCGGGCCCGATGGGCCAATCGGCACGGCACCGGCCGCGGCGCCAGCGGTTCCGGCGCTCTACGGTCCGCCGGCCGATCCCGCGGCCCACGCGTTCATCAGCGAAAATGGCCCGCCATCCTTCGGCGGCGAGGCCCCCGGACAGCCGGGCCCGGCGGGAGAGTCGCCGTACGATGTGCCGCCTGACGTGGCGTCCGTGGGAACGCCGCCCGACGTGCCGCCCCCACTGCCGGTTGCGCCGGGACCGCCCGGACCGTCCGCCGCAGCCGTGCGTGCGGCGACGAGGCCGTCCGATCCAACCGCGCTGCCGCTGCTGCCGAAGGCAACATTCCTCGAACGCCTCGGCGCGTTCGCCATCGACGTGCTGCTCGTGTTCATCATTCGCGAGCTGCTCGACGTCGGTTCGTTCCGCGGCTTCGTTACACTCCTGCTCGGTTATCACATCGTCTTCTGGGCCCTGCGCGGAACGACGGTCGGCGGGGGGCTGCTCAACCTGCGCGTGGTACGGGTCGACGGTCGGCCGCTCACGTTCCCGGATGCGCTGATCCGCGGCCTGGTGAGCATCCTGTCGGTTGCGGCGCTCGGGCTCGGATGCCTCTGGATTCTTTTCGATCCCGATCGACAGGCGTGGCACGACCGGTTCGCGGGCACGTGGGTGGTGAAGGTGCCGCGGTAGTTCCAGCTGCGGCATCATTCATCAGTCGCCGCGCAGGGCGGTCCACGGGGCGATGCGTGTCGCGCGCCTGGCGGGAAGCCACGCAGCGAGCAGGCCCACGCCCAACAGGAGCAGGACGACGGCGGCCAGCACCGGGGGATCGACGGGCGTGACGCCGAACAGGAACCGCCGCAGGACCTGCGTGAGGCCGACGGCGGCAAGAAGACCGACGACGACGCCACCGGCGACGATGCGGATTGCGCGGCCGAGCACGAGACGTTGCACGTCGCCCGTCGTGGCACCGAGCGCGAGACGCACGCCGAACTCGCGGCGTCGTTGTGCGACGCCGTGTGCCATCAGCCCGTAGAGTCCGAAGGTGGCAATCGACATCGCGCCGACGGCGAACAGGCCGAGCAGGACGGTCCGGAAACGCGGCACGGCGATCGAAGCGGCGATCGCCTCGTCCATCGTGGCGATGCCGGCGATTGGCAGATCGGGCGCGGCGCGCCGGATCTCGGCGCGGATGCGTGCGGCAGCGAGGTCGGGCGCCGCGGTCCTTACGACGAACGACACGAACCGCAGCAGGAACGGATCCTCCCGCTCCTGAACGAAGGGCGTGTAGATCATCGGCTTGACGTCCTGGTCGAGCCCCATCTGGCGGATATCGGCCGCCACGCCGACGACGGTGCGCCACTCGCCTTCCGGGGCCATGACGCCGACGCGGACCCGACGGCCCAGCATGTCGGCCGGGTCGTCCGGGAAGTATTCGCGGGCGACGCGTTCGCTGACGATGGCGACGGCCGGTGCGCCGGCCGCGTCGTCGGCGGTGAAATCGCGACCGCCGAACAGCGGGATTCCCATCGTTTCGAAGTAGCCCGGCTCGATCTTCGGCAGACCGGGCGAGGTCATCGACGGCGGCCGTCCTTCCACTTCGAACGCGCCCTGGATGAACATGCGGCCGAACGGAGCGGAGTTGATGACGCTGGCCGAGGCGACGCCCGGCAGGTGGCGGATGCGCTCGCCGACCGTGCGGACGAACGTCCGGATATGTTCGGGAGCGGGGTAGAGCCGTTCGGGCAGTTCTACGCGAACCGTCTGCACGACTCCGGCCGGGCCCTGCGATACGAAGCCCGTGCCGGTCGAGGCCAGGCGGACGAAGCTGTGGATCAGCACACCGGCGCCCGCGAGCAGGACGGTCGCCATCGCGATCTGTGAGGTGACGAGCCACGTCCGCAGCCGCTCTCCCTGACGGCTGCCGATTGTGCGCGCCCCGCCGGCATTGAGCGCGAGGCGCTCGTCGAGCGTGATGCCGCCTGCGCTGCACGCCGGAAGGAGACCGACGAGGAGGGCCGTCACGAGCGCAAGGGCAAGACCGTACGCCGCCACGCGGACGTCGATGGCGACGGATTCGGTGCCGGAGAGCAGGGCAGGTGGCACGAGCGGGAGGGTGAGACGCAGCGCCGCGTGCGCGAGCAGGAGTCCGGCAGCGGCGCCCGCGATCGCCAGCATGATGGCCTCGGTCAGCAGCTGCCGCAGCAGGCGCCGCCGTCCGGCGCCGAGCGCCATCCGGATCGCGAGTTCGTTCTGTCGCGCAGCGAGTCGCGCCAGCTGCAGGCCCGCGACGTTCACGCAGGCAATCAGCAGGACGAACGAGACGGCGCCGAGCAGCATCAGAAGGTGCGCACGGGCCGGGCCGACACCGTAGTGCTGGAGCCGGGGCGTACGCACAACGATCGGCGACTGCGGATCGAGCCTGCCGGCGGCCGTCACCGTCCCGGTAGGAATGAGCGACCGATCGGCGAGCAGTGATGTCAGTTCCGCTTCGGCCTGCGGTTCGGTCGCGCCGGCTCGAAGGCGTCCGAGAAGGAAGAACGACGCGCACGTCAGCGCATCGGCTGACGTGCGCAGCGGGAGGAAGACGTCGCTCGCCGGCAGCGGACCGTTCGAGACGACAGGCCTGAACCGGAAATCGCGCGGCAGGATGCCCACGACGGTCCGCGCCTGGCCGTCGATAATCACAGAGTCACCAAGGATGGCGGGATCGGCGCCGAGTTGCGAGCGCCAGAAGCGATCGCTGACGATCGCGCTGTATTCGTCGTCGACCGCGGCGGCACCGTCGAGGAACGGCCGCCCCAGGGCCGGGGCGACACCGAGCGTGGCGAAGAAGTCCGGACTCACCTCGAGGGCAGGAACGTGGATTGGTTCACCTCGTCCGCTCAGCTCGACGTCGAACGGACGGTACGCCGCCAGCATCTCGAGCGTCGTGGTTCGACGACGGAGTCCGTCGCAGGTCACGGCAGCCCAGGTCGAGAACGTTCCGGGCCCCGTGCCGGTGCGCTGGAGGCCCGTGATCACGACGAGCCGGTCGGGGTCTTTGTAGGGCAGGGGCTTCCACAGCACGGCGTCGGCGACCGAGAAGACGGCCGTATTGAGGCCGACGCCGAGGGCGATGGTCGCGGCTGCCGCCAGTGTCGGCAGCGGGTCACGGCGGAGCGACCGGAAGGCCCACCGGAGGTTGCGGACGAGGCCTTCGGCTGCGGCGGCGATTGCGCGAGGCATGCCGGCATTGGGCCACGCGAAATGTTGCCGGGGCGTATACCGTTTTCGATACGTTCCCGATACACGCGGGGCGATAGCATCGAAGCGGCATGCGTGTGCTGATCGTGGAGGACGAGCCGTACCTGGCGGAGGCGATCCGGACCGGCCTGCGGCTGGCCGCCATCGCGGCCGACGTCGCCGGCGACGGACACGCGGCGCTCGAACTGCTCGACGTGAATCGCTACGACGTCGTCGTTCTCGACCGGGACATTCCCGGGCCGTCGGGCGACGACGTGGCGAGGCGAATCGTTGCCTCGGGCAGCGGTACGCCGATCCTCATGCTGACGGCCGCCGATCGGATCGACGACAAGGCGACCGGTTTTGCGATCGGCGCCGACGACTACCTGACCAAGCCTTTCGAACTGCAGGAGCTGGTCCTCAGGCTGCGGGCGCTCGAGCGGCGGCGCGAGTACCGCAGGCCGCCCGTCCGCGAAATCGGCGGGCTGCGCGTCGATCCGTTCCGGCGCGAGGTCTACCGCGACGGGCGCTACATCCCGCTCACACGGAAGCAGTTCGCCGTGCTCGAAGTCCTGGTCGCGGCCGAAGGCGGGGTGGTGAGCGCCGAGGAACTGCTCGCCCGGGCGTGGGACGAGAATGCCGATCCGTTTACGAACGCGGTCCGGATTACGGTGTCGGCGCTGCGCAAGCGCCTGGGCGAGCCGTGGATCATCGCGACGGTGCCAGGCGTCGGATATCGCATCGACGTGTCGGCTGCGGGGGGCGGGGCGCGGGAGTAGATCGTGGAGCGACGGCGCGGGCCGAGCGTCCGCCTCAAACTGACGCTGAGCTATGCCGGCTTCCTGATGCTCGCGGGCGTGCTGATGTTCGTGGCGGCCTGGCTTGCCGGCCAGCCGCACAATCCCTTCGTCGCGGTCCTCCGTTACGTTCCCGACGAGGTCGTCACGGCCATCGGGCGGATCGTGCCCGGCAACCGGGGATTCCTGCTGCGGGCCTACGCACCGCCGGCGGCGGTGATGCTCGGGTTCCTGCTGGTGTTCGGTCTGGTCGGCGGATGGGTCCTGGCGGGCCGCATGCTGGCGCCGCTCACCCGCATCACGGCGGCCACCCGCCTCGCGGCGACCGGTTCGCTGTCGCACCGCATCCGGCTGCCTGGCCGGCACGACGAGCTCCGCCAGCTTGCCGACGACTTCGACGCGATGCTCGCCAGGCTCGAGGCTCATGTGGCCGAGCAGCGGCGGTTTGCCGCCAACGCGTCACACGAGCTGCGCACCCCGCTCACCATTACGCGGACGCTGCTCGAGGTGGCGCGTGAGGATCCCGACCGCGACGTCGACCAGCTGATCGAGCGCCTTCAACGGATCAACGCGCGAGCCATCGAGCTCACCGAGGCGCTGTTGCTGCTGAGTCGCGCCGAGGCGCGGGCCTTCGAGCGAGTGCCAGTGGATCTGTCGCTGATCGCCGAAGAGGTGACCGAGACGCTGCTGCCGCTTGGCGAGCGACGCCGCGTCTCCATCGAAACATCCGGCGGCGCAGCCCCGTCGATCGGCTCGGCTGCGCTTCTGCAGCAGATGGTCATGAATCTCGTGCACAACGCGATCGTGCACAACCTGGCGGACGGCGGCACGGTATGGGTAGTGACCGGCGTTCGGGACGGCAGGGCCACGCTGACGGTCGAGAACACCGGTGAGCCGCTCGCTGCAGCCGTGGTCGCGACGCTGACCGAGCCCTTCCAGCGGGGCGCCGGGCGCATCCGTACCGATCACGCCGGCGTCGGCCTCGGCCTGGCGATCGTCAGGCGTGTCGTCGAGGTACACGACGGACGCCTGGTCCTCGAGGCCAGGCCGGGCGGCGGCCTGAGGGCGACGGTCGATCTGCCCGGCGACGGACCGGCCGTTTAGGGGCGCTGCTCGCGGCGGTACGCGCGCGCCAGCAGCGACATCGGGTGCATCACTTCGATGTCGGCGCCGGCGGCCGTCAGGCCGCGCGCAACCTGCAGGTGGCAGCCGGGGTTGGCCGTGGCCACGACGGTCGCGCCCGTTGTCAGGATGTTCCGCGTCTTCCGCTCCTGGAGCAGGGTGGCCTGTTCCGGCTGTGTGATCGTGTAGACGCCGGCGCTTCCACAGCACCAGGTGGCTTCGGGCAGCTCGGTGATCGTCACCCCGGGCAGCAGCCGCAGCAGCTCGCGCGGCTGGCGCGTCACCTTCTGGCCGTGCACAAGGTGACACGACTCATGGTAGGTGATGGTCGTCGGTTGATCGAACGGCGCGGCTTCCGGCGCACGCACACCAATCTGCGCGAGCCATTCGTGCACGTCCTTCAGCTTGGCGTCCCATGCCCGCGCGCGCTCGTGGTAGTTGGGGTCGTCGGCCAGCAGCGGGCCGTAGTGCCGCAGGTGTGAACCGCAGCCGCCGGCGTTCGAGATGATCGCGTCGTACTTCGTCGGCGGAAACAGGTCGATCATCTGTCGGGCGAGCTTCTGCGCCAGGCCGGTCTCGCCGTTGTGCGCGTGCAGCGAGCCGCAGCACGGCTGCACGGGTGGGGTTTCGACGATGCAGCCGTTGGCGAGCAGGACGTCGGCCGTGTCGCGGTTCACCTCGGCAAAGGCGAGGTCCTGGACGCACCCGGTGAGCAGCGCCACGCGGAAGCGCGCTTCACCCTTCGGCGTTTCCACCGGGGCGATCAGCCGGTTCGAGAAGCGCGGCGAGATCGTCGGCGCCTGCGGCTCGAGCCTGCGAAGGTCGGCCGGGAGCAGCCGCGTCAGTCCGGTGCGCCGGACGAACCCTTCGAGACCGCTCCGCTGATACAGCCGCAGCGCGGCGCCGGCCGCGCGCAGCAGTGCCGGGCGCTGAAAGAGCAGCTTCAGGGTGAGCGAGCGCCAGAAGTCGCGCTTCAGGTTCTGGTTGACGCCGGACCGCTCGATGTCGGCGCGCGCCGTCTCGAAGAGCGTCGCGTACTGCACACCGGCCGGGCAGGCGGTCTGGCACGCCAGACAGCCGAGGCAGTAGCTCATCTCGTCGGCGAAGGTCTTCGTGATCTCGAGGTCGCCGTCGGCAATCGCCCGCATGAGCGCGATCCGCCCGCGCGGGCTGTTGCGCTCGTGCTTCGTGGTGTCGTACGTCGGGCAGGTAGGCAGGCACATCCCGCAGTGCATGCACTGCTGCAGGATGGCGTAGTCAATCGTTCTGAGTGTCGGGGGAGCCATTGGAGCCGCTCAATCGAAGATCTTACCGGGATTGAGCAGGCCTTCCGGGTCGAGCGCCGCCTTCACCTGCTTCATCAGCTCGTAGCTGTGGTCGCCCATCTGCTGGCGCAGCCACGGCTTCTTCGCGAGGCCGACGCCGTGCTCACCCGTGATCGTGCCGCCGAGCTCGAGCGTCTTCGTGACGATGGCATCGAGTGCCTGGTGGACGCGCGCCATCTCCGCCTCGTCGCGCTCGTCGGTAAGGAACGTCGGGTGCAGATTGCCGTCGCCCATGTGGCCGAACGTGCCGACCTGGAGGTTGTAGTGTGCGGCCGTGGCGGCGATGAACGTCACCATCTCGGCCAGCCGGTTGCGCGGCACCGTGACGTCTTCCAGGATGGTCGTCGGACGGCGGCGCGCCAGCGCCGAGAAGGCGTTGCGGCGCGCGGCAGCCAGGCTCGTGGCCTCGGCGTCATCGCGCGCGGTGCGGACCTCGCGTGCGCCGTGCTCGAGCGCGATAGCCGCCATGCGCTCGGCCTCGTCGGCGACCGCGGCCGGGTGTCCGTCCGTTTCCATGAGCACGACCGCTTCGCAGTCGGTCGGCAGTCCGACCTTTGCATAGTCCTCGACGCAGGCCGTCGTCGTCCGATCGAGGAACTCGAGCGTGCAGGGGATGATCTTGGCCGCGATGATCGCGGAGATCGTGTCGGCTGCCGCCTCCATCGAATCGAAGAGCGCCAGCATCGTCCGGCGGGCGGCCGGGCGCGGTACCAGCTTCAGCAGGACTTCCGTGATGATGCCGAGCGTGCCTTCCGACCCGATGAACAGATCCTTCATCGAGTAGCCGGCGACATCCTTGACGCAGGCGCTGCCGAAGCGCGCCACGCGGCCGTCGGCCAGGACGACTTCGAGCGCCATCACGTAGTCGCGCGTGACGCCGTATTTCAGGCCGCGCAGGCCGCCCGAGTTCTCGGCGACGTTGCCGCCGATCGTGCTGATCCGCATCGATCCCGGGTCGGGTGGGTAGAGCAGGCCGTGTGCCGCGGCCGCTTCGTCGATTTTCAGCGTGACGGCGCCGGCCTGGGCGCGCAGCGTCAGGTTCTCGGCGTCTACTTCGAGGATGCGATCCATCCGCGCGAGGCAGAGCACGAGTGCATCGGGGACGGGCACGCTGCCGCCGCTCAGACCCGTGCCCGAGCCGCGGGTGACGATCGGCACCTTTGCCTCGTGCGCAAGGCGCACGCATGCCGCGACTTCGTCGGTCGTCAGAGGAAAGACAACGGCCGCCGGCCGCTGCTTGATCGCGGCCGTCCCGTCGAACCCGTAGGGGACGAGGTCTTCGGCGCGCGTCAGGATCCGATCGGCCGGTACGACCGATGTGAGCGACTGCAGGAACGTTTCGGTGAAGGCCACGGCAACACTCGGGGCGGAGACGTCGCCCGTGAGGAGACGTCCCCGCCGCGTCTTACTTCGACCAGGCGACGGTGCGCTGCTGCTGTTCGCCGAGGCCTTCCACGCCGAGCCGGACGACGCTGCCCGGCTTGAGGTACGTAGGCGGCTTCTGGCCCATGCCGACGCCGGGCGGCGTGCCGGTGGCAATGATGTCGCCCGGCTGCAGGCTCATGAACTGGCTCAGGTAGCTCACGAGGTACGGCACGCCGAAGATCATCGTGCTCGTCGAGCCGTTCTGGTAGCGCTTGCCGTCGACCTCGAGCCAGAGGTCGAGCTGGTTCCAGTGCGGCACTTCGTCGGCCGTGACGAGCCACGGACCGATCGGGCCGAACGTATCGGCGCTCTTACCCTTGACCCACTGGCCGCCCATTTCCAGCTGGAAGGCGCGCTCCGACACGTCGTGCACGACGCAGTAGCCGGCGACGTGATCGAGCGCCTCGGCCTCCGACACGTAGCGGGCCGTCCGGCCGATGACGACGCCGAGCTCGACCTCCCAGTCGGTCTTCTCGGAGCCGCGCGGGATGACGATGTCGTCGTTGGGCCCCGAGATGGCCGACGTCGCCTTCATGAAGACGATCGGCTCGGTCGGCACGGCCATGCCCGACTCGGCCGCGTGGTCCGAGTAGTTCAGACCGATGCAGATGAACTTGCCGACCCGGCCGACGCACGGGCCGATGCGCGGCGCATCGGTAACCTTCGGCAGCGTCGCCGGATCGATCTGACGCAGGCGCTCGAGCGACTCCGGCAGCAGCACGTCGCCCGCGATGTCGGGCACGACGCCGCTCAGATCACGCAGCGTTCCGGTGTTGTCGAGGAGGCCCGGCTTTTCCTGTCCGGCCGGGCCGTAGCGCAGCAGTCTCATGAAACCCCCCGAAAGGGAAGCCGGATGTCCGGCCTTCCCGCGACGACACGTGTCAGTAGGTGGAGCGTCCGCCGCTGATGTCGAAGACCGAGCCGGTGGCGAACGAGTTCTCCTCCGAGGCGAGCCAGGTCACCATCGACGCGAGCTCCTCGATCCGGAGGAAGCGGCCGCGCGGGATCTTCGACAGCATGAACTTGTGGAACTCGGGCGTCATCTGGTCGAAGATGCGCGTCTTCGCCGCGGCAGGCGTGACGACGTTGACCGCGATGTCGCGGTCGGCGAGCTCCTTGGCGAGCGACTTGGTGAAGGCGATGACGGCCGCCTTCGACGAGCTGTACGCCGAGGCGTTCGGGTTGCCTTCCTTGCCGGCCACCGACGCGATGTTGACGATGCGTCCGTAGTTGCGCTCGATCATGTGCGGGACGACCGCGCGGTTCGTGTAGTAGATGCCGAACAGGTTGATCTCGATCACCCGGCGCCACTCGTCGACCGGGTAGTCCCACACCGTGTGGTTCGGTCCGGCAATGCCGGCGTTGCCGACGAGGATGTCGATCTTGCCGAGTGCCTTGAGCGTGTCGGCCGTGGCGGCGTTGACGGCCTCGAGGTTCGACACATCCACCTGGACCGGGTGCACCCGGCCGAGGCTGGACACCTCGCGGGCGGCCTTGTCGAGCTCCGCCGGGTCGACGTCCCACATCGCGACTTCGGCGCCCGACTGCAGAAAGCGCTCCGTGATGGCGCGCCCGAATCCCTGCGCCGCGCCGGTGACAATGGCCGTTCGGCCGCTCAGATCGAACTTGTGCACGATATCTGCTCCTTCTCCATCCTTGGGACTGCGTCGGGGTGTCCCGGCGATCCTCAGTGCGATTCCCGCGTGACGGTCGTGCCGCGCCGGCCGACGAGGAAGTCGAAGTCGGCGCCGCGGTCGGCCTGCTGCACGTGCTCGACGTACAGCTTCACGTACCCGCCGTCGGCCCCGGGGACGACCGGCGGTTTCCACTGGGCCCGCCGCCGCGCGAGCTCGTCCTCGGGCACGTCGAGGTGCAGCCGGCGGCCCGGCACGTCGAGCTCAATCATGTCGCCGTCGCGCACGAGCGCGAGCGGACCGCACACGGCCGCCTCGGGTGCCACGTGCAGGACGACCGTCCCGTACGCCGTACCGCTCATGCGCGCATCGGAAATGCGCACCATGTCGGTGACGCCCGCCTTGAGCAGCTTCGGCGGCAGCCCCATGTTGCCGACCTCGGCCATGCCGGGATAGCCCTTCGGGCCGCAGTTCTTCAGCACCAGCACACAGTCGGCGTCGACATCCAGATCGGGGTCGACGATGCGTTCCTTGTAATGCTCGATCGACTCGAAGACGACGGCCCGGCCGCGGTGCCTGAGCAGGTGCGGCGAGGCCGCCGACGGCTTCAGGACGGCGCCGTCCGGTGCGAGGTTGCCGCGCAGCACGGCAATGCCGCCCTCGGGCACGATCGGGTTGTCGAACGACCGGATCACCTCGCTGTTCCAGTTCGGGGCGTCCTTCACGTTCTCCCACATCGTCCGGCCGTTGACGGTGAGCGCGTCTTTGTTGAGCAGGCCGTTCTCACCGAGCACCCGCATGACGGCCGGCAGGCCGCCCGCGTAGTAGAGGTCCTCCATGAGGTAGCGGCCCGACGGCATCAGGTCGACGAGCGTCGGGACGCCACGGCCCAGCCGGTCCCAGTCGTCCAGCGACAGGTCGACGCCGACACGCCCGGCCATGGCCAGCAGGTGAATGACGGCGTTCGTCGAGCCGCCAATCGCGCCGTTGACGCGAATGGCGTTCTCGAAGGCGGCCCGCGTGAGAATCTGCGAAATCTTCACGTCCTCGCGGACGAGCTCGACGATGCGGCGTCCCGCCTGGTGGGCGAGGGCATAGCGCCGCGAGTCGACCGCAGGAATGGCGGCGTTCTGCGGCAGGCCCAGTCCCAGGGCCTCGACCATCGACGCCATCGTCGAGGCCGTGCCCATCACCATGCAGTGGCCCGCCGAGCGCGACATGCAGGCCTCGGCGTCGCGGAACTCCTGCAGCGTCATCCGCCCGGCCTTGACGTCTTCGCTGAAGCGCCAGACGTCGGTGCCCGAGCCGATGTCCCGGCCGCGGTACTTGCCGTTGAGCATCGGGCCACCCGAGACGACAAGCGCGGGCAGGTCGCAGCTGGCGGCGCCCATGATGAGCGCCGGCGTCGTCTTGTCGCACCCGCAGAGCAGCACGACGCCGTCGATCGGGTTGGCGCGGATCGACTCCTCGACGTCCATCGACACGAGGTTGCGGAAGAGCATGGCCGTCGGGCGCATGTTCGACTCGCCGGTCGACGTGACGGGGAACTCGACAGGCAGGCCGCCGGCCTCCCAGACGCCGCGCTTGACGTACTCGGCAATGGTGCGGAAGTGGGCGTTACAGGGCGTCAGCTCCGACCAGGTGTTGCAGATGCCGATGACGGGCCGTCCATCGAAGACGTCCTCGGGCAGCCCCTGATTGCGCATCCAGCTCCGATGGATGAAGCCGTCCTTGTCGTCCTTCCCGAACCATGCGGCCGACCGATAGGGTTTCGGGTCGTGGTTGCTCTTGTTCCTGTTGCTCATGGCGTGGTGTTCCCTGCCCGTGGACTCCGGCCGCGGAGGCCGTCGTTGCACGAGCGGAGACAGTCGTGCGGAAAGCGAACGGTCAGCGCGGGAGCAGGGCGGACAGCCATCTAGTCTAACCGCAACCGTGGCCCCTGCCGCCACGCGATTGCGCGCAATTCTCGCCTGCTCGTGCTCAGCAGCGGTATCTGCCGCGCTCCGTGACATCGACTGCGCGACCGGTGTAGGATGCGGCGGCACCCGGGCATTCCCGTTCGTTCGTCACGCCCAGCAGACAGGATGCGCTTCCCACACCGGAGGCCGGGCTGGCCGCGGACGGTCGGCAACCGCCCGTCGAAACCTGGAAGGACTGTACGGAGACGATGGAGCTCTATCCGCTTCTGGTACTCGTCGTCGGCATCGCGATCGTCATGGGGCTCATCCTGGCGCTTCGCGTCAATGCCTTCATCGCGCTGATTGTTGCCGCCTTCGTGGTCAGCCTGATGGCCCCTGGGGAGCTGTCGGGCAAGATTACGCGCGTCATCAATGCCTTCGGCAGCGTGGCCGGGGCGATCGGCATCGTCATTGCCCTGGCCGCCGTCATCGGCAAGGCGCTGATGGACAGCGGCGGCGCGCAGCGGATCGTCAACGCGATGACGGGGGCGCTCGGCGAAAAGCGCACCCCGCTGGCCCTGCTGGGCAGCGGATACGTGCTGTCGGTGCCGGTGTTCTTCGACACGGTTTTCTACCTGCTCATACCGCTTGCCCGCAGCCTCTTTGCCAAGCAGCGGAAGAACTACATCCTGATGACGCTGGCCATCGTCGCCGGCGGTGCCGTGACCCACACGATGGTGCCGCCGACGCCGGGACCGCTGGCCATGGCGACGGCGCTCGACATCGACCTCGGCATCATGATCCTCGTGGGGGCGATGGTCGGCCTTCCGATGGCGTTCGGCGGCCTGGCGGTGGCGCGTTTCCTCGACCGGCGGAATCCGATCGAGATGCGTCCGTACCCGGGCGAGGACCTGGCCGCGCCGCAGACGGACCGGCCGCTGCCGCCGCTGATGCTTTCGCTGGCTCCCGTCGTCCTGCCGGTCATCCTGATCTCGGCGAATACGTTCGCCACCGCGCTGGCCGGCCCGGCCGACAGCCAGACCGAAGGCTGGCGCCTGGCGGTCGGCATCACGTCGGTGCTCGGCGACCCGAGCATGGCGCTGCTGTTTTCGGCCGCCATCGCGCTCTACATGGTGGCGCGCTACTGCGGACGTTCGCTGGCCGAGCTGGCGGTCGACACCGAGCAGGCGCTCATGGGTGGAGGCGTCGTGATCCTGATCACCGCCGCGGGCGGTGCCTTCGGGGCGATGCTCCGCGAGGCAGGCATCCAGGAGCCGATTCAGGCGATGATGGGCGGCTCGGCGAGCGGCGCCGGCATCGGCGTGCTGCTGTCGGGCGCGGCCGTGGCCTCGCTGATCAAGTTCGCGCAGGGATCGGGCACCGTCGCGATGATCACCGCGTCGTCGATGTTCGCGGCCATGGGTTTCGGGGCCGGGACGCTCGACTTCCACCCGGTGTACCTGGCCTGCGCGATCGGGTCCGGCTCGCTCATCGGCGACTGGATGAACAACAGCGGCTTCTGGGTCTACGCGAAGATGAGCGTCCTCACGACGGAGGAGACGCTGCGCACGTGGACGCTGCTGACCGCGTCGCTCGGCGTGATCGGCCTGATTGTGACAATCGTGGCGTCGAGAATCCTGCCGCTGAACTGACGCCTCTCCGAGGCGTCTGCCGGCGGGCCGGCGCCGGCGGACGCGCCGCCTCGCCAACTGCAGACAGATACAGAAAGGGCCGAAGAAGCCTCGCTTCTTCGGCCCGTTTCGCGTTTCAGCGGACTGCCGTGTCCGAGCGGCTACCGGGCCGTCCAGCCGCCGTCGATCATCAGCGACGCGCCGGTCATGAACGACGACGCGGGCGACGCGAGGTAGACGACCAGACCGGCCAGTTCGTCGAGCTCGCCCCACCGGCCCATCGGGATGTTGCGGACGAACTCCTGGTACTTGACCGGATCGTTGAGCAGCGGCCGGTTCAGCTCCGTCCCGAACGGTCCCGGGCAGATCGCATTGACGGTGACGCCCGTGCCCGCCCACTCGAGCGCCAGCACGCGCGTGAGCGCCGTGACGCCCGCCTTGGCCGACGCGTACGGCGCGCGGCCCGGCAGCGCGATGTAGGAGAGGATCGACCCGAGATTGATGATGCGGCCCCAGCCGCGCTTGGCCATGCCCGGGCCAATGGCCCGCGAGCAGAGGAACGGCCCCTTGAGGTTCGTATCGATGACCGAGTCCCAGTCGGCCTCGGTCAGTTCCTCGACCGAGCCGCGGATGTTGTTGCCCGCGTTGTTGACGAGGATGTCGATCGGGCCGAGCGCCTCGGGCACCTCCTTCGCCAGCCGCTCCACGTCGTCGGCCTTCGTCACGTCGGCGCTGAACGCCTTCACGCGGCGTCCGGTGGCGTCGGCAATTTCCCTGGCCGTCTCTTCCAGACTGCTCAGCGTGCGCCCGGCCAGGGCGACGTCGGCGCCGGCTTCGGCAAGGGCGAGCGCCATCGTGCGCCCGAGACCACGCGCCCCGCCGGTGACGAGCGCAATGCGGCCATCGAGGCGGAAACTCTCGAGTACGTGCGTATGTGACATGGGTTCCTGAACGTAATGAAGTGATGGATCACCGCGCCGCCTCCTGGCGGCGCGGCACTGCTGCAGACAGTAACTCTACTTGATTGGCGAGAAGTCGAGCGGGCGGGCGAAGTAGCTTTCGACCTTGGCGACGATGTTGCCGTCGGCGTTCGACTTGTTGCGAATCTCGACCCACTCGGGATCGGCATTGAACGCGGCCCAGTTCTTCCGGGCGGCTTCGATGCTGTCGTGCATCAGGATGTAGGTGATCGTCGTGTTCGCCCCGGGACCGTCGACCGCTTCCCAGTACGCCACGCTCTTCATGTTGTATTTCTCGAAAAACCTGAGCGTGTGATCACGGAAGCGGGCCTTGAGCGCGTCGAGCTTGCCGGCCGAGGCCGTGTAGGTGCGGATCTCGAAGACGGGGCCGGCCGGCGCAGGCTGCTGCGCGGTGACGGTCGCGAACGGAAGGGCGAATCCTGCGGCGGCCGCCAGGACGAGCGCCGCGCTGACGATGCTGGCGCGAACGGACATTGCAATCCTCCTCGGAACAGGGTGCGGCAAGTATACGCCGCACCGTTCCGGGGAGGATGCCGAAGTCTGCGGTCGAGCCGGCCGGCGGACCCGGGGAGAGGGGAGTCCGGTCCTCCGGCGGCTCGGCCGGTCAGATTCAGATCGCGTCGAGGTGAAGCAGGCAGCTCTTCGCCCCGGGCGCGGCTGCGCCGGCGAGGAAGAGCACGGCGAACAGCTCGCCGAGCTGCTCCGGACGGAGCGCGCCGTCGGGCCGGTACCAGAGCATCGAGCGGTTCGTCAGGCTGAACAGCAGCAGACCCAGGTACTTGGCGGGAATATCGGTGCGCAGCGCACCGCCCTGCTGAGCGCCTTCGAGGATGCCGCGAACGAGCGACTCGTGCGCGTCCTTGAGCAGGCGGACGTCGCTCTGATGCTCGCCCGAGAGCGCCCGCGATTCGAGCAGCGCCGCGGCGTGCTGATCCTGGTAGCGCAGCAGGCTCGTGACGTGCGCGATGACGAGCCGCCGGGCCCGGTCGAGCGGATCGGCCACGCCCTCGGTGGCAGCCTGGACGTCGGTGCGGATCTGCTTGAGCGCCGACGTGCATACCTGGTGGAGCAGGTGCGCCTTGCCCCGGGTGTGGTGGTACAGCGACGCCTTCTGAATGCCGAGCACGGCCGCGATTTCGCGCGCGGTCGTCGCATCGTAGCCCTGCGAGCGGAACAGGCGGGCCGACACGGCGAAGATGCGCTGCGCCGTGCGGACGGCTTCGTTGTGCGGCGGCTCCGGCTCGGGCGACGCCGGCTGCCATGGCTGGACCGGCGGCACGACGCCCCGGTCGGCGGCCGCGCCATGCAGGAACACCTCGATCACCAGGTCGCTCAGCTCCTCGGCGCTGAGCGCCTCGCCCGGCCGGTGCCAGACGAGGATCCAGGTGAGCAGGTTGAACATGGCCAGCTCGAGATAGCGGGCCTCGATGTCCGACCGGAGTACGCCGGCGCGCTGGCCGTCTTCGATGACCTTCAGGAGGACGCCACGGTACTGGTCGAGCGTCTGAAGGACGTCGGTGCGCCGCTCGGGCGACAGGCCCCGCAGCTCGAAGATCATCGTGGCGTGCTCGCGCTGATTGGCGAGCAGCTCGTGAATGGTGGTGCGCACCAGCGCGTCGAAGCGCTCGAGCGGCGCGGTAGCGCCGGCCAGCGCCGTTTCACTCGCGCGCAGGAGCTGCGAGAGCGAGGAGGCGCAGATCTCGTAGAGGAGGTCTTCCTTGCTGGCGACGTGATGGTAGAGCGTCGCCTGCTGGAGCCCGAGGGTTGCCGCGATGCGCCGCGTCGTGGTGGCGCGGTAGCCGTGCGTCCAGAACAGCTCGGCCGAGGTGGCCAGGAGCCGGGAGCGATGCGGTGATGGAGTCCGGGAAGTCAGTGCCACTGGAGTGTCTCTGCGCTCAGAAAACTCGACGTTGTGGATTGCAGCGCGGATCTTGCTGTATGGCACTGAAAGACCGCAAGCGACAGGTCGGGTGCCGACGTCGCAGAGCCGGGACGCTGCCGGCGGAGCGGTGAGGTCGAACGGCCGGTTTTCCGAAGGAATCAGCGTTTTTCGGCCGAAGAAACCGCTACCGCACGAGTCGCGCGGGACGTATTCGGACGGGCCGAGCAGCCCCGATTTTGGTCCGACCACTGGGCCTTCGGCTCCCGCGACCAGCCTGGGCGGGTGGTATCATTCCGCCGCCCGCACGCCTGCCGGCCGGGTCCTGACGGGCGGCCTGCCGCCAGGCTCATGAACGCCATCCGAAGGGAATCACGCCATGATGAGACGCGCGTTCCTGCTTCACCCGCTGGCGGCGACGCTGGGCGCCCCACACCAGCCGGCACGCGAGGACGCGGCCGACGGCGACCTGGCTGCGCCGGTGGCGCATGTTGCGGCCCCGTTGCCACCTGCCGCGGCGAAAGCTGGAGCACGGTGAGGCTGGCGGCGGAAGGCGTCGACAGGTGTGGCCGCGCATGGTCCGGCAGCGGGTGGCGCCTGCAGCTGTGTGCCGGCTGGACGTCGCAGCCTGACGGCGGGCCGCAGCATGACACTGATCGCGTCCGGGGATGAGGGCGGCGCCTCTCGCTGATACCTTTGAAAGGTTCGATGACTGATTCGAGCAACATCCCCGTCGACGCGGCGGGGCCGGTTCTCGTGACCGGCGCCGCCGGATTCATCGGCTCGCGGCTCGTCGAAGCCCTCGCCGCACGCGGGCTGCCGTTCGTTGCGGTCGATACGGCCGGGCACTTCGACACTCGCCCGGAGCACGCGCCGATCGACCGTCGCTCCATCGTCGATGTGAATGCGCTGGCGGACTGGCTCGAGACGGCGCCGCCGCTGCGCGCGGTCGTTCACCTCGGGGCCTGCACCGACACGCGCGAGACCGATCGCGACTACCTCAACCGTCGCAATCTTCAGGCTTCGCAGGCGCTCTGGACCTGGACCGCGGCCCGCGCCGTGCCGCTCATTTACGCCAGCAGCGCCGCAACCTACGGCGACGGCCGCTTCGGCTACGACGACGACGAGGCGCTGATTCCGAAGCTCGTCCCGCTCAATGCGTACGGCGAGTCGAAGCAGCAGTTCGACGTGTGGGCGCTCGAGCAGGAGCGACAGGGGCACGCGCCGCCGGCCTGGTGCGGCCTGAAGTTCTTCAACGTCTACGGCTACGGCGAGCGGCACAAGGGGCCGATGGCGAGTGTGGTGCTTCAGGCCTTCGATCAGATCCGCGCAACGGGCCGGCTCCGCCTCTTCCGCAGCCATCGGCCCGGCATTGCCGACGGCCACCAGGCGCGCGACTTCGTCTTCGTCGACGACGTGGTCGACACGCTCGTGGCGCTGATCGAGCGCCCGCTCGCGCGCGGCATCTACAATCTCGGCAGCGGGCGGGCACGGACGTTCCTCGATCTCGCGCGGGCGACGTTTGCGGCGCTCGGGGCGCCCGAGCGAATCGAGTTCATCGACACGCCGCCCGACATCCGCGCGCACTATCAGTACTTCACCGAGGCGAACATGACGCGACTGCGCGAAGCGGGCTACGCCCGGACGTCGACACCGCTCGAGCTCGGCGTCGCGCGTTACGTGGAGGCGCTGCTGGCGCGGCAACCAGCGTGACGGTATCCGAACGGCAGGCATCGCCGGGCGTCGTGGCCGGGTGGGGCGGCATCTCGACGCTCGCAGTCGAACACGAATCGGAGGACCTCGAGCGGGTCACGCGGCATGTCCCGCTCACCCGCGGGCTGGGGCGTTCCTACGGCGACTCGTCGCTGCCGCCGCCGGGCGAACCGGTCGTCGCCGCCTCGCCGCGTGCCGATCGCCTGCTCGCCTTCGACGACGAGACCGGCGATCTGACGGCCGAGGCGGGCTATTCGCTGTACGACCTCTGGGACACGTTCCTGCCGCGCGGCTGGTTCACGCCGGTTTCGCCCGGGACGCAGTTCGTGACGCTCGGCGGGATGGTGGCGGCCGACGTGCATGGCAAGAACCACCATCGCGAAGGGTCGATCGGCCGGCACGTCCAGTCGCTTCGCATCCGCGTGGCAAGCGGCGATATCGTGACCTGCTCGCGCCAGCAGGAGCCCGATCTGTTCCGCGCCACGATCGGCGGCATGGGGCTGACGGGCCACATTCTCGAGGTGACCCTGCGGCTCGTCCGGATCCCGTCGCCGTGGATCTACGGACAGACGCACCGGGTGTCGGGTATCGACGAATTCATCCGCGTCCTGCACGCGGCGCGCGACGAGTGGCCGTTCACGATGGGGTGGATCGACTGCCTTGCGCAGGGGCGCGCACTCGGCCGCGGCGTGATGTTCGCCGGCCGCTGGGCCACGCCCGACGAAGCGCCGCGTCGGCCGCCGCGGCGGCTGCCGCGCCCGACGGTACCGGTCACGTGTCCGTCGTGGGTGATGGGCCAGACCGTGGCGCGCGTCTTCAATGCGTGCTACTACCGGCTGCACCCGGCCCGGCCGCGGCCGCGGATTTTTCACCCGGAGGCGTTCTTCTATCCGCTCGACGCCATCCGGCACTGGAACCGGCTGTACGGCCGTCGTGGGTTCACGCAATACCAGTGCGTGCTGCCGGAATCGGGCGGGGCGGCGCTGATGCATGAGCTGCTCGAACGGATGGCACGGTTCGGCGCCGCGTCGTTCCTGTGCGTCATCAAGGACTGCGGGCCCCAGGGTGAAGGCATCCTGTCGTTCCCGATGCCGGGCGTCCTCGTGGCGCTCGATCTGCCGATGCGCGACAACACGCAGCAGGTCGTCGATTCGCTGAACGAGTTCGTGGCCGCAGCCGGCGGCCGCATCTACCTCGCAAAAGACGCGCTCTCGCGCGCGGAGCACTTCCGCGCGATGGAGCCGCGGCTCGCCGAGTTCGAGGCGATCAGGCGCCGCTGGGATCCGGAAGGACGGATCCGCAGCGCGCAGTCGGTCCGCCTGTTCGGAGATCGGCCGTGAACGTCGTCCTGCTCGGCGCGACGAAAGGGATCGGGCGGGCCGTCGCCAGGCTGCTGGCGCTGCGCGGCGATCGGCTCGTGCTGCTCGGCCGCGACCCGGAGGATCTGGGGCGCAGCGCGGCCGATCTCGACGTGCGCGCGGGACGGTCGGTCGTTGCCGCGACCGTCCCCTGCGATCTGGCCGACCCGGCCGGCTTCGAACCGGCCCTGGCGGCGGCTGCCGCGGCGCTCGGCCGGATCGACGCGGTGATCGTGACGGCCGCTGATTTCGCGACGCAGGAGGCGCTCGAGGCCGACCTCGAGCGCTGCCGGTCGCTGCTGACGATCAACTTCGCTCACACGGTCGTCTTCTGCGAGCACGCCCGGCGTTTCCTGCTGCCGCACGGCGGCACGCTGTGCGTCGTCAGTTCGGTGGCCGGCGACCGCGGGCGCAAGCCCGTGGTGCTGTACGGCGCCAGCAAGGCCGGGTTGTCGGCCTACCTCGAGGGGCTGGATCATAGATATCGGTCCGCCGGGCTGAAGGTCGTCTGCATCAAGCCGGGATTCGTGAAGACGAGCATGACCGCCGGGCTCCGTCCGCCGCCGTTTGCCGGCGAGCCCGCGCAGGTGGCCCGCGACATCGTGCGCGCCATCGACCGCGGCACGCCGGTCGTCTACACGCCCTGGCCCTGGCGGTTCGTCATGCACGTCATCCGGCGCCTGCCGCGCGGCGTCATGCGTCGGGTGGGATTCTGAGATCGCCCGCCGGTGCGGGTGGAAATGAGGAGCGATGAGCAACCGAGCGACATTGATCCCGGCCGGACGGCAGCTTGGCGTGATCGGCGCCGGCGTCATGGGACAGACGCTGATCAAGGGCCTGCTGTCGGCAGGCCTGCTGACGACCGATCAGGTCTGGGCAGCCGAGCACAGCCCCGAGCGGCGCGAGCAGGTGGCGCGCGATCTGGGCATTGCGGTGTTCGAGGACTACGGCGCTGCGCTGCCCCGCACCGACATCGTGCTCGTGTGCGTGAAGCCGTCACAGATCGGGCCGGCCATGGCGACGATGCGCGAGCACGGGCCGTCGCCGGACACGCTCTTCATCTCGATTCTCGCTGGCGTGACGACCACGCAGCTCGAGGCGGCGCTCGGGCTGCCGAACCCCTGGGTGCGCGCGATGCCGAACACGCCGGCCGTCGTCGGCGAGGGGATGACGGTCGTCTGCCGCGGCCGCGACGCGTCGGCTGCACACGTCGAGACGGCACGGCGCATCTTCTGCGCTGTCGGCCGCTGCGAGGTCGTCGACGAGCAGTACTGCAACGCGATTACGGCCCTGAGCGGCAGCGGACCTGCCTACATGTATCTCGTGCTCGAGGCCCTCGCCGACGCCGGCGTGAAGGTAGGGCTGCCGCGGCACCTCGCGCTTGAACTGGTGGCCCAGACCATGCTCGGCGCCGCGCGGATGGTGCAGGTGACCGGCCGCCACCCGGCGGCGCTCCGCGACGACGTGACGACGCCCGCCGGGTGTACGATCGGCGGATTGCTGATGCTCGAGGACGGCAAGATCCGATCGGTCCTTGCCCGCGCCGTCGAGGAAGCCACGCGGATCGTCGACGAGCTCGGCCGCTCGGCGTCAGCGAACTGAACACGGACCCGGAATTCTCTTATGTCGACTTCCTCTTCTCAGGCCCGGACGTCCGAGCTGCTTGCGCTCGAGGACCGCTTTGGCGCCCACAACTATCATCCGCTGCCTATCGTGGTAGCCGAGGCGCGCGGCGCCTGGGTGACCGACGTCGAAGGACGCCGTTATCTCGACTGCCTCAGCGCCTACTCGGCGCTCAATCAGGGGCACGTGCACCCGGAGATCCTCAAGGTCTTCATCGAGCAGGCCTCCCGGGTGACGCTCACGTCGCGTGCCTTCCGCAACGATCAGCTGCCGCTGCTCTGCGAGGAGCTCGCGGCGCTCTGCCGCCTCGACACGGTCCTGCCGATGAATTCGGGGGCCGAAGCGGTTGAAACCGCGATCAAGGCGGCCCGACGCTGGGGCTACGAGCGCAAGGGCATTGCCGCTGACTGCGCGACCATCATCGTCTGCGACGGCAACTTCCACGGGCGGACGACGACAATCGTCGGCTTCTCGTCGGAGGACGAGTACAAGCGCGGCTTCGGTCCGTTCACGCCCGGGTTCGTCCGCGTGCCGTACGGCGACATCGACGCGCTCGAAGCGGCCATCACGCCGGAGACGTGTGCGTTTCTCGTCGAGCCCATTCAGTGCGAGGCCGGCATCCGGATCCCGCCGGCCGGGTACCTGCGGGCGGCGGCCGATCTGTGCCGGCGGCACAACGTGCTGTTCGTCGCTGACGAAATCCAGACCGGGCTCGGCCGGACCGGCGCCTGGTTCGCGTGCGAGCACGAAGGCGTTCAGCCCGACATCTACGTGCTGGGCAAGGCGCTTTCGGGAGGGTTCTATCCGGTCTCGGCCTGCGTCGGCCGGCGCGAGGTCATGGAACTGTTCACGCCGGGCAGCCACGGCAGTACGTTCGGCGGCAACCCGCTCGGCGCGGCCGTGGCACGCGCGGCGTTGAAGGTGCTGCGCGACGAGCAGCTCATCGAGCGCAGCGCGCGGCTCGGTCCCGTGCTGATGGACGCCCTGCGGGCGATCGACAGCCCGGTTGTCGCCGACATTCGCGGCGTCGGTCTGCTGGCCGGCGTCGAGCTGCACGAACCGGCGCGTCCGTACTGCGAGCGCCTGCTCGAGCGCGGCGTGCTGTGCAAGGAGACGCACGACTACGTGGTTCGTCTCGCGCCGCCGCTCGTCATCGACGAAGCGGACCTGCTCTGGATGGTGGAGCAGCTGAAGGTTGTGCTCACCGGATCGTGAGCGCGGAGCAGAGGCGGGCCGCCTTGCGCCTCGTCGCCGGGGGGCCGTCGTCCTGCTGCTGGTGTTTTTGGTCGGGGGGGGGGGGGGGGTGGCGGCGGACCCCCCCCGCCCCCGTGCCGAGTCCCTTCCCCCCCCCTTT
>QGVF01000150.1 GCA_003242705.1 Acidobacteriota bacterium
GGTTACCGGCGCCTGTACGAGCGCGCCCGGGCGCGACGCGACTACGCGGCAGCCGTGGCGCGACGTGTCGAGGCCGCGCGGCAGCGCGTCGCAGCAGCGCAATGCGCGCTTACGAGGCCGGGATGAGCACCCACGAGCGGCTGCGCACGGTCACGCCGGGGCGCGCCACGCGCACCCTGAGCTCGCGCAGCCGTCCGTCGCGATCACTCTCTTCAGGTTCGACGCCCAGCAGGTAGTGCGACGACGTCTCGCGGAGCACGCGGTCGAGCGCCGTTTCGCCGCCGCCCAGCAGCACGCGCAGCAGCGCGCCGCCCGACGCCCCTGAGAATTCCTCGAGCAGGCGTCCGCCAATCGCCATGTCGCGGCTGTGCGAGATGGGGGTGGCGCCGCCGCGGCGGTTCTCCGCGTTCATCGCCCGCGCCGCGCGGCGGTCGAGGTGCAGCGTGTAGATGGTCGTGTTGGTGGCCGCCGCGTCCTGGCCGAGCAGCTTCGCCAGATCACCAACGTCCGGTCGACCGCCGGGGCGATCGGTCACCGGGATGCCGGCGCTGAACAGCACCACGGTCTTGCGGCCCGGCTGCTCGTTGAGCAGCTGGATCAGCGACCGGAGGCCGTTGAGTCCTTCGGTGGCGCGCCCTTCGAGATAGAAGGCGAGCGTCGAGGCCTCGGTGTTAATCATCTCGGCGCAGGCCGAGCTGACCGATCCGCACTCGCGCAGCTGCACGCGCTGCAGGGTGCTGCCGTCGCCGGTATCCATCAGGGCAATCGACGTGCTGCTGCCCATGATGGGCGGCCCGCCAAAGGCGGCGGCGCCTGCGCCGCGACCCGGCGTGATCGACGCCTGGCGCGAGAATTCCGCAGTGATGTCGATGATCTCCGACGGCGTCAGATTGTGTTCACCCGGCAGCGTCTGGCTGCGCCCGACGATCTGATCGATGACCTGGCTCACCACGTGATGGTCGAGCGTCGGCTCGAGTCGCGGACCGACGGGGAAGGTGTACAGACCGACCGTGTCATTGGGCTGCAGCCGCCGGATGAAGCCGCGCGCAGCGGCCACCACGTCGCGCGACTCCTGGACGGTGAAGCTGTACGTGTCGAACGCGAGGACGTACGTCCGGCCCGTACGGGCCACGTTCGTCGACGGCCACAGGTTCGTGGCCATCGGCCCGCTCGTCACCCGGCGCGGTGAATCGAGCGACTCGGGCGAGGCCGACTGAATGAAGTCCACCGAGACGACCCGGCGGGCGCGGCCGTTGAACTGCACCTCGAAGTCGTCGGGACCGAGCTCGACGACCGGGAAGCCGTCCTTGTCGACCACCTGCACGTCGACGGCGACAAGATCAACGGCGGCGCGGAACGTCGGCTGCTGGCCGCTCACCGGGACCACCGGCCGTGATGCGAGCAGCGCGACGGCCACGACGGCCCCGAACCCGCACGCACGCAACGTCCTCCTCATGCTCTTGCCGGTCATCTTGCACACTCCAGTTCGCTGCAGGTTCCCGGACGGGCCCACGGCACACGCCAGCCTGGAAGACACGTGTCGACGGGGCACGGCAGCAGGTCCGGCGGCACGGCTGCGGACGACAGTTCGTCGAATCCGGGAAATCCCGGTACAAAATAGCACCGCGGAGAACGGCGGCAAGCCTTTTCTGCCGGCCGGCGCGATTCCGGAGCGCCTGCCGTTTGCCTTCACTCTCAGGTGCACATCGTGCTGCGATTCCCGCGTCTTTCTGCTGTGATTCTGTTCGTTGCTGCCGGCGGTCTGATCGTGGCCTGTGGCAACCCCAATCGACCGGTCACGCTTCCCGGACCCGATCAGGCGCAGGTCGCCCGCGGCGCCGTCCGCGCGCTCGCCGCGCTCGGGTCCGGAGCCGAGCCTTCGCCGCCGGCCGAGACATGTGGCGAAGCGAGCGCACCCACCGCATTGACCGGCGACCTCAACGGCGACGGCACGACCGACGTCGTCATGTGGGCTGTCGTCGATGGACGTCACCGGCTCGTCGCCGTCTTCGCACGGCTCGATGGCGAGTACCTGGCGGTTCCGGTCGGTGAGCTCGATGGCGATGGCGCGCCCGTCGGCGTGCTCGAGATCGAGCGTCGAGGGACGCCCTACCAGCTCGCGTCGCTTGCCGTCGACTTCTTCTTCGGTCTCGATACCGTCGTGACTCGCGCGTGCGACGGCACGCGCGTCGCCTGGTTCTGGACCGGCTCGCGCTTCGAGCCTCAGCGGCTCGCCAGCTGATCGAGCCGCACCAGGCGCGCGACCTCTTCGGCCGAGATCTCCTCCTCGTCGGCGATCAGGTCGACGAGGCGCGCGGCGTGGCCGATGACGGCCGCCGGCGACATGCCGCGGCGTCGAAGCTCCGGGATGCCCGTGTCGCCGTCGGCCTTGCTGAGTTTCTGCTCCGGGCCCTTCATCACCAGCGGGTGATGCGCGAAGCGCGCCGGCTGCGAGCGGCCGATCAGCGCCGCCAGGGCGATCTGGGGCCCGGTCGCATCGAACAGATCCACGCCGCGGACGACGAGGTCGACGTCCTGCAGCAGGTCGTCGACGACGACCGCGAACATGTAGGTCCAGTTGCCGTGGCGGTCGCGAATCGCCACGTCGCCGTGCGTCAGAGCAGGCTGCTGGCGTACCGGGCCGCGCAGCAGATCGGTGAAGGCGACCTCGCCGGGATCCATCCGCACGCGCCACGTCACGCCCGGGTCGAGCGCGATCCCGCGATCGCGGCACCAGCCCGGGTATGCGCTCGTCTGGCGTCCCGCCCGTCGCGCGATCTCCTGGCGCGTGCACGTGCAGCCGTACAGGCGACCCTCGGCGGCGAGGCGTCGGGCAACGGCTGCGTAGATGGCGTCGCGGTCGCTCTGCCGCGACGGGCAGGGGCCACGGCGGAAGTCCGACGTCGGATAGATGTCGGGAACGAAGCCGAGCCAGTCGAGATCGTCGAGCAGCTGCGCTTCGAACGCCGGGCGCGACCGCTGTCGGTCGTGGTCCTCGATGCGCAGCAGCACGCGTCCGCCGAGCTGCCGCGCCAGTCCCCACACGAAGATGGCGTTGACGACGTGGCCGAGGTGGAGCAGGCCGGTGGGGGCGGGGGCGAAGCGTGTGAGGGGCGAGCCCGTCATTTTCTCGATCGGCGCCAGAGCTGCCAGGCGTCGACGACCAGCGTGACGGCCAGCCAGCCGGCGATGATGGCGACCGGCCAGGCGAGCACCTGGGGCATCACGATGCCGACGACCGCCACGATCGTGAGCAGCGCTGCCAGCAGCAGCACGGGAGAAATCTCGACGCTCTCGAGCGGACGGTTGCCCGTGACGGCCGCGCCAAGCGTCCGGCCCACGCCGCTCATGGTCCGCGCGACGCGCCGGCGCGATCCGTAGCGTCCGTACTGCCGCAGGTGGAGGCGCCGCGGGCGCCGGGGCGAGGTCAGCACGACCTCGGTCGATCGCTCCAGATCCTTGAGGAAATGCTCTTCGAGCGTCCGGGCCACGCCGACGTCCTCGATGGCGACGTCGAGCTCCCAGTTGCCGATCCAGCTGTTGAGGTTGAGGTTGGTCGAGCCGATGCGCGCCCAGCGCGAATCGGCGACGGCCGTCTTCGCGTGCACCATCGTGCCGTTCCACTCGAAGATTCGCACGCCGGCCTCGAGCAGCGGCCGGTAGAGCGAGCGCGCGATCGGCACCGTCCAGCCGACGTCGCTCTCGCGCGGGAGCAGCAGGCGGACGTCGACGCCGTCGGCGGCCGCGCGC
Organism: Acidobacteriota bacterium; assembly: GCA_003242705.1. Taxonomy (GTDB): domain Bacteria; phylum Acidobacteriota; class Vicinamibacteria; order Vicinamibacterales; family SCN-69-37; genus SCN-69-37. The sequence goes on from QGVF01000150.1 coordinate 3,751, forward strand.
ATCAGCGCTTCCATATAGGGGCCGGTGCCCATGAAATAGGCGTCGGTGATCCACAGGCTGCGTCGCGCTACGGTCCCCACGAGCAGGTCGAGGCGCAGCAGGTTTGCGGTGAACGGTTCGGTCGGGATCAGCCGCAGGTTGACCGTGCCGGCCGGCGGGATGTCGGCCGGGTCGGGCACGTCGAGCTCCGAGCCTCCCGCCAGCAGCCAGCTTTCGGCGAACGAGGCTTCGGCGTGCGCGACGGCCGGGCCGATGATTTCCAGGCCGGTGTCGCGCCAGGGCTCGCGGCCCTTCTTCGGATCGCCGACCCAGGCCTGTCCGATGCAGAGTCCGGACACGAACGCGATCCGTCCGTCGACAGTGATCAGCTTGCGGTGGTTGCGCCGCAGCCAGCCGAGTGCGTTGCCGATGGTCGGCGGATTGAAGGGCCGCACCTGCCCGCCCGCCTTGACGAGCGGCGTGAAGAGTCCGAGCGCGGCGCCGACGCCGGCGCCGAACCAGTCGTAAATGACGCGGACGTCGACGCCCGCCCGCGCGCGGGCTGCCAGCAGGTCGACGAACCGGCGGCCGACTGCGTCGCGGTGGAAGATGTACATCTCGATGTGGATCGAGCGTTCAGCCGATGCGATGGCGGCTTCCCACGCGGGATAGTTCTCGGTCGCGTCGCGGAGGATCCGCACGGCGTTGCCGCCGACGAGCGGCGCACCGGCCGTCCGGCTGAAGGCCTGGTCGGCGGCGCCGCGGAGGGCCTGCAGGTCGAGGGCCGGGCTGCGGCGCACCGGAACGCGAAGGGGCACGCCCCGATCTTACGTGCAACCCGCTTCGGGGGTATGCTCAGGGCGCTCCGTACCAGCCGCTCGGTCGTCGACGCCCGGTTCACGAGGGAACCGGCGCGGCCGCGCCACGACGGGGTGGAAGAGAAGGGACCATGACACGACGCGAACTGATTGCCGGCGCCGGATCCGCGCTGGCCTGCATGTCGCTCGGCAGCCTGCCGCTCTTCGGGGCGCAGGCCGGCACGTCGAAGCCGAAGCTCCGCCGCATGGGCGGAGAAGGCCCCGGCTTCGCGTACCGCCGCCGGGCCGGAAACTTCGACATCATCGAGCACTGCCACGCGCTCGGCCTCGGCGTGGCGCGCATCAGCGCGCCGCGCGACCCCGGCGAGATCCGCGCGCTGCGCGAGAAGCTCGACCGGCTCGAGATGCGCGTCATCGTGAGCGTGTCGCCGCCGCGCAGCGACGCCGACGTCGAGGCGTACGAGGCCGGCATCCGCGCCGCCGCCGAGCTGGGCGCGGTCACGACGCACGCGTCGTTCACCGGCCGTCGCTACGAGGAGTTCACGCGGTTCGAGGACTTCAAGGAAAGCTTCGAAGCGCACAAGCGATCGGTCGAGCGCGCCGAGCCAATCCTCCGGAAGCACCGCGTGCGCCTGGCGATCGAGAACCACAAGGGCTGGCGCGCCGCCGAGCACGCCGAGTGGGTCCGGCAGGTCGGCAGCGAGTACGTGGGCGTCTGCTACGACTTCGGCAACAACATCGCGCTCTGCGAGCATCCCGACGAGACGTTCCGCCTGCTGGCCCCGCTCACCTTCTACGTGAGCTTCAAGGACATGGCGGTCGAGATGTACGACGAGGGTTTCCTGCTGTCGGAAGTCGCGCTCGGCGACGGCGCGCTCGACATCCCCCGGATGGTGCGGGAGCTGCAGGCACGCGATCCCGAGATTGTCTTCGCGCTCGAGATGATCACGCGCGAGCCGCTCAAAATTCCGATCTTCACCGAGCAGTACTGGGCGACGTTCGACGACAGCTACAGCCCGCTGCCGGGCCGCGACGTGGCGCGCCTCATCGATTTCATCCGGAAGAATCCGCCGAAGAAGGGGCTGACGCGCACGGCCGGCCTGTCGCCCGAGCAGGGGCTGGCGCTCGAGGACGACCTCATCAATCGCTCGATCGCGTTCGCGCGCGAGCATCTCGACCTCAGCTGACACATGCGCCGGGGGCGACAGGCGACCGTCGTCCCCGGCGCGTTTCTCGTTTGACGGCCCTGCCGCCACGCTCTTAGAGTGGAGCGACGTATGGTCGCGCCGCTGCTGCGACGTCTGTCGGCTTTCGTGGTGCTTGTCGCGCTCTGCGGCAGCACCGTGCTGCCGCTGTTCGGCGACCTGCACACGGTTGCCGACGTCGCATGCGCTGACGATGCGTGGGTGACCGACGCGCACGCCGCTTCGCACCATGCGCAGGTGCAGTTCGAGAGCGTCCGCGAGCCCGTCGCCGGCGAGCACTGCGCCGCCTGCCACCTGCAGCGCGCGATGGCCGGTGCCGACGACGACGCGAAGCGCGCGCAGGCACTCGTAGCGGAGCGGCCCGGCTGGGCCGCGGCGCCGGCGATCGGTCGTCCCGACCGCGTTCCGCCGGCGGGCGTGCCGACACGCGCACCGCCCGTCACTCTCCTCTGATTCCCGTCGTTTTCACGTTTTTCAGGGTCGGCATCGCCTTCGTGTCGACGACCTGCGCGGCCGCGTCAATGGATGCGGGGCCGCCGGCCGTCGCACGGGCATGCCTTTCGGACGAGAGAAGGAACTCAGATGATTCGCGATGTTCTGCTTCGCGGTTTCGCCGGCGTCGCCCTTCTGGCGGGCGCCCTGGCGGCCGCCGGCGAAGCCACCGCCCAGACAGCGCCGGACACCGGCACCGTGACGGGCCGCGTCGTCCTCGCCGTCGATGGCTCGCCGGTGCACGGCGCGACGGTCGTCGTGGTGGGAACACGGCGGTCGGCCACCACGGACGAGACCGGCGGCTTCAGGATCGACAGTGTTCCAGTCGGCACGCATGAGGTGATCGCCCAGCGCGAGCACCTGAGCGCCGATCGCCAGACGGTGACGGTGACAGCCGGTGAGACGGTCGAGATCGCCTTCGCGCTGGGCCTCGAGGCGCGGCACGAAAGCATTGCCGTGACGGCCTCGGCCGTCGGCATCTCGACGACGTTCGATTCGTTCAGCTCGGTGAGCTCGCTCGACAGCCTCGATCTCGCCCTGGCGCGCGGGCCGTCGCTCGGCGAGACGCTGGCGGGCCAGCCGGGCGTCGCGCTGCGGTCGTTCGGCCCGGGCAGCTCGCGGCCGATCATTCGCGGCTTCGACGGCGATCGGGTCCTCATCATGCAGGACGGCGTGCGCACCGGCGACCTGTCGAGCCAGTCGGGCGAGCACGGCGT
>QGVF01000028.1 GCA_003242705.1 Acidobacteriota bacterium
TTGAAGCCCTGCAGCGCCCACTCTCGCAGCGCCCGCTGATCGGCTTTCCGGTGATGAAGATCACCGGCTCCGTTGAAGCGGCGTCAGCGGCTCCGTCCACCACGGGCGGCCGTCGTCTTTCCGGTGATGAAGATCACCGGCTCCGTTGAAGCCCGGTCTCTCCCGGCTGTCACGCCTGGCTCGGGCGCTTTCCGGTGATGAAGATCACCGGCTCCGTTGAAGCAACGTTTGCACTAAGGCTGTCCGCGGATCGGGCAATCTTTCCGGTGATGAAGATCACCGGCTCCGTTGAAGCCGGATTCACTGTGACCTCCTCTTCACGCCGGCCGCGCCTTTCCGGTGATGAAGATCACCGGCTCCGTTGAAGCCGCTCACCGATGCCCATGGGCGACAGCCGCAGGAACTTTCCGGTGATGAAGATCACCGGCTCCGTTGAAGCTACACATCGGCCGTTGAGTTCGACGGCGGCGCTGAAAGCTTTCCGGTGATGAAGATCACCGGCTCCGTTGTCTCAGCTATCACGCCGCTGAGCAGGCGCAACTGAGCGGGGCGGCTGCAACACCAGTACTCGCGTAGGATCGCACGCCCGCACCAGCCCGCCCCCGCACATCCCGCGCTCCTTGCGATCGCTACCGCGGCAAGAACAATCCCAGCCCGAAGTGCGAGCCGTAGCCGAGGGCCACCGGCCCCTCGACCGCCCGGGAGAAGCGCACGCGGAAGCCGAAGCCGCTCGCAACCGCCGGCCCCGGGCCGCGTCGACGCCAGCGGCGGAACGCCTGCCACCGCGGCCCGACCTGCGGCTTCTCGATCCGCTCGATTGACACAATCTCCGGCAACCCGAGCTGCGCTGCTTCGCGCCTCAGCTGATCCTCCGGCCAGTCGGACTTCTTCTTCGGATATCTCGCCAGAACGAAGGGCGTCACCGATTCCCAGAGCTCGCCCCGGCCGCACAGCCTCGCACGCCCGGCGCGCGCACGCGCCAGCGAGGTCATGCCGAGCGGAATCAGCCGAATACGCCTGCGCTCGCGCCCGATGAGCAGGTAGCTCACGGCAGCCAGAGCCTCCTGCTCTTCCGGCGCGAAACCATCCACGCTGACGAGGGTCACGTGATCCAGACGCCGGTCGCCATCCTCGTCGAGCGGCAGATATCGGGCATGACCGTGCCCCTTTGCCGGCATCCCGGCCTGGTCGTGTCCGGAAAAGGCCAAGGACGTCCCTCCGCCGTTCAGTCGGCCGTACATCGCCTGCACCGCCTCGCGCGTTGCCTCGGCCACCCAGACGGTCTCCGTCACCAGCGGCAGCACCGGCGCATCGAGTGCATACCGGACGACGTGTACGATGTCAGTCCATCGCGCGGGACGAAACTCTCCCCCGGGCTCCAGCGCCAGGCGCGGACGCAGGTACGTGACCCAGCGTGCCCCGGGCGGCTGCAGCAAGCGCAGCCGGTGCCGGACGGTTGCCGTATCGACAAGCAGCGGATGCCTTTCGTCGAGAACCGCATCCCGATCCCACTGTTCAGGAACGAGCAGTGCCACCGGCTCCGCGTCGGTGCCCCCCACATCGTCGCCGGCCGGCCGGCACACCATAGGCATTGTGTCGGAGCCTCCGCGGCCGATCCGTTCGCGGTCGGCCTCTGCCTCGGCGGCTGTCGCGACGCGCATGTCGCACCAGGCTTCGGCACGGCCCAGATACGGCACGCGCGACGCCACCCGCTCGAGCAGGAGCCGGTCGTCGACGGACAGTTCGGCCTCCGGCCAGATCATCGACAGCGGTTCGTCGGCCGCCACGATCACGAACGAATCGAACACGCGATCGCGCGCCTCTGGCGTGAAGATGCTTGCGCCCCCGTTCGGCATGAAGTGTCGGGTGTGTCCGACCGCTGCACGCGGCAGCAGGTAGACCGGAGGAGCAGCCAGCGCGTGCAGGACGCGCGACACGCGTTCAGCCTCCAGTTCAGGACAGCACCGCTTCCAGCTTGCGACGAGTGCCCGCAGAATGCGCCACGGGGACGGGGGCCACTCGACCACCCCTTCATTCACGTTCCGTCCCCACGGCGTCGCGTGGTACCGCCCCGCGAGAAACGTCACCTTCAAGGAGACCATCGCCAGCTCCCGAACCGTCCTGCTAGTTCTTCTTTCCAACGCCGAACCGGACGTCCGTCACCGGCGGCGACGCGAAAAACGGGGCGCACTCCTGAATGAGCTCTTTCAGATCAGCCGCGAGCGCCGATCGTTCCGGTACGCTGAAGCCGCCAGGACGCGTCACGCGCAGGTCCCCCTGTGCTTCGAAATCGCACGCTGTGCGCAGCCGCAGTCCCGTTTCGAGAAACGTCCGGATCTTCCAGAGTGCCAGGGCAATCAGGAACTGCCGGGCGGAATCGCCCAGCCCGTAGCCCCGCAGGCCCGCTAGATCGACGTTGAAATATGCCGTGATCCTCTCCGCCGTAAACTCGACGCGGTGGTGCGGGACGTTTCCGAAGCCTTCATTCGCACCACCACCGATCTTCCCCGTCGGATCGAGGTGGTCGAACTTGACACCGCCGCTCTCGACCGGCTGGACGCTTCGCGCTTCAATGAACGCCGACAGCATCCGCGGAATTCGCAAGCGTCCGGCGAGCTTCTCGAGGAACACGCCATGCAGGACCGAGCCCGGGTCGTACTTGAACACGACACTCGCCAGCCGCCGGAGGTCCAGCGCCCCAGGCACGTCACCGTCCCTGGCCTGTTCGGCAAGACCGAGCTCTGACGCGAGGCGCGCCTTGAAGTCCTGATCCGCCATGATGTACGGCGAGTTCAGCCGGTGGAACTCAAGAATCGACGAGCTGACGCCGAGCCTGTCCGTGATCACGCGGACGTACGGCATGCCCTCGAGCTCCGGCACGACCCGCTGCGGATCCGCGGCGAAGTCCCAACAGACGGCTTCCAGGCGGTTCGCCATCGACTGCGTCGACTCGACCAGCAGCATGCGCGTGCCGTCGGCGAGTTGGTATTCGGCCGGCCCGAGATCCGGAAACCCCGTCGGCTGGAACCGGTCGCCCTGCACCGGCCAGAGATCGGCCTCCAGTAACAGGCGCGGCACATCCTCGAGAGCAGCGAAGTTGGTATTCACGATGCCTCCTTCTGAAGTGAACCTTCCGTGTCGTCCTCACCCGCCGCGAGCAAAAGCCGCTGAAGCGGAAGCGTCGGTACCGGCAGTAGCAGGGCTGCGGCAAGCCGATCACGCTCGGTGTGCCCCGGCAGGAAGTCGAGCGACCGCCGTGATCCGCCAGGTCCTTTCGAGAAGACCGGAAGCCCCAAAATCCGCAGCCGGTGGACCGCGAAGTCTACGGCCCGTTGCGGATTGACCCGCACGAGCCGGACCAGCTCGGGTCGCGGCTCCATGCGGATGACTTCGCCGCCATGGAGTCCGTGCAACTTCGGCGTGAACATCAGTCTCAGCAGGACGTAATCTCGCGGCAGCGCCCTTGTCTGCTGCACCGGGCCAGACGCCGGACCGTTGTTGTTCTCCCGCTGGGGCTGCAGCGCATCTGGCTCGAGAGCGAGAAATGCTCGGAAGAGCTCGGTGAGCCGCTCGTCGTCCACTTCTCCCGCCAGGAACGCTCTAACGTCGTCGAGCTCTGCTTCCCGACCTCCAAGCAGCGGATGTCCCGATATGTCCGCCGTTTCCGCGAGCGCATCGACGACGCGGCGCTCCAGCACGTTCGCCATGTCCGTTTCGAGCGCCCGCCCGCGCCAGACGACCGCGGGCGTCCGAGGCTGCCACTTCACACCGCGGTCACTGATCTCGACTGGCTCCACGTTCCGGCGGATCGAGGGAGGGCCGACGGATGCCAGAGCCACCGCCAGCCGCGGCTCGGGCCCGGGACCACACACCTCAATCCAGCGCCGGCTCAGGCCCCGCAACGGCGGGACGAGTTCCTGCACTCCCGGGCTGATCGCACTGATCTCGGCCAGGCGGCCGACCGCGCGGACCAGCCGCTCGGCGTGCCACCAGTTTTCACGTCCGGTCCGTGCGAGCTCGAAAATCGCGTCGTCGATCCTGCGAAGGGCACTCGAGAAGCGCGCGGGCATGCGTCCCGTACGCGCGGCCGCGCGAACTCTCGCCAGCCAGCTTTCGATCTCGCCCACGAGCCGGATCGCGTTCGAGTCTCCACGAACCCGATACCTCCCCAGAGGCGCCGCGACGTACATCCGTCCGGCCCGCTTGAAGAGGCCGAAGCGCTGGAACTCGTCGATGCCGCGATCGACGCCCAGAGACGCCACGGCCCGGGCAAAGTCGACACCGGACTGCGCCTGTGTCCGCCCGGCCTGCGCCCGACCTTCCCCGAGGAATGCCCGTACCTCCGGGTAGCTGAGCGACCGCGACCAGAGTGGCATCCAGACTTCCGCCCGCGACTCGGACGTCGATGCGTCCGCTGCCGCCAGCGTCCCGTCACCGGCCGCAGTTGTGGTCACACAGAACGGAAAGGCGGCCCGGGCGCTGCCGGCATTGAACCGGCGCACCGCTGCTCCGGCAAACAGCAGCGCGCCCTCGAAGGTCAGGACGATGTCCCAGGGATTCACGAGGGACTTGCCCCAGAAACCCGGACCGGAGTTCGGGCCTCCCGTTGCCCCCGGATCGAACTGCCCGGCAGTGCCGCTGTCGAGCCCGACCGGCTCGTCGGCAAACAGTGACCACCGGAGAAGCCCGGCCGCCCCGTCCGGAACCGGCTCGCCTTCGTCGATGGCGACTACCCGCCGCAGATTGCTCAGCGCCGTAATCGAATAGTCGAGGTTGCCATCGTTGCCGCCGGAGCCCAGAAGCGGCAGCGTCACCTGTCCGTCTTCTCCGAGGACGAACGCCGAGTCGAGCCATAGCAGGACGTCGTCGGGAAGGCGCGCCCTGAGCATTCTGAGAAGCGCATCCTTGTTCCCCCGCTGGATCGCCCTCACGGTTCCGTCGGATCCCTTGAGCAGAAGCCGGCTGTCGAGCTCACTCTTGCTGCACCGATCCGGGTCAATCGTTTCGCTCAGCCGCTCCAGCTCGGTCCGTACTGCCGCGATCGCGGACACCAAAGCCTTGAGGCGCGGATGCGTAGACGCGGCCAGCGTCTCGAGGAGTTCGCACGCCTCGCGCTGCTTGAACTGCCGCTTCCGGCTGTCCCACTTGTAGAAAAAGCCGCTGCCCCCGTTCCACGGGGCCAGAAACGGCGTCGGCCTGTACTCTTCGAGGAAGAAGGTCAACAGGCGCTCCCGATCCGCGGAACAGGTGAGCTTCAGTCCAACTTCGGTCCAAGCGGCGCGCGCGTCGCCGTCCAGCTGTTCCGCAACGAGCCGGAAAACGCCGAGCGCTTTCAGGCCACTTGCCAGCGGCAGCGGTGTGCAGCCGCCAAGCAGCAGGTCAGGCATGTTCCACCTCCGCCGGATGCATCGTCGCGCTCGCGCGCCAGTCGGCCGCAATCAGCAGCGCCTCGAGGAAACCTAGCCGGAACGGCCCGAGCTCATCGCAGAGACGCCACGCCCGTTCCGTCCACGACCGCTGGCCGTCGGACGTCAGTCCCAGTTCCATCGGCTCCAGCGACAGCTCGGTTGTCGGTAGCCTGAGACCGCCACCCAGATCGACCTCAGGCAGTACGTCGCCGTCGTACACACCGCGCGCGAAACGCACCTCGGGGTGCTCGGGCCGCCGTTCGCCCGAAACGGATCGGATCGCGAGCCGCACGTGTCCGTGGTGTGCCGCCACGAGATAGGCGACGAGGAACCTCCGGTCGTCCACTATGTCCGAGAGAAGTTCTGGTCGCTTCAGAATGGCGAGCGCGCTGGCCAGCTCGTGACGGAAGTACGGCCGCAACCGGTGACGGGCGCGGTTGGCGGGAGGCGATTTCGCCCACGTGACCTTCTCGCGCGTGCTCCGCTCATCGGACGACAGACGGCACAGCAGCGTGTCCTGGAACGCCGGATGGCTCTTTCCGAGGTCGTGCAGGCGTGCCGCTCGAAGCAGAATGTCCGGAATCGGACCGTCACCATTGAACACGCCGGCCAGCGCGTCCCCGATCGCGCGCGCCTCCCGTTCCGCATCGTCGAGGTGCACAGCGAGCGGCACCCATTGAGTCGTGTACGTGCCGTCGTCCTCCTCCGCCGACTCTTCAGGCGCCAGAAGGGCCGACGTGGCATCGGCTGGCGGAGTTACGGGCGCGACTGCCGACCTTGCTTGAGGCGTCCATCCGCGCTCGGGGTCATACCCACCCAGATCGGCTCGCAGCAGCACAACAAGACCCGGCCGCAGCTGACCCGGGTCGACCCGCTTCCATCGCCCGTCGAGCACGTCCCAGCACCAGCCGTTGATCCATTCGGAATCCGACGTCCGACGAAGAAACTCCCTGAGCTCGCCGACCGGAACCGAACACAGCTCTTCGCGGCGGGCGCGCTCCAGTCCGTCGGGCGGATTCCGGATTGAACCACGTCCCGTCCAGCGGTCGTCCACAGCACGCCAGAACACCTGCAACGTCCGGTCGTCGGTGTCGCGGATGAAACGCGACACGTCGATGTCACCGCCGGTGACATCGGCGCTCGTGTCGAACAGCTGGAGGACGTCCCTGGCGCGGGGGACGTGCGTGACGGGTGATTCGAGCTCGACCGGCGCGAGGTAGACCGGTGCCGCGTCCGACAGCGTGCGAAGGCAGTCCCGCGCAGCGCTCAGTGCCTCGTTATCGTAGGGACGGGCGAGGGCATCGTCCGCCGGCTCAATATCGATCCAGCGGATCTCTCCTCCCTCCGCCAACTCTCCCGCCCTGTTGCAGCGCCCGAACCGCTGCACCAGGCTCGGCCACGGCGCCAGTTCTGTGAAGAGCAGGCGCGCCGACAGGTCGACCCCCGCTTCGACGACCTGCGTGGAGATGACGATGCGACCAGCGTCACCCGGTTTGTCCAGCAGCCGGCCCAGGAGACGCTGGCGATCGGCTGGCCTATACCTGGAATGAACGAGCAGGAGCTCCGGAGTCGGTCCGATTGACCGAACCTTCTGCTTCGCGCGCCCCTTCCCTCGTGCCGGCGCCCAGAGGCTTTTCAGCTCGTCGTACAAGACCTGCGCCCGCCGGACGGTGTTCACGATGACCAGTGTCAGGCTGCCGGCCCGATGCGTTCCGACAATTTCCGACGCCAGACTCCGGAAGTACGACGGATCCTTCTCTTTCTTCAGCGACACGTCGGAACGCCGGACCACCTTCTTCGCCTGAAGCCTCCGTCTCAGCGCTTCGTGCCGTCGGTCATCGTCTGCAAGCTCCAACACGCGTTGTGGGGCTTCACGGTCGACTGTCTGCAGATCGCGGGCTGATACGGTAGCGGACATCCACAGCGTGTGCGTCGGGCCGTACGTACCCCAGCGTCGGCGGAACGCGTCGAGCTGGCAGCTCGTGGCCAGGCCGGCGCCCATCAGCTGGACCTCGTCCAGCACCCACAAGCAGTCGTTGTTGACGAGGCCGAACGAGAAGGGCCACTGGTAGCGGCTCTCGCCGTAGCCGCGGTTGAGTGCCCGGGACAGCAGCATGTCCTGCGTTCCGACGAGGATCGTGTCCCGCTCCGGATGGGTCCGCCACTCTGACTCCGACGCCCCGCCCATCAGGACGTGAAGTCCCACGGAGTCCGGCCCCTGACGAAGGCTCAGGCGGTCGAGAATGTTCAAGGCGACGCTGTAGGTTTGCTCGACCAGCACGCGCATCGGCAGGCAGTAGATGAGGCGCCGCGGGGTTGCCGTGCGTACCGCCGGCTCGGGGTGCCAGCGTCGCCGGTACAGCCAGCCGACCAGCACGGCAGCTGTCTTGCCGGCGCCCGTGGGAACGACGACCAGTTCGGGAAACTGCGTTGCCGTCCCGATAGTCGTCTGATAGGGATACGGTTCGCGCTCGACCGCTTTCCTGAAGATTTCGACGAACGATTCAGATGCCATCAGCAACGTGACTCCTCGTCACCAGATCGCCTTCCCCGACCATCCCGCCGGACTCACCCGTCAGCGCGCGAATCAACCCGAGTACAAATCGACAGACTTCCGCCCGTCCTTACGATGCTGCTACTGTCCAACTGAGCGCCAAGAGGATGCTGCGTACAGCTGGCGGCCGACGATCCAAGACGCACTTTGCACTGCACATCACGCGGCTATAGATGCCCTTCACACACGACACCCTCATTCGATCGATATCGCCGACCTTTCGGCCGGCCAGGAACTGCTTGGGGAAAGTCACCGGCCACGAGACGCTCGAAGAGCGCCTGCTGCCAGGGAAACGGCGCATGGCCCGTCAGGGCTTCGAACCGGGAGGGGAGCGAATCCACGGGTCTGTCTGTCCCTTTCGCGTGCGGTTCGTGTCACCGACCGCACGAGACTGAATTGTCGAACGCTGGAAGGATACACGAGAGGGTGTGACAGATCAGGTCAGGGGCTCTGAATTGCAGTCAACGAGCTTCATACCGACCGATTGGATATCCCCATCTGTGTCGGCGAGCCCGTCGTCGGCTCGCGCTCGTCGGCGCACACCTCGTTGCGAACCCGGAGGACGCCGGAGATCGCTCGTCGCTCGCCGGGCCGTCGCGCTACCCCAGGCGCTCCCGGAAGTCGCGCTCGTGAACAATCAGCAGGTGGTGCCCTGCCCGCCGCAGGTTGTACGCCTCTCCACGGAGCGCGCGGAACGACTGTTCGCGCACGGCGCCGCCCGCTCCACGCCGTCTGGACCGCGGGCGTGAGCGTCAGCTCGAAACGCGCGCGGAGGAAGGGGCGCATCCCCGGCGCACCGCCGTGGAACCATCGACCGTCGTCGGCTCACGTCGGCGTCAGCGCGTCGACATCCGTTCGAAATGCGAAGGGATGAAGACGTGCGACAGCGGTCACGAACCGGCAGTCTCGCCGGTGTCGCCGGCCGCCCGTACCGTCTGCACCACCGTCCGACGGATCACGCGCCGCCAGAGCGTGTCCGGATCCCGATCGAAGACCGCCGCCGCGTCGCCCTCGATCACGTGCCACGCGCCGTCATCGAGCTCGGCCTCGAGCTGGCCCGGCGCCCAGCCGGCGTAGCCGAGATACAGCCGGAAGTGATCCGTCCCGGGCTCGTCGGCGAGCCGGCGGCGCAGCGCTTCTGCCGAATTGACGATGTGGACCTCGCCGACGATGTGCCGGCCGTCGGGAATCGCGCGCGGCGATCGCACGAGCGCCTGCGCGCTCGACCGCGCCACGGGCCCGCCGGCAAAGACCGGCAGCGTCAGTTCGCGCAGTTCGTCGATCGACTCGAATAACCGGCCGACCGTCACGTCGGTCCGGCGGTTGAGCACGAGCCCCATCGTGCCGTCTTCGGTGTGATGAACGATGAAGACGACGGTCTCGCTGAAGTTGGGATCGGGAAGGCCCGGCACGGCCACGAGCAGCGTGCCGGGACCGATGTCGACGCCGCGCGCCTGCGCGCGAACCGGCCGCAACCCGGCGTCAGCGGTCGATGTCGCGGCCGACAGTCCCGCAAACGTGGCCGCGAGCAGCAGCACGGCCGCGGGCAGCATGCGGCACACGCCGCGCCGCGGCACGCCGCGGCCGGCACGCAGGCGACTCAGCTGGTCCATTGGCGCGTATTGTAGGCCGCCGCGACCGGAACGCTGCGGTCCGGTGGCGGCCCGTCCGCGCCTTACTGGGACTGGGGGCGCCCTGGCGCCCTACGGCCGGTATACGACGCCCGTTTCGCTGCCTTCGACGCTCTGCACGTAGCTCTTCGCGCACGCGGCGGCCGTCAGCGCACCGTCCGACGGCCGTCCGAGCTTCGCGAGCGTCTCGGCAATCCACGGCGGGCTGACGACGTTGACGCGGATGCCGCGTGGCGCCTCGAGCGCGGCCGCGCGCGCGAAGCCCTCGAGCGCCGCGTTCACCAGACTGATGGCGCCGCTGCCAGGCGCCGGCTGCTGCCCGAGCACGCCGCTCGTGACCGTGATCGACCCTCCGTCGTTCACGTGCGCAAGCGCCTGCCGGATCACGTTCACCTGCCCCATCAGCTTGTTCGCGATGCTGAACGCGAAGTCGTCGTCGGTCAGTTCTGCGAGCGGCGCGAAGCGCGCGGCGCCGGCGGCGCACACCACGGCATCGACGTGTCCGACCGATGCGAACAGGGCGCGAATCGACGCGGCATCCGCGATGTCGACCGACGGGTTCGAGCTGCGGCTGGCGGCCACGACGTCGTGCCTCGGCGACAGGGCGTCGACGACGGCGCGGCCGATGGTGCCGGTGGCTCCGATCACGATGATGCGCATGATGATTCTCCTTTCGGCTAGCCTTCGGGCGTCACTTTCCCGCGCCCGGCCTTGATGCGCGCGCGGCGCGCCTTCGACTCGAGCCGGCGCGCCTTCGACGCGGCGGTCGGCCGCGTCTTCCGACGACGCTTCGGCCTCACGAGCGCCTGACGGACGAGCGCGGCCAGCCGCTCGCGCGCCGCCTCCCGGTTGGCCGCCTGCGTGCGATGCTCCCGCGCCTCGACCACGATCACGTCGTCGTCGGCCAGGTAGCGGCGGCCGGCAAGCCGGCGGAGGCGCGCCCTGACGTCCTCGTCGAGCGGCGCCGCGCCGAGCGCGAAGCGCAACTCGACGGCCGTCGCCACCTTGTTGACGTTCTGGCCGCCCGGTCCTGACGCGCGCACGAATCGCTCGCTGATGAGACTCTCGTCGAGCACGAGCGCGTCGGTCACCTGAAGCATCGGCGTCTCAAACCGCCACGGCCGCGCAAGGCGGCCGTGCGGTCACGAATGCGTGCGCGGCTGCGGCCTAGCCCACCTTCTGATGGTAGTCCTGCAGCGCCTTCACCGAGAGCCCCTCGCGGCGGATGGCCTCGATGGCGCTGACGGCCGCGGCCGCGCCGGTCAGCGTCGTGATGGCCGGAACACCCTGCAGCATCGCGACGCTGCGTACCGTCTTGTCGTCGAAGAACGACTCGCGGCCGAGCGGCGTGTTGATGACGAGCGTGATGCGGCGGTTGAGCAGCTCATCGCCCACGTGCGGCCGCCCCTCGTTGATCTTGAAGACGATCTCGGCGTCGATACCGTGCGCGCGCAGGTACGCCGCCGTGCCGCGCGTCGCCATGAGCTTGAACCCGAGCCGCGCCAGGTCGCGCGCGATCGGCACCGCGGCGGCCTTGTCACGGTTGTTGACGCTGATGAACGCCGTGCCACCCTGCGGCAGCACCTGCCCGGCGCCCATCATCGCCTTCGCGAAGGCCGATCCGAAGCTTTCGGCGCCGCCCATGACCTCGCCCGTCGACTTCATCTCAGGACCGAGCAGCGTGTCGACGCCCGGGAAGCGCACGAACGGGAAGACCGGCGACTTGACGAACGACCCGCTCACCTCGAGATCTTCCGTCAGGCCGAGCTCGGCCAGCGTGCGGCCGATCATCAGCTTCGCGGCGATCTTGGCAAGCGGCACACCGGTCGCCTTCGACAGGTACGGCACGGTCCGCGACGCGCGCGGGTTCACCTCGAGCACGTAGACCACGTCGTCCTTGATCGCGAACTGTGCGTTCATCAGGCCGACGACGTTCAGGGCGCGTGCGATGCGGCGCGTGTAGTCGCGGATCGTCGCGACGTGCGCCGGCGAGAGCTGGAACGGCGGCACCACGCACGAGCTGTCGCCCGAGTGGATGCCGGCCTGCTCGATGTGCTCCATGATGCCGCCGATGACGACGCCGCCGCTCGCGTCGGCCAGCGCGTCGACGTCGATCTCGGTCGCGTCCTCGAGGAACTTGTCGATCAGGATCGGGTGCTCGGGCGAGGCCTGCACGGCGTGCCGCATGTAGCGCTCGAGCGCCGCCGTGTCGTAGACGATCGCCATCGCGCGGCCGCCGAGCACGTACGACGGGCGGACGACGACCGGAAAGCCGATCGATCCGGCGACCTCGACCGCCTCCTGTGGCGAGGTGGCCGTGCCGCTGGCGGCCTGCGGGATGCCGAGGTCCCAGAGCAGCTTCGCGAAGCGCTCACGGTCCTCGGCGAGGTCGATCGAGTCGGGCGCCGTGCCGATGATCTTCACGCCGGCGGCCTGCAGCGGCAGCGCCAGCTTGAGCGGGGTCTGGCCGCCGTACTGGACGACGCACGACACCTCGCCGCCCGCGCTGCGCTCGCGCTCGACGATCGCCATCACGTCCTCGAACGTCAGCGGCTCGAAGTAGAGGCGATCGACCGTGTCGTAGTCGGTCGACACGGTCTCGGGGTTGCAGTTGACCATGATGGTCTCGTACCCCTCGTCGCGCAGCGCGAAGGCCGCATGGCAGCAGCAGTAGTCGAACTCGATGCCCTGCCCGATGCGGTTCGGGCCGCTGCCGAGGATCATCACCTTCGGCTTCTGCGTCGGCGCCGCCTCGCACTCGGTCTCGTAGGTGCCGTACATGTACGGCGTGAACGACTCGAACTCGGCCGCGCAGGTGTCGATGCGCTTGTAGACCGGCAGCAGGCCGATCTCGCGCCGGTGCTCGCGCAGGCTCTCCTCGTCGATCTTCGCGAGCCGCGCGATGTCGGCATCAGAGAAGCCGGCGCGCTTGGCTTCCCGCAGCAGGTCGTCCGACAGGTCGCGCCCGCCGACCGCCTCGATCGCGCGCGCCAGCTCGACGATCTGCTGGAACTGCGTCAGGAACCAGGGATCGATCTTCGTCAGCCGGTGGATCTCGTCGAGCGACCAGCCGCGCTCGAGCGCGCGGAAGACCGCGAACATCCGGCGGTCGGTCGGGATGCCGAGCGCCTGCTGCAGCGAGACTTCGTCCTCGTCGCCGGCGCCCTGGCCGACGAGCCGCCCCGAGCTGCCGAGCTCGAGCGACCGGAACGCCTTGAGGAACGCCTCCTTGAACGTCCGGCCGATGGCCATCGCCTCGCCCACCGACTTCATCTGCGTCGTCAGCGTCCGATCGGCCTGCGGGAACTTCTCGAACGCCCAGCGCGGCGCCTTCACGACGATGTAGTCGATCGTCGGCTCGAACGACGCCGGGGTGAGCCGCGTGATGTCGTTCGGGATCTCGTCGAGCGTGTAGCCGAGCGCGAGCTTGGCCGCGATCTTCGCGATGGGGAAACCGGTGGCCTTCGAGGCGAGCGCCGACGAGCGCGAGACGCGCGGGTTCATCTCGATGGCGACCATGCGGCCGTCCTTCGGGTTGACCGCGAACTGGATGTTCGACCCGCCCGTCTCGACGCCGATCCGCTGGATGATGCGGCGCCCGGCGTCGCGCATCCGCTGGTACTCGCGATCGGTGAGCGTGAGCGCCGGTGCCACCGTGATGCTGTCGCCGGTGTGCACGCCCATCGGATCGATGTTCTCGATCGAGCAGATGACGACGAAGTTGTCGGCGATGTCGCGCATCACCTCGAGCTCGAACTCCTTCCAGCCGAGGACCGATTCCTCGACGAGGACCTCGTGCACGGGGCTCAGCTTCAGGCCGCGCTCGCAGATCTCGCGGAACTCTTCGATGTTGTAGGCGATGCCGCCGCCCACGCCGCCCAGCGTGAAGCTCGGCCGGATGATGAGCGGAAAGCCGATGCGCGCGGCCGCCTCGAGCGCCTCGGGCAGCGACTTGACGACGGAGCTCTCGGGCACGTCGACGCCGATCGACCGCATGGCGTCCTTGAACTGCAGCCGGTCCTCGGCGAGACGGATGGCCTCGACCGACGCGCCGATCAGCTTCACGCCGTACTTGTCGAGCACGCCCTGCTCGGCCAGATCGACGGCCAGGTTGAGCGCCGTCTGGCCGCCGACGGTCGGCAGCAGCGCGTCGGGCCGCTCGCGCTCGATGATCTGCTCGACGGCCGAGACGGTCAGCGGCTCGATATAGGTCCGATCGGCCGTCTCGGGGTCGGTCATGATCGTCGCCGGATTGCTGTTGACGAGGATGACCTCGAGTCCCTCGGAACGCAGCGCCTTGCAGGCCTGCGTGCCCGAGTAGTCGAACTCGCAGGCCTGGCCGATGACGATCGGGCCGGAGCCGATGACGAGGATGCGCTTCAGGTCGGTTCGCTTGGGCATGGAACGAAAGCTGGTCTCACTCAGGTGCCGGACGCCGGCCGCGCGGCTTCATCCGACGGGCACGGCGCGGGGCCGCGCCGCCGGCAGCCGCCAGCGGCCGGGTCAGCGCGCCTCCATCGCGTCGAGGAACTGCGCGAACAGGTAGTCGGCGTCGTGCGGCCCGGGCGCCGCTTCCGGGTGGTACTGCACACAGAAGACCGGGCGGCTCGCGTGCCGCAGGCCCTCGATGGTGCCGTCGTACAGGTTGACGTGCGTCACCTCGACGCCCGACGGCAGCGAGTCGGGATCGACGGCGAAGCCGTGGTTCTGCGACGTGATCTCGACCCGACCGGTCCGCAGCTCCTTCACCGGGTGGTTGCCGCCCCGGTGGCCGAACTTGAGCTTGAAGGTGCGGGCGCCGAGCGCCAGCCCGAGCACCTGGTGGCCGAGGCAGATGCCGAACGTCGGGACGTCGCTCTCGATGACCTCGCGCGCGTTGGCAATCACGTAGTCGAGCGCGGCAGGATCGCCCGGCCCGTTGCTGAAGAAGACGCCGTCGGGCTTCGTCGCGAGCAGCTCGGCCGCCGGCGTCTTCGCCGGATAGACCGTCACGTCGCAGCCGTGCGCGGCGAAGCGGCGCAGGATGTTGTATTTCATCCCGAGGTCGTACGCCGCCACCTTCAGCCGGCGCTTGCCGCGGCGCGACGGCGCGAGCGTCAGTGCGTCGCCCTCGGGCGGCACGTAGTCGAACGGCTCGAGGCAGCTGACCGTCTGCACGAGGTCGGCGCCTTCCATCCGCGGCAGCTTGCGCGCCTTGTCGACGAGCTCTTCGGGATCGACCCGGCCGGTGGCGATCACGCCGCGCATGACGCCGCTCGACCGCAGCATCCGGACGAGCGCGCGGGTGTCGATGCCGGCAATGGCGACGACGTTGTGGCTGACGAGGTAGTCGCGCAGCGTCCCTTCGGCGCGCCAGTTGCTCGCAATGGGCGACTGCTCGCGCACGACGAAGCCGGCCACCTGCACGTCGCGCGACTCGACGTCAGCGGTGGTCACCCCGTAGTTGCCGACCTCGGGCGCCGTCATCGTCACGATCTGACCGGCATAGGACGGGTCGGTGAGCACTTCCTGGTAACCGGTCATGCTCGTGTTGAACACCACTTCGCCGCCGGCCTCCCCGGCAGCACCGGCAGCCTTGCCTCGAAAGACCGTGCCGTTTTCCAGCGCTAGGACAGCATCCAAGAACGTTCTCCGAAAACCGATCGGTGCATTATTCCTGATCCGGCCGCCGGATGGGAGTGGCCGGCAGGGCCGCCGGGGCGACGAGCAGTCTACATCGGCCCGCCCCCGTTGCCCCAACGGGCGACGGGACGGCCCGCGCGCGCTGTAGTACATTGCCCCGGTGGTGAGCCACTCCGAGACCCTGACGCCCGGCCTCGTGCGCGAGGCCGTTGCCTACGATCGCCTCGCGTGGATGCGGCCGCTCGTGCAGGCGGTGACGCATCGCTTCGACACGGTCGCCCGGCTGTTCGCCGGCGCGCCCGCCGATCCCGAGGCCTGGCGCGCGGTGATTGGCCGACTCGCCGCCGCACCGCGCGATCGCGACGCGGCCGCCACGGTGATTCAGGCGCAGCTGGCGCGCCGCAACGCGCCGACGGCCGCCCAGGGCGCCGCCGCCGACCTCGCCCTGCCCGACGCCATCGCCATCGTCACCGGCCAGCAGGCCGGCCTGTTCGGCGGACCGCTCTACACGCTGCTCAAGGCTGTCACCACCATTCAGATTGCGCGCCGCGCGCGCGAGCAGTACGGCGTGCCGGCCGTCCCCGTCTTCTGGGTCGACGGCGACGACCACGACTGGGAAGAAATCCGCACGTCGCACCTGCTCGATCGCCAGGGCGCGCCGCAGGCCATCGCGGCCATGGACGTGCCGGGCGCCGGCCGGCTGCCGGTCAACGCGCTGCGCTTCGACGCCAGCATCGAGGCGACGGTCGACGCGCTCGCCGCGGCGCTGCAGCCGACCGAGTTCACCGCCGACCTCGTCGCACGGCTCAAGGCGCGCTTCCGCCCGGGCCAGAGCCCGGCTGCGGCGTGCGCCGGGTGGCTCGACGATCTGCTCGGTCCGGAAGGGCTGGTCGTCTTCGAGCCATGGGACCCGGCGGCCAAGCGGCTCGCCGGCGGCGTGTTCGTCCGCGAGCTTGCCGAGCCGTGCGCGTCGGCGCGCGCCGTGCAGGATGCGGCGCAGCTGATGGAATCGCTCGGCCACGCGCCGCAGATCGTCCCGGCCGACGATGTGGTGTGTCTGTTCCGGATCACGGAGGACGGACGGCTGCCGGTGCGCTGTCGCGAGGGGCGCGTCACGGTGGGCGACGAAGAGACGTCGCTCGACGCGCTCCGCCGCGAAGTCGAAGAGCACCCCGAACGCTTCAGCCCGAACGTCCTGCTCCGTCCCCTCGTGCAGGACACAATTTTCCCCACCGCCTGCTACGTTGCCGGTCCCGCCGAGCTCGCCTATCACGCACAGCTCGGCCGCCTCTACGACCTGTTCGGCATCGTCCGTCCGCTCGTGGCGCCGCGCGCGAGCGCGACGCTGCTCGACGGCGCGGCCGTGCGGTTCCTCGAGCGCACGGGCTTGCCGTTCGAAGAGCTGCAGGCCCAGGACGACACCGTGCTCAACCGCCTGCTGGCCGACTCGCTGCCGCCGACCGTGGAGTCGACGTTCGGCGAAATCGAAACGTGGCTGGCCGGCATCGCGCCGAAGCTGACCGAGGCCTCGGCCGCCGTCGATCCCACGCTGGCCGGGGCGGCCGAAACGACCGTCACGCGCATGCGCGAGACGGTGCAGGTGCTGCAGGGCAAGATTCTTCAGGCCGCCAAGAAAAAGGATGAGACGCTCCGGCGGCAGTTCACGCGGACGCGCGCCCTGCTCTTCCCGGACGGGCACCCGCAGGAGCGCCGCCTGAACATCGCCTTCTTCCTCAACCGCTACGGCCCGGACCTCGGCTCACGGCTGATCGACAGCCTGCCGGTCGACGCCAGCGCGCATTACCTGCTGCTGCCCTGACGGCCGGCCGCGCCTGCCGCCGGCCCCCTGGCCGGCCCGTTCGAGCCACGCGCTCGAAGGCCGGGCTTTCGTTTGCCGGAAAAGGACGGCCCCGGGGACGCGCGCTCAGCCGGCGAGCTGTTCGATTTCGCGCCGGCGGCGCGCGTCGGCATCGGCGAACGCCTGCGTAACCACCGCGAGCTGCGCGCGATCCTTCTCGAGCTGCTGCTCCGACACGGCCAGCGCGCGGGCCATCTCCTCGGGCGATGGCCCGCCGGGCGTCCGGCGCTGCTCCACGAAGTACTCCGGACTCAGCAGGCGTGCGAGCCGCGCGGCGTCAATCCCGAAGTGGTGGCCGTGCGCTTCGGCAACCCGATCGAACACCTCGAAGACCCGCTCCGGATGTCCGTCGGTCGCGCGTACGAGATCGGCGGCAAACGCGTGCGCGGCGGCAAACGCCAGGCCGTGCTCCCGCACCAGCGTGTCGGCCAGCTCGGTGAGCGTCACCCAGCTCCGTTCGGCGCGGCCGGCCATCACAGCCGCGTCGAAGGCGGCATCGCCCATCGCCGCCGCCACGAGCGCCACGCCGCGTGTCACGTCGACAAAACCGCGCGCGACGAGCGGCTGCAGGTCGTCTTCGGTGTCGACGATGTCGCCGAACGGCGTGTTGTGCACCGTCGAGACGATGGCCTGCAGCTCGCCGACGCCTTTCGAGAGCAGCGCGCGGGCGTGCTCGAGCGCCACGGGATTGCGCTTCTGCGGCATGATGCTGCTCGTCTGCACGAACCCGTCGCCGAGCCGCAGGTATCCGACCTCGGCCGTGCACCAGCTCAGCAGGTCCTGCACGACCCGCCCGAGACCGAGCGCCGCGTTCATCGCCGCCGCGGCCGCTTCCACCAGGTAGTCGACCGTTGCAATGCTGCCGTACGTGTTCCCGGTCGGCCCGTCGAAGCCGAGCAGGTCGCTCGTCAGCGCGCGGTCGATCGGAAAGCCCGTTCCCGTGATCGCGCACGCCCCGAGCGGCGACCGGTTGACGACGGCAAAGGCGGCGAACAGGCGGGTCGCGTCGCGCTCGAGCTGCTCGACGACGGCGTGCAGGTAGTGCGCGAGCGTGGTCGGCTGGGCCGGCTGGGTGTGCGTCAATGCCGCCAAGATCGTGTGACGGTGCAGGGCCGCGTGCGCAAGCAGGACCTGTCGCAGATCGCACGTCGAGCCGAGAAGCCGGATGACGTGCTCGCGCAGGCGCATCCGGTACAGGGTCATGTCGATGTCGTTGCGGCTCCGGGCCGTGTGCAGCCGGCCGGCCGCCTCAGGGTCGCACCGGGCGGCGATCAGCGACTCGACGAGAAAGAACAGATCCTCGTGCGTCCCGTCGAATGGCGTGCGGCGCACCTCGTCGGGGTCGACCGACTGGATCGCGCGCGCGATCGTCTTTGCGGCAGCGGCATCGACGATGCCGGTGCGCGCGAGCATCACGAGGTGGGCTTCATGAATGGCGAGGAGCGGGTCGAGGAAGAGCGTCGCGGCGTCCGAGAAGTTCTCGGCCAGGACGAGGCGGACGTATTCGGAAGCAAACGCCATCGGCAGCGCACCCAGCCGCGAAGGTATGCACGCTGCCGGAGCCTGTCAAGCGGCGCCCCGGCCCATCCGACCGCCGGGCGCGCAGTACGCCCTCCCGTAGACTGCTGACCGTGTCGCGACGCACCTCACAGTCGACCCGATCGACACGCTCGACGCGCAGGGCGCCGGCCCGCGGCCGTGGCGTCCGGGTGCGCGTCCGCCGCCCCTCGCGCCTGCTCCGCTACACGCTCCTGCTGCTCGGCGGCGCGGTGCTGGTAGCGGTTGCGACCGGCGCCGCGCTCTGGGTCACCTTCGCCCGCATCATCGATGAGCGGCTGGCGGGCGGTCCGCCGCAAGCGCCGCGCGTCTACGCGCGGCCGTTCGAGATCCGTCCCGGCCAGGCGCTCTCCGTCGACCAGCTCGTCGCGCGGCTCAACGAAGTCGGCTACGCGCAGCGCGAGGTACCGCTCGGGCCCGGCGAGTTCGCCGTCTCGGAGCGGCGCGTGATGCTCATTCCGCGCAGCACGGCCGGCGCGTCGGCACGGCCGGTCACGATTGAGTTCACCGGCGGCGCCACGCCCACCGTGTCCCGCCTCGTCGACGCAACCGACCGGCGCGTGTCGGGGCTGACGCTCGAACCGGCCCTGCTCGCCGCCCTCGCGCAGGGCGAACGCCGTCGTCACGTGCCACTGCGCGAGCTGCCCCAGCACGTGATCGACGCCGTGCTCGCCATCGAAGATCGGCGCTTCTTCGACCATCCCGGCGTCGATCCGATCCGCGCCGTCGGCGCGCTCGTCACGAACCTGCGCGGCGACCGGCCGTACCTGGTCGGCGGCAGCACGCTCACGCAGCAGATCGTCAAGAACACGTTCCTCACGCCCGAGAAGACGCTCCGCCGCAAGCTGCAGGAACAGTTCATGGCCATCGTGCTCGAGTCGCGGCTCTCGAAGGAGCAGATTCTCGAGCTGTACCTGAACGACGTCGTGCTGGGCCAGGGCGGTCCGTTCGCCATCCACGGCGTGCCCGAAGCGGCGCGTGTGTTCTTCGGCAAGGACGTCCGGAACCTGTCGCTCGCGGAGGCGGCGACGATTGCCGGGCTGATTCAGTCGCCCTCGCGCCTGGCACCGCTGCGCTATCCCGACCGGGCGCGCGAGCGGCGTAACGTGGTGCTGGCGGCGATGGTCGAAAGCGGCACCGTCACGCGCGCCGAAGCGCAGGCCGCCGCCGCCGAACCGCTCGTCGTCGCGCCGCGCGCGATTGAGAACGAGGCACCGTACTTCGTCGATTACACGAGCCAGCTGATCAACGCACAGTTTGCCGGTCTGCTCGACCGCGGCGGGCGCATCGACATCCACACGACGCTCGACCTGCACCTGCAGCGGCTTGCGCAGGAGGCCGTCGAGGAAGGCATGGCGCTCGTCGACAAGCGCCTGGCCGGCCGCAAGCGGAACGGCCGGCCGCAGGTGGCGCTCGTCGCCGTCGACCCGCGCAGCGGCGAGATTCTCGCGATGGTCGGCGGCCGCGCCTACAGCCAGACGCAGTACAACCGTGCCGCGCTGGCGCGCCGCCAGCCCGGGTCGATCTTCAAGCCGTTCGTCTACCTCGCAGCGTTCGAAGAGACCGCGCGTGGCGCGCTCGATCTGACGCCCGCCACACTCGTGCTCGACGGGCCGGCCGAGTTCCAGACGCCCCAGGGCGTCTATCGGCCCACCAACTACGAAGGTGAGTACGACGGCTACGTCACGCTGCGGGCCGCGCTCGCCTCGTCGCGGAACATCGTCGCCGTCAAAGTGGCCGAGGCGGCCGGCTACGCGAACGTCGCGGCTCTCTGGTCGCGCATCGGCGTCGGCACGCCCGCGCAGCCGGTCCCGTCGATCGCGCTCGGGGTCTTCGAGGCGACGCCCATCGAGATGGCCCAGGCCTACACCGTGTTCGCCAACGGCGGCATCATGCGGCCGCTCACCGCGGTCCGGCGTCTCGTGGCGGACGGGCGCGAGCGCACGGTGGAGCCGGGCGAGGCCAGGCGCATCGCGCGCCCCGACACGACCTACCTCGTCACGAGCATGATGCGCAGCGTGCTCGACGAAGGGTCGGGCGCCTCGGCGCGGGCGAACGGCTTCCTGCTCGAGGCCGCCGGCAAGACCGGGACGACGAACGACCTGCGCGACGCCTGGTTCGCCGGGTTCACGCCGGAGCTGCTCACGGTCGTGTGGGTGGGCTTCGACGACAACCAGCCGCTCGGCCTGAGCGGCGCGCAGGCGGCACTGCCGGTCTGGACCGCCTTCATGCGCCGCGCGCTGGCCGGTCGTCCCGACGTGCCGTTCGACGTGCCCGACGGCGTGGTCCTGGCCCGGATCGATCGCGAGACCGGACAGCTCGCGACCGAGAACTGTCCGCATGTGATCACCGAGACGTTCCTGGCCAGCTCCGTGCCGGGCGAAACGTGCCGGACGCACGGCTCGCGATCGTTCTTCTCGCGCATCGGATCGTGGTTCGGATTCGGGCGCTGAGGGGCGGTCGGGGGCGTTTGTTATACTCGTCATTAGCAGTCACACGGCCCGACTGCTAACACCATGACCGATCGCCACCGCCGGATCCTGGCCAGCCTCGTCGCCGAGTACATCGAGCAGGGCGAGCCCGTGTCGTCGGCCCGGCTCGCCGAGCACTCCGCGCTCGGCCTGTCGCCGGCCACGGTGCGCAACATCCTGGCCCGGCTCGAGGAGCAGGGGCTCGTGCGCCAGCCGCACACGTCGGCGGGCCGCGTACCGACGGACTCGGGCTACCGGTTCTACGTCGATCAGCTGCTCGAGTCGCGGCGGCGTCCGCGCGCCGTGCCCGAGCTCGAGGCGCGGCTGCGGCGGTCGGCCACGGTCGACGAGCTGCTCGCGCAGGCTTCGCAGGAAATCTCGCACGCCTCGCACCAGGTGGGCTTCGCCATGGCGGGCGTGAGCACCGCCGTCCGGCTGCAGCACATCGACTTCGTCCCGCTCGACGGCCGGCGCGTGCTCGTCATTGTCGTTGCCCGCGGCGGCCACGTGATTCAGCGCGCGATCGAAACCGACGAGCGCTACGACAGCACGACGCTCCAGCAGGCGGCCAACTACGTCAACACCGAGTTCGCAGGCCGCACGCTCGACGAAGTGCGGGCGGCCATCGTCGCGCGGCTGCGCGAGGAGCGCCTGCTCTACGACCAGCTCATGTACCGCGCGCTGCAGCTCGCGCGATCGGGCCTGCGCGAGGTCGAGCCGGCCCCCAGCGTCCACGTGCAGGGCGCGTCGTTCCTCATCGACGGCGTGGCGACGGCCGAGGCCGACCGCCAGGGCACACTCGAAGCGCTGCGGACGCTGCTCCGGATGATCGAAGAGAAGCACCGCCTGATTGAGCTGCTGACCCGGTCGATCGAGGAGCCCGGCCTGGCCGTGGTCATCGGTGTCGAGAACGCGTCGCCCGAGCTCAAGCCGTTCAGCGTGGTACTCTCGACCGTGCGCGACGGCGAGCGGACGAGCACGATCGGCCTGATCGGCCCGACGCGCATGCGGTATCAGAAGGCCATTTCGGTGGTCGACGGCGTGTCGCACACCGTGGCCCGCCTTTTCGAGAGTCAGAGCCAGTAAGACATGTCCAACGATCCGATCCCGAACGAAGGTTCGGGCACCGGCGAGACTGCGCCGGCCGACGACAGCGCGTCCAGCGTGGATTCGACCAGCGTGGAACAGCTCCGCCAGGAACGCGACGAGCTTCGCAGCCAGCTGCTGAGGCTGGCTGCCGAGTTCGACAACTACCGCAAGCGCACCGAGCGCGAGCGGCGAGAGCAGATTGAGCTGGCGGCCGCCGACCTGGCGCGCGACCTGCTGCCGATCATCGACGACCTGGAGCGCGCGATCGACGCGGCCGTCGCCACCGACGCCGACGACCCGCGCCTGACGTCGCTGCGCACGGGCGTCGAGATGGTCTACAAGCAGTTCCTCGACACACTCCGCAAGCGCAACATCGAGCCGATCGACGCCGTCGGCGCGCAGTTCGATCCGGAATGGCACGAAGCCGTCGCTACCGAGCCGGCCGGGGATCGGGCCGACGGCGAGGTGGTCGGCGAGGTCCGGCGCGGCTACCGCATCGGCGAGCGCCTGCTCCGCGCGGCGCTCGTCCGCGTGGCCAAGGCCTAGACGATGCGCGATTACTACGAGGTCCTGGGCGTTCCGCGCGGAGCGTCCGAGCAGGACATCAAGAGCGCCTACCGCAAGCTGGCGCTGAAGTACCACCCCGACCGCAACCCGGGCGACGCCGAAGCCGAGGAGCGCTTCAAGGAAGCGGCCGAGGCCTACGCCGTGCTCGGCGATCCCGAGAAGCGCGCCCGCTACGACCGCTTCGGCCACGCGGGGGTGTCGGGCCAGGGCGCCGGTCCGGGCGGCTTCGACGCCGACATCTTCGCCGACTTCTCCGACATCCTCGGTGACTTCTTCGGCTTCGGCGGCTTCGGCGGCCGGTCGCGCCGCCAGGGGCCGGTGCGCGGCTCCGACCTGCGCTTCGATCTCGAGATCTCGTTCGACGAGTCGTACACCGGCAGCGAAAAGACGATCCAGATTCCGCGCGAAGAGACGTGCACGGCCTGCAACGGCACGCGCTCGGCCTCTGGCGCGGCGCCCGACATCTGCCCCGACTGCCGCGGGTCGGGCCAGCTCCGGTTCCAGCAGGGCTTCCTGATCGTCTCGCGCCCGTGCGGCGCCTGCGGCGCCACCGGGCGCATCGTGCGCGATCCCTGCCCCACGTGCCGTGGCACCGGCCGCACCACGCAGGATCGCCGGGTGACGGTGAAGATTCCGGCCGGCATTGCCGACGGCCAGCGCCTCCGCCTCCACGGTGAAGGCGAGCACGGCCTGCGTGGCGGTCCTCCCGGCGACCTCTACGTCGTCGTGCACGTGACGCCGCACCCGACGTTCCACCGCGAGGGCGACGACCTGCACGTGGAGGTCGCGGTCCCCTTCCACATCATGGCGCTCGGCGGTCAGTTCACCGTCGACACGCCAGGCGGACCGCTGACGGTCGACGTCTCGGCCGGCACCCCGAGCGGCACGGTCAAGACGTTCCGCGGCAAGGGCATGCCCAACGTGAGCGGCCGCGGCCGCGGCAGCTTCCACGTCCGGCTGGTCGTCGACGTCCCGAAGAAGCTGACCAGGGAACAGAAGAAGGCAATCGAGCAGTTCGGCCGCACGATCACCGTCGACAGGCTCGAGCCTACCGCCGCAGACGCCGACGCCGACAAGCCCTTCTTCGAGAAGGTCCGCGACCTGTTCGGCTGATCCCGTGCGCCACTACCCCGCGCTCGACCTCCACTGGCCTGCGCCGCCCGACGACGAGACCGTCGGTCTCGTACTGGCGGCCGTCGACGACGAGCAGCCGACCGCGGTCGAGCCGCAGCCGGGCGGAGTCCGCATCTTCTTCGGCGATGAGCAAGCACGCGATCGCGCCGCCGTCATCGTCGGCAACGCCTTCCCCGACGTCGCACTGTCGTCGAGCCTGATCCCCGACGACAACTGGGCCGAGCGAAGCCAGGCCGGCCTGACGCCCGTCCGCGTCGGACGCCTCATCGTCACGCCCCCGTGGGCGAAGGAGGCGGCGGCCGCCGACGTCGGTCCGGACGACATCGTCCTGACGATTCAGCCATCGATGGGATTCGGCACGGGACACCATCAGTCGACGCGGCTGTGCCTCGAGCTGCTGCAGCGGCACGTGCGCGCCGGCGTGTCGGTCCTCGACATCGGGACCGGGTCGGGCGTGCTGGCCGCGGCGGCGGTCCGTCTCGGCGCCGGGCGGGCGCTGGCGGTCGACTACGACACCGACGCGCTCGAATCAGCACGCGAGAACATCGACGCCAACGGCCTCGCCGATCGCGTCACGCTGCAGGTGTTCGACCTCGCGGCGGGCCGCCTGCCGGAATCCGCACCGTTCGATGTCGTGTGCGCGAACATCACGGCCGGCGTGCTCGAGCGGCATGCCGCGCTCGTTGCCGCGACGGTCGCGCCGGGCGGGCTTCTCGTCGCAAGCGGCTATCAGGAATGGGATGCGGCCGACGTGGCTGCCGCGTTCTCGTCCGAGGGGCTCCGTCCGATCGACGAAGCGCTCGAGGACGACTGGATCGCGCACGCCTTCACCCGCTGAGCGTCCCGTCTTCGCCCCACACCGTCCACAACTTCGTCAGCGCCACGACGGGCGCGAGCTCGGCGCGCAGCGTCCGCGGTCCGAGGTCGAGCGGCACGAAGCCGGCCCCGAGCGCCCGCTCGACTTCCGCCGGCGACCAGCCGCCTTCAGGACCGACCAGGACGAGAGCGGTCGACGGCGGCCGTGATGGCAGGCCTGGCGTCGGGTTCGCGGCGTTCCATCCGGCGGCGCGGACCGGCTCGACGCAGATGATGCGCACGTCGAACGGACTGTCGTTCACGAGAGTCTCGAACCGACGGACCTCGCCGATGGCGGGAACGACGGCACGGCCGCACTGCGCGGCCGACGAAGCGGCAATGCGCATCCACCGCTCGAGCGCGCGCGACTGCCATGCGTCGGCCGGCACGGCCACGTGGTCCGAGACGAACGGCTGGATGACGGCCGCGCCCGTCGCCGTGGCATCGCGCACGACCGTGCTCATCTGATCGCCCTTGAGCAGGCCGATGCCGAGCGTGACGGCACACGCCGGCTCGTCGATCGGCGTCCGCGGTTCGACGAGATCGACGCGCACGCCGCGCTTCGACACGCCGGCAATGCGGGCCAGCCACTCGCCTCCCCTGCCGTCGAACACCACGAGCGGGTCGCCTTCGCGGAGCCGCAGGACATGCGTGACGTGGTGCGCCTCGGCGGCGGGCAGCTCAGCCGACGCGCTGCCGGCATCGGGCAGGTGACAGCGGGGGATCTTCACGGCTACCGTTATACTCTCCACGCGATGGTGTTCCGCGGACAGACGCTCGGCAAGTACCGGATCATCGAGGCGCTCGGCAGCGGGGGCTTCGGGACGGTCTATCTGGCCGAGGACACCTGGATCGACAAGCGCGTCGCCATCAAGGTTCCCCACCGGCAGTCGCTCGACTTCAGCGAGCTGCTCCGCGAGCCTCGCCTGCTCGCCGCACTCGACCATCCCAACATCGTCACGGTAATCACGGCCGAGAAGCAGGACGGCGTTTTCTTCATCGTCATGGAGTACGTGCCGGGCGAGACGCTCGAGACGATCATCCTCGAGCGCGGTCCGCTCGACCTGAACCTGGCGCTCGACTACACGTGCCAGATCGTCAACGCGGTCGACCACGCGCACCGGCAGAACGTCATCCACCGCGACCTGCGGCCAGCGAACATCTTCGTCAGCGACCGCGGCCTGCTGAAGGTGGGCGACTTCGGCACGTCGCGCTTCCTGGAGCTGGCGGCGCACGGCACGACGGTCATCGGCAGCCCTCCCTATATGGCGCCCGAGCAGTTCGACGGCCGCGCCGTGTTCGGTTCCGACCTCTACTCGGTCGGCGTGACGATGTACCAGATGCTGACCGGGGAGCTGCCGTACGAGATGCCGACGCCGGGCGACCTTGACAAGCTGCGGACCGGCGAGCTGGTGGCGCCGCCGCGGACGAAGAACCCCGACATCCCGCCGGCGATCGAGCAGATCATCATGCGCGCGCTGCGCCCGTCGGTCGAGGAGCGCTACCAGAGCGCGGAAGAGATCCTGAACGACATCCTGGCGGCGCGCCCGGCGCTCGTGCGTCGCCCGGCGCGGAGCGCGCCGACGCCGGCCCGGCCCGTCGCGCCGGCCGGCCGGCTGCCGGTCACCCCGGCCCGCCCGCGCGTCACGCCGCCGCCGGTGACACCGTCGGCGCGCGCCGTACCGCGCCCGCGCGCGGCGGCGGCCGTCGCCAACCGCTTCTGCTGGAACTGCCGCAAGCCGCTCCCCTCGCGCGCCGAGCGCTGCCCGTTCTGTAGTGAAACCCAGTAGCGCATAGTAAGATCGCTCTTCTCAGCTGCCCCGTTGCAGCGTCCGGCTGATTCCTTTCAGGAGCGTTCATGGCCTTCGATGGCAGCGGCAAGGTGTGGATCAACGGCAGGATCGTCGACTGGTCCGACGCCAACATTCACATCGCGTCGCACGTGATTCACTACGGCTCGGCGGTCTTCGAAGGCGCGCGCATGTACAAGACGCCGAAGGGCTCGATGTTCTTCCGCCTCGACGCCCACATGCGCCGCCTGTACGACTCGGCAAAGATCTACCGGATGGTCTACCCGCTCAGCCTCGAGCAGATCACCCAGGCCGTGGTCGACACGGTCAAGGCGAACAACCTCGAGGCGTGCTACGTCCGGCCGATCGTCTATCGCGGCTACCGGGAGCTCGGCGTCAACCCGCTGCAGTGCCCGGTCGAGGCTGCGATTCTCGTGTGGGAATGGGGCGCGTATCTCGGGCCCGAGGCGCTCGAGCGCGGCGCCGACGTGTGCGTCAGCTCCTGGTCGCGCGCCGCGCCGAACACGTTCCCGGCCATGGCCAAGTCGGCCGCCAACTACGCGAACTCGCAGCTGATCAAGATGGAGGCGGTGCTCAACGGCTACTCCGAGGCGATCGCCCTCGATCCGTTCGGCCGGGTGAGCGAAGGCAGCGGTCAGAACCTGTTCCTCGTCCGGGACGGCATCCTCTACACGCCGCCGCTCGCGACGTGCGGGCTGGCCGGCATCACGCGCGAAAGCGTCATCACGCTCGCGCGCGATCTCGGCATCGAGGTGCGCGAGCAGGACATCCCGCGCGAGGCGCTCTACATTGCCGACGAGCTGTTCTTCACGGGCACCGCGGCCGAAATTACACCTATCCGATCGGTCGACAGGATTGAAATCGGAAGTGGAAGACGGGGACCCGTGACCGCCCGGCTCCAGCAGGCGTTCTTCGATTACGTCAACGGCGTCGTCCCCGACACGCACGGCTGGCTGATGCCGCTCTGACGCTCGACACCCTCTCAACGACCCGGGGCCGGCGCCCGCCGTTCCCGGGTCGTCGTGTCTCTGCACCTTTCTGCACGCCGTCCGCGCCACCGACGGTCCGTGTCGGTGTCCCGACACGACCGCGACGCGGCAACCGCCCAGCCCTGACCAGCCGGCCCGCCTGTCTCAGGCAAGACAATTGCACCCC
This sequence comes from Acidobacteriota bacterium, assembly GCA_003242705.1. Classification (GTDB taxonomy): domain Bacteria; phylum Acidobacteriota; class Vicinamibacteria; order Vicinamibacterales; family SCN-69-37; genus SCN-69-37. The sequence continues at coordinate 27,713 of QGVF01000028.1, forward strand.
TGCGGGCGACTGCTTGGTCGCATACCGACGGAAACAGTACGCCCATGACATTCGATCAGCTGATCAGCTCCGCCGCCGCCAGCAAGGCGTCGGACATCCACCTGCGCGCCGGTCACCCGCCGCTCGTCCGCATCAACGGTGAGCTGCAGCGCTGGCAGAGCGTTGCCGCGCTGACGCCGGCGCACCTCGAAGCCATCGCGCAGCGGCTGCTGCCGCCGGGGATCTACCTGGGCCAGGGCCGCGGCGCCGCCGCGCCGACCCCCGACGCGACCGCCCAGACCGAAGGGCGGCTCGAGGTCGACGTCGCCTGGCAGGCCTCCGAATCGGTCCGCGTGCGCGCCAGCGTCTTCCGCCAGCGCGGCACGGTCGCCATCTCCATGCGCCTGATTCCCGACCGCATCCCGTCGGTCGAAGAGCTCGGCCTGCCGCCGGCCGTCGTCCGGCTCGCCGAGCTGCGCCGCGGTCTCGTGGTCGTGACGGGTATCACCGGCAGCGGCAAGAGCACCACGCTCGCCGCGCTCATCGACGTCATCAACCGGACGCGTCCCTGCCACATCCTCACGATCGAAGACCCGATCGAGTTCGTGCACCGCAACAAGCTCGCGACGATCACGCAGCGCGAGATCCGCACCGACACGCTGTCGTACGCAACGGGGCTGCGGTCGGCGCTGCGGCAGGACCCCGACGTCATCATGATTGGCGAGATGCGCGACGCCGAGACGATCGAGACCGCGCTCGTCGCCGCCGAAACCGGTCACCTCGTCTTCTCGACCCTGCACACGCTGAACGCGCCCGAGACCATCAACCGCATCGTGAGCGTGTTCCCGCCGCACCAGCAGGATCAGATCCGCCACCAACTGGCCGGCGTGCTGCGCGCGTCGGTCTCGCAGCGGCTGCTGCAGGCCGCCGACGGGAAGCGGCGCGTGCTCGCCGCCGAGGTGCTCGTCTCGACGCCGTACATCAAGGACTGCATCCAGGATCCCGACAAGACGTCGCTCATCCCCGACGCAATCGTCGCCGGCGCGTCCGAGTAAGGGATGCGGAGGTTCGACCAGGCGATCCTCAAGCTCTGCCAGGAGGGCGTGGTGACGGTCGCGGAGGCCGAGAGCGCGGTCACCAACGTCGAGGAATTCCGCATGCGCCTGCGCGGCATCACGACGGGCACGGGCGGCAACCTCGTCACCGCGGGCATCGGCTCCTGAGATTCGGCGGCGCCCGGCGCGCCCGACGCCGTTCGGATCGATACTGGACGGCATGAGGCGTACGACGCGCCGCACCGATCCCCCGTCGGGCTCGCCCAGGACTGCGGCGCTCCGGCTGCTCGGACGCCGCGACTACTCGGCCGCCGAAATCACCCGCCGGCTCGTCGAGCGTGGCTACGCCCGTGAGGCCGTCGAAGCGGCCGTCGCCGACCTCGAGGCCGGCGGCATCATCGACGACCGCCGCGCGGCCGAGGTACACGTGCGGACCGCGTCGCGCCTGAAGGGGCGCGGGGCGCTCCGCATCCGCCGCGAGCTCGAGGCGCGCGGCATCCGCGCCGAGGCCATCGACTACGCGCTCGCCGGCCTCTCCCCCGACGACGACCGCGCGGCCATCCGCCGCTTCCTCGAGCGGAAGCCGCCGCCCGACACGCCCCAGGTGCGGCGGCGGCTCTTCCAGCAGCTCGTCCGGCGCGGGTTCAGCCCGGCACTGGTCGCCGCCGAGCTGCGCATCGATGCGCGCGAGCTCGGCGACCGCGACGCCCCCGACGACTGAACGGCTGCCCGGCCGTCGGACATTCCCGGTAGAATGGCCAGTTGCATGACCGCCCACGAGATCCGCCGGAGCTTCCTCGACTACTTCGCCCGCCACGGCCACCGCATCGTTCCGTCGTCGTCGCTCGTCCCGGCCGACGATCCGACGCTGCTGTTCACCAACGCGGGCATGAACCAGTTCAAGGATCTCTTCCTTGGCCGGGAGCGCCGCGACTACCGGCGGGCTGCCACGGCGCAGAAGTGCATGCGCGTCAGCGGCAAGCACAACGACCTCGACACGGTGGGGCCGTCGCTGCGGCACCACACGTTCTTCGAGATGCTCGGCAACTTCTCGTTCGGCGACTACTTCAAGGCCGAGGCCATCCCCTTCGCCTGGGAACTGCTGACGAAGGTGTGGGGCCTGCCGGCCGATCGCCTCTACCCGACGATCTTCCGCGGCGAGCACGGCATCGAGCGCGACGAGGAGGCCTACCGCATCTGGACGCAGTTCGTACCCGCCTCGCGCATCGCCGAGCTCGGCATGGAAGAGAACTTCTGGCAGATGGGCGACACGGGGCCCTGCGGCCGCTGCTCCGAGATCCACTACTACCGGGGCGACGACGTGCCGTGCGGCGAACCGGTGTGCCGGGGCGTCGACTGCTCGTGCGAGCGGTACGTCGAGGTGTGGAACAACGTCTTCATGGAGTTCGACCGCGACGGGCAGGGACGGCTCACGCCGCTGCCGGCGCCGTCGATCGACACGGGGATGGGCCTCGAGCGCATCGCGGCGGTCATCCAGGGAAAGCTGTCGAACTACGACACCGACCTGTTCACGCCGATCCTCGACGCCATTGCGGCGCGCACCGGCCGCGCCTACACGGGCCACACGGGCACGACGGATCACCCCGACGTCTCGATGCGCGTCATCGCCGACCACCTGCGCGCGATGACGTTCCTCATCGCCGACGGCGTGCTGCCGTCGAACGAGTGGCGCGGCTACGTGCTGCGCAAGATCATGCGCCGGGCGATGCGCCACGGGAAGAAGCTCGGCTTCGCCGAACCGTTCCTGCATGAACTGGTCGACGTCGTCGTGCGCGAGATGGGCGACGCGTATCCGGAGCTGCCGGCCGGTCGCGACGCGATCGTCCGCACCGTGCGGGCCGAAGAAGAACGGTTCGATGCGGTGCTCACGTCCGGCCTGCCCCGGCTCGAGGAACTGCTCGACCGCACGGCCGCTTCGGGCAGCACGACCGTGCCGGGCGACGAGATCTTCCGGCTGTACGACTCACTCGGCGTCCCGCTCGACTTTGCCGAGGACCTCGCCGGCCAGCGCGGCCTGACGATCGACCGCGAAGGCTACGAGCGCGCCATGGAGGCGCAGCGCGAGCGCGCCCGCGCCGGCAGCGCGTTCGACTCGAAGCGCGCGGCCGCGTTCACGTATCCCGACGAGGAGACGCGGAAGCGGATTGAAGCGCTGCCCGACGTGTTCGACGGCTACGCGTTCACCGAAGTGCTCGACACCGAGGTGCTGGCGATCTTCGACGACACGCGCACGCTCGTCGCCGAACTGCCGGCCGGCACCGAGGGCTACGTGATTCTCGACCGGACGCCGTTCTACGTCGAGTCGGGCGGCCAGGTGTCCGACACGGGCGTCTTCCGTCGTCAGGGCGACGTAATCGCGGCCGTCACCGCCATGACGCGCGTGGCGCCCGGCGGGGCACGCGTCCACCGCGTGCGGACGACCGCGCCCCTTCGCGCCGGCGACCGCGTCGACGCCGTCGTCGACGCCGCGCTGCGCGACGCCACGCGGCGCAATCACACGGCGACGCACCTGCTGCACGCCGCGCTGCGCGCGCGCCTCGGCACGCACGTGCGGCAGAAGGGCTCGCTCGTCGCGCCCGACCGGCTGCGCTTCGACTTCGATCACTTCCAGCCGCTCACGCCCGAGGAACGGCGCGAGATCGAGCGCGAGGTCAACGAGCAGATCCTGCGCAACCTCCCGGTCGTCACCGAGGAGAAGCCGACCGAGGAAGCCATCAGGCAGGGCGCGATGGCGCTGTTCGGCGAGAAATACGGCGACCGTGTGCGCGTCGTCTCGATCGACGGCTACAGCCTGGAGCTCTGCGGCGGCACGCACGTACGGGCGACCGGCGACATCGGCCCGTTCGTGCTCACCGAGGAGTCGAGCGTCGCGGCGGGCGTCCGGCGCGTCGAGGCGCTGACCGGCACGGCGGCCGTCGCCTGGGTACAGGAGCGCCTCGAGGCCCTCGACCGCACGGCGTCGGTGCTCGGCGGCGTGGCGGCCGACGAGGCGCCCGAAGCCATCGAGAAGCTGCAGGCCGAAGTGAAGCGCCTGAGCCGCGAGAACGCGCAGCTGAAGATGAAGCTCGCGCTCGGCGGCGGCGCGGGCGCGGGCACGGCCGATCAGGAGACGACCGACGTCGGCGACGGCGCGAAGCTCCTCACCCGCCGCGTGGCCGATCTCGACAAGGCCGCGCTCCGCAGCCTCGCCGACTCGCTCCGCGACCGCATCGGCCGCGGCGTCGTCGTCCTGGCCGCCGAGAACGAGGGCAAGGTGCAGATTCTCGCGACGGTGACCCGCGACCTGACCGATCGCGTCAGGGCCGGCGACATCGTCCGGCAGCTGGCGCCGATCGTCGGCGGCCGCGGGGGCGGCCGGCCCGACTTCGCC
>QGVF01000151.1 GCA_003242705.1 Acidobacteriota bacterium
GTGTGCTTGGGCCCTCGGTGATCCGCCCCGGCCTCGTGGCGGTCGAGTGCAACCGGGTTGTGGTGCGCCGCGCGACGTACGCCGAAACGCCGATCCCGCCCGATGCCGAGGTCGAGATCGTGGCGTTCGTCGGCGGCGGCTGATCGCGCTCGTGAATCTCCGGCGCGCGCCCGGTGTCGCGTGGCGTCCGCAACGATGCAGACGCGCGCGGCTACCTGTCGGCAGCCCCGGCCGACTCGAGGTAGCGGCCGAGCGCGTCGCGCCAGTCGGGCATCGGCACGCCCGCTTCGGTGAGCTTGCGGTTCGACATGGCCGCACGCAGCGGGCGCTCCACCGCGAGGCCCGCGCTCGCCATCGGCACACCTTCGATCGGCGCCTCGGGTCGACCGGCCAGCTGCGCGAGCTCGCGCGCCAGCCCGTCCCACGTCGTCCACCCGCTGTTGACGCAGTGATAGAGACCGAACGGCGCCCCGATCCGCAGCAGCTCGGCCGTCGCGGCGACCACGTCGTCGACGTAGCTCGGCGACACAGTGCGATCGGCAAAGGCGCGGACCGGACGGCCCGCGCGGATGTTCTCGAGGATGCGGTCGATACTGCTGCGGCCGCGCGGCCCGCCGAACAGGCTCTCGACGCGCAGCACGTAGTGGCGCGGCGCGTCGGCGGCAAACCACTCGCCGAGCAGCTTCGACAGACCGTACGTGCCGCGGGGATTCGGCGGATCGGTCTCGACCAGGGGCCGGTCGATGCTGCCGTCGAAGACGAAGTCGGTGCTGTAGTGGACGAGCGTCGCGTCGGTGCGTGCGGCCGCGCGCGCCAGGGTCCGGACGGCCATCGCGTTGACGTCGAGCGCCGTGAGCGGCTCGTCCTCGGCCCGGTCGACGTTGGTGTACGCCGAGCAGTTGACGATGACGTCGGGCCTCACCTCGTCGACGAACGCGTCGACGGCGCGCGCGTCGGTGACGTCGAGCCGGGCACGCGTCGCCGCCACGACGGTGTGACGCGTCTGCAGCTGCTCGGCCATGGCCCCGCCGAGCTGGCCTCCCGCGCCGACGACCAGCACGAGGAGCTTCACGACGGACTCACGGCAGCGGCCGCCACTGGCGCGGCGGCGTCGGCGGGATGGCGCCGGGGCATGGACCGGTGGCCCGGGAAACCGCTCAGCGGCGGGTGACGAGCCGCGGCTCGCCCCACACCGGCATGTCGCCGTCGCGATGATCGACCGGCGGCGTCGACGGACCGCTGGAGTTCGTGTTGAAGAACAGCTCGACCGTCTCGCCCTCGTACTCCGACAGGTCGAGGGCCACCTCGTGCCAGCCACGATCGCCCGGGTTCTCGTACGGGCTGTAGACCAGGTTGTAGAGCGTTTCCTGCACGCCGCCCGAAGCGATCAGGATCCGGAACAGCACCCCGTCGCCCGGCACCGTCCAGCCCTCCTCGAGCATGCCGATCGCCGTGCGCAGCTCGCCGTTCTCCGGCACGACCACGCGATAGACGAGGCGACTTGGCCCCTTCGCGTAGATAGCGCGGCGCGTCTGACCGGCAATCGTGGCGTCGATGACCTCGAACGTCTCGGGATTCGGCCGCTTGTCGATCGCGTTGTCGAACTCGTCGATCAGGTCGACGACCACGACTTCATCGCCGCCGGGCCCCAGGGCCAGCCAGCCGACGATCAGGACCACGACGACGCCCACGGCGAGCAGGACGGAACGTTTCATGGGCGCGATTATAGCGGGGTGCCGCCCCGCGGCCGCCTACTGGCGGCGCTCCTTGAACGCCGCGCGCGTCTCGCGTTCGATGACCCGCTGGCGGATGGTCTCGCGCTTGTCGTAGGTCTTCTTGCCCTTCGCCAGGCCGACCTCGAGCTTCACGCGGCCATTCTTCAGGTACATCTTCAGCGGGACGACCGTCAGGCCCTTCTCGGTCGTCTTGCCGAGCAGCTTGTTGATCTCTTCGCGGTGCAGCAGGAGCTTGCGGCGACGCAGCGGATCGTGCTCGCCGTAGCCGCCGTGGCTGTACGGCCCGATGTGCAGGCCGACGACCCAGGCCTCGCCCCCCTCGAGCCGGCAGTAGGCATCGCGCAGGTTGACGCGCCCCTCGCGCACGGCCTTCACCTCGCTCCCGAGCAGGGCCATCCCTGCCTCGAACGTCTCGAGGATGTGGTAGTCGTGCCGCGCCTTGCGGTTCTCGGCCACGAGGGTCACGGCGGGAGCGGAGGTACGGGACATGACGCCATGATACCGGGGTCGGCGCGACCGTCCGGTCGTCGATCCCCTGGCTCAGCGATAGCCGATGACCGCGTAGTCCTGATAGCCGAACATCCGCGCGTTGAGCCGGTCGACGTTCGCGTTGAAGGTATCGACCAGTCCATGCAGCGCGGGCGATTCGGAGGCCGGAGGCGAAGGCAGCCGCGCGAGGCGTGCGTCCTCGGCGACCGGCGACGAGTACCGCACCTCGACCGGGCTGAAGCCGCTCGCCTGCAGCATGTACTGCATGGTCTCCGGGTGCAGTGGACGGACGTGGGTCAGATCACGGATGTAGCTCTCGAAGAACGCGACCCAGCAGGCCGGATTGATCGTCTCGAGCACGATGAGGCCGCCGGGCCGGATCTTCTGCGCGGCGACCTCGACGAACGCCTCGAGGTAGTCGGGCGGCAGGTGCTCGATCACCTGAGCCGCGAACAGACCGCCGAGCGAGGCGTCGGGCAGCGCCCTGACGAACTCGAGCGCGTCGGCCCGGTCCGCGACGAGGCCGCGCGCGCGCGCCTCCTCGACCATCGCGTCGTTGATGTCGATGCCGCGCGCCGTGACACCGGCCGCGCGCAGCACGTCGAGGAACTCGCCGCGGCCGCAGCCGACATCGAGCACATCGTGCCGCCCTTCGAAAAGCGGCACGTAGGCCTCGAGGCGTCGGCGAATCTCCTCCGGCGCGCCGCGGAACCTGTTTTCGAAGCCGAGATACCTGAAGCCGTTCAGGTCGACGGCCGGCAGCCCGGCCGGCGTCGATGCGCCTGGTGCCGGCGCCGCGCCAGGCGCCGCTTCGGCGCCGTCCGCTCGCGCCTGCAGCTGCCCGACGAGCCGCTCGACTTCCCGCTTGAGCGACAGCGCCGTCTGCTGCGCGAGCGCGGCGGCGGCGCGCACCTCGTCGATCGCGCCGCGCGAGGCGGCGGCCTCGGCGTCGGCCCGCGCGGCGCGCGCCTCGAGCGACGCCCAGCGCTTCTGCAGGTTGTCGCTCACCGCGTCGAGCGAGGCATTGAACAGGTCGGCCGCGGCCGACGCGCTGCGCATGCGCGTGTCGATATAGGCCGTGATCGTCTGCAGGTACTGGATGAGGTGCGACTGGAAGCGCGCGATCGCGCCCATGTGGTCGCGGCACGCGTCGACGAGCGCCGCGGTCGCCTCGCACTGCGCGTCGAGCGTCGCGGCCGTGCGGTTCAGGTGATCGACCAGCGCCGCGTTGAAGTCGCGCTGCCGCTCGAGCGGCGGCGCGACGAGCCGCCACACGAAGCCGCGCAGGCGCCCCTTGAGCGATCGATCGATGGGCGGCGGCCCGCCTGCCAGCAGGTCGAAGCGCTGATTGAGCTCGTCGAGCCGGGCACGATCGGCCGGCGCCGGCGCGTCGGGCACCGCCGGCGGCGGCGCAATCGACCGATCGAGCGCCGTCAGCGCATCGTTGTACCGGCGATCGGCCTCCTGCAGCTCGCGCTCGAGCCGCTCGAGGCGCTCGGCCAGCGGCTCGCCGGTATCGGCCGGCCTCGGCTTCATCGCCCGATGACGCCCTCGAGCGGGCTGCTCGCCGTCGCATAGCGGCGACGCTCGATCCGCCCGGCCAGGAACGCCATGCGGCCGGCCTCGACAGCCCGCTTCATGGCGCCGGCCATCAGCACCGGATCGTTCGCCCCGGCAATGGCCGTGTTCATCAGCACGGCATCCATGCCGAGCTCCATCGCGATGGCGGCATCCGACGCGGTCCCGACCCCGGCGTCGACGATGACCGGCACGCGCGCCTGCTCCTTGATGATCAGCAGGTTGTTGGGATTCTGGATGCCGAGCCCCGAGCCGATCGGCGCGCCGAGCGGCATCACGGCCGCCGCGCCGGCCTCCTCGAGCTTGCGGCAGGCGATCGGATCGTCGTTCGTGTAGGGCAGCACGACGAACCCTTCACGGACGAGGATGCGGGTCGCCTCGAGGAGCCCCTCGTTGTCGGGGAACAGCGTCTTCTCGTCGCCGATGACCTCGAGCTTGATCCAGTTCGACAGCCCGGCCTCGCGCGCCAGCCGCGCCGTCCGCACCGCATCGTCGGCCGTGTAGCAGCCGGCGGTGTTGGGCAGGATGAAGATGCGCGAGGTGTCGATCCACGAGAGCAGCGACTCGCGCCCCTTCGCCGACAGGTCGACGCGCCTGACGGCCACCGTGACCATCTCGGTCCCCGACGCCTCGTGCGCCGCCTTCATGACCTCGTGCGAGGGGTACTTGCCGGTTCCGACGACGAGGCGGGAGGAGAACGTCCGACCGGCAATGACGAGTGGATCGACCATGATCCGCTAGCTTAGCGCGAACGCCGCCGCCTGCGCAGCCTGCGGCCGCGGGAGGCTGGTGTATCGTGAGGTGCCTTGGGTATCTATTCGGGACTGTTCATCCTGAGCGGGGCAGCGCTGGCGCTCGAAGTCGCCATGGTGCGACTGCTGAGCGTCACGACCTGGTACTACCTCGCGTTCTTCGCCATCTCGACGGCCATGCTGGGTCTGACCTGCGGTGCCGTCTACGTTTATCTCTACCCGCCGCCCGCCCAGCCCGATCGGCTGCGCCGCACGCTCGCCCGATCGTCGGCCGCCTTCGCGGGCTCGGTGGTCGTCAGCCTCATCCTGCTCTGCCTGCTGCCGCTGCCGCTGACCCGGTCGGTGATGACGCTGCTCGCGGCCATCATCACGGGCCTGGTCGCCTCGGCGCCGTTCTTTTTCGCCGGCATCGTCATCACGATCGTGCTCACCCGCGTGCCGCTGCCCGTCGGACGCCTGTATGCGGCCGACCTCGCCGGTGCGGCGGCCGGCTGCGTTGCCGGTCTGGCGGCGCTTGAAACGGTCGACACGCCGAGCGCCATCCTGCTGTGCGGCAGCGTCGGACTCGTGGCCGCCGTCGCGTTCCTGCCGGCCGGCGATCGACGGGCGCGGCTGGCCGCGCTGGCCGGCTTCGCCGCCCTCGCGCTGGTCGGCTTCGCGAACACGACCTCGGTGTTCGCCATCCGGCCGCTCGTGGTCAAGGGCGGCGTCGATCGTCCGGAACGGATCCTGATCGAGCGCTGGAACTCCTATTCGCGCGTCGTCGTCGAGCCGCCCGTGGTGGCGGCGCCCCAGCTCTGGGGACCGAGCCCGGTGCTGCCGCCGTACGAGATCGAGCAGTACGACATGAAGATCGACGGCGCGGCGGGCACCATGCTGCGCCGCATCTCGTCGCCCGCCGATCTCGAGCACCTCAAGTACGACGTCGCCAACATCGCCTACTTCCTCCGCTCGTCCGGTTCGGTCTGCATCATCGGCGTCGGCGCCGGCCGCGACGTGCAGTCGGCGCTCGCCTTCGGCCGGGCCCCTATCCTCGGCGTCGAGCTCAACCCGGTGTTCGTCGACCTGCTGACGAAAGACTTCCGCGACGTCGCCGGCATCGCCGATCGTCCCGAAGTGACACTGGTCGTCGACGAAGCGCGGACCTACCTGGCGAGGAACCGCGTGTCGTGCGACCTGCTGCAGATGTCGATGATCGACACCTGGGCGGCGACCGGCGCGGGCGCCTTCTCGCTGTCGGAGAACGGCCTCTACACCATGGAGGCCTGGAGTCTGTTTTTCCGGCGGCTGTCGGACAACGGGCTGTTCACGGTGGCGCGGTTCTTCAACCCGCGCGACCTGAGTGAAACGGCGCGCGTCATGAGCCTGGCCACGGCCGTCCTGCTCGAGCACGGCATCGCCAGTCCCGCCGACCACCTGGCCATGGTGACGAGCGGTCCGGTCTCGGCCCTGGTGCTCAGCAAGCGGGCCTTTTCCGAGGACGAGATCCGCGCGCTCTACGACAATGCCGGACGGCTCCAGTACGGGCTCGCCTACGTCCCGAACGGCGAGAACGATCCGCTGCTCGAGGCGATCGCACGGTCGCGATCGCTCGAGGAACTGCACGCGGTGATTGCCGACGAGCCGCTCAACCTGACGCCGCCGACCGACAACAATCCGTACTTCTTCAACATGCTGCGGCTGCGGCACCTGACGCGGTTCCTCGACACCGACCCCGGGATCGTCCGCGGCAACCTCGTCGCCACCGGGACACTCGTCGTGCTGACGGCCGCACTGGGCCTTCTCACGATCGCCCTGATCCTTGGACCGCTGTGGCTCCGCACCCGGCCGGCGGGCACCGACGGCCCGGGGCTGGTCGGCGCGGGCGTGCTCTACTTCGTCGCGGTCGGCGCCGGCTTCATGTTCGTGGAGCTGGCGATGATCCAGCGGCTGTCGGTGTTCCTGGGGCACCCCATCTACGCGATGGGCGTGCTGCTGGCCACAATCATCGCGGCGGCCGGCGTCGGCTCGCTGCTGTCGGAGCGCCTCCCGCTCGACCGCCGGCTGCCGCTGCTCTCGGTGGTCGCGGCGGTGCTGGCCGTCGCGTTCGCCTTCGCCGCCGACGCGGTCGCGGTGAGCATGGAAGAAGCGAGCCTGGCCGCGCGCATCGCGGTGACCGTCGCGCTCGTCGTGCCGCCCGGCATCGTCATGGGCATGTTCGTGCCCGTCGGCCTGCGGCTGACGCGCGACGCCCACCGGGGCGAGACGCCGTGGTACTGGGCCCTGAACGGCGTCGTCAGCGTGCTGTGCTCGGCGCTGGCGGTGCCCTGGGC
>QGVF01000029.1 GCA_003242705.1 Acidobacteriota bacterium
AGAGTGTTAAAAAGACAGGGGTGGGCACCCAGTGCGCCTCCCTCCCCCCGCGCGCCCGCAACTCCACGATGCCGAGCATCTTGACGTGTTCCTCGATCGGCAGCGCCACGTAGATCTCGTCGATCTTCTCCTGCGCGCAGATCTGCGGCAGGTCGGCGAGCGTGCCGAGCAGCGGCAGGCCGCGGTAGCCGATGGCGTCGCCGGCGGCCGCACGGTCGTCGACGAAACCGACGATCTGGAAGCCGAGCTCGGCGTGCTCGAGGATGCGGTCGGCCACCATGCGGCCGAGATCGCCCACGCCGGCCACGATCACGCGCTTGAGGCCCACGCCGGCGCGCCACCGGCGACGCAGGACATCGCGGACGGTTTCGCGCGACGCGTAGGTGAACAGGACGTTGAGTACGAGGAACAGCACCCAGACCCAGCGCGAGACCTCGAGATAGCCCTGCGCCTTGAGCTCGTCGCTGAGGTGGTAGGTCTGGATGTACAGCGTGCCGAGCACGCCGAGCAGCGTGCCGAGCAGGCTGCCCACCAGGACGCCGAAGAAGTCGTCGACCCGCGTCCGCCCGCGCCGGAGCCGGTAGAGCCCCTGCAGCTGGAACGCGGCCACGACGAGCACGGCCACGAACGGGGCGATCAGCAGGTAGCGGTCGAACGGCGGCGCCGGCTGAGCGAGGCCGACGAGCCCGGTGTTGAACCGGATGACGTAGGCCAGCGCGAACGCGACCAGCGCCGACAGAAAGTCGGCGACGACGAACGTGACCACGAGCAGCCGGTTGTACCGTCTCAACATGGCAACGTCCCGCTGAGTGCCTCCGTCAGTATCGTACGCAGTCCGGCTTCGAAACGATCGGTCGAGAAGCGCGCGGCGTGGGCCGACAGAGCATGAGGATCGAAATCCTGCCGGCCAACCGCCAGCATCGCCTCGGCGAACGCGTCGGGATCGGGGGCCTCGACGAGCAGGCCGGTTTGGCCCGGCACCACGGTTTCGGCGGCGCCGCCGCGCCCGAGCGCCACGACCGGGCGTCCGCAGGCCATGGCTTCGACCGGAGCGATACCGAAATCCTCTTCGCCCGGCAGGACCAGGGCCGTGGCGTGGCGATACAGCTCGCGAAGCTCGGCGACGTCGATGGCGCCGAGAAACTCAACGTCGGGGCCGGCGATGGCCTCGAGTCTTGCCCGATCCGGCCCCGTGCCGACGATGCGCAGCGGCACCCCGGCGCGCCGGGCCGCAGCGATGGCCACGTCGACGCGCTTGTAGGGGACCAGGGCGGATACCACGAGAAAATACGGGTACGGGGGGCCGTCGCCGGGCGTGAAGTACCGGGTATCGACCGGCGGATAGAGCACCGACGCCCGTCGATTATAGTACCGCACGATCCGACGGGCAACGAATCGGGAGTTCGCCACGAAATGGGTGACGCGCCCGGCCGTGTCGCGGTCCCATCGCGCCAGCCAGGCCAGGGCCAGACGCGCGGCGGCCGAGCCGGCGCGGCCGAGCCGGTCGGGGCCGAAGTACGCCTCGAACTGATCCCAGGCGTAGCGCATCGGCGAGTGGCAGTAGCACACGTGCACGGCGCGGCCGGTCGGGACAACGGCCTTGGCCGCGCAGTGGCTCGTCGACACGATCAGATCGGCGTCGTCCAGGTCGAAGCCTTCTATCGCCATCGGGAATACCGGCAGGTAATAGCGGTACCACCGGATCGGCTGCGGGAGCCGCTGGACGATCGAGGTCCGGATGCGCCGCGCCTCGATCGTGGGCGACACCGCTCCGCGCGCGTGCACCAGCGTCAGCAGGTCGGCTCCGGGAAAGAAGCGACAGAGCGTGTCGAGCACCTTCTCGCCGCCGCGCATGCCCGTGAGCCAGTCGTGCACGAGCACGACGCGCCTGCCGCCGGTGTCGAGCGGGGCGGCACCGGCAGCGACGTGCCCGCCAGCGTCAGCCACGACACTCCTCGTAGACCTCGTGGTACAGCCGGCTGATGCGCGCCACCGAGCGTTCCCACGAAAACGCCTTCACCCGTTCGTAGCCGCGGCGGACGAGCTCGGCCCTCAGGGCCGGATCGCCGATGACCCGTTCCATCGCATCGGCGATGGCTTCGGGATCGAGTGGATCGATCAGGACGGCCGCCTCGCCCACCACCTCTGGCAGCGACGAAACGTTCGACGTGATGACCGGTACACCGGCGGCCATGGCCTCGAGCGGCGGGAGCCCGAAGCCTTCGTAAAGCGACGGAAAGACGAACGCCGTCGCCAGACGATACAGCACGGCCAGCATTTCGTCGCTGACGAAGCCGAAGAACCGGACGTGAGGATGCAGCTGGTGCCGGTGCACGAGGCGCCGCAGGTTCGGGTACTTCGAGATTTCGTCGCCGATGATGAGCAGCTTGACGTCGGTGTGCCCGCGGCGGCGCAGGATCGCGTAAGCCTCGATGAGCCGATCGATGTTCTTGTGCGGCTTGATGTTCCCCGTGTAGAGCAGGAACGGCGACGTCAGCTGGTAGCGGTCGCGGATGCGCGCGATCTCCGCCTCGGTCGGCGGCGCGGCCAGCCGTTCGTCGAGCGCGTTGGCGATCACCTCGACCTTCGATGCCGGCACGCCGAGCAGCTCGACGATGTCCTGCCGCGAGGCCTCCGATACCGTCATGACCCGCCGCGCCCTCCGCGCGCTCACGCGCATCATCGTGTGCGCGTACGAGTAGGCCAGGCGGTTGGGCAGGTACTGCGGGAACCGCAGGTGGATGCAGTCGTGAATCGTCACGACGAACGGGCAGCGCGTGAGCGGTGAAACAACGTAGTGCGGCGCGTGGAAGAGGTCGACGTGCCTCCGTGCCAGGGCGAACGGGATCGAGAACTGTTCCCGCACCGAGTAGTTGCGGGCCGACTCGGCGACCGGGACAAAGCGCGGCCCCAGGGCACGGAGCGGCTCCACGTCGTCGTTCCGGCAGAGCAGGACGTACTCGTCGTCGACGTCGAGCTTCGACAGCCAGAAGACGAGGTTACGCACGTACGTGCCGATGCCGTAGTCGTGGAGCTTGCGGGCGTCGATGGCGATGCGCACGTTCGAGAAATCTTATCGGACGCTGCGGCCCCTGACCTTCAGCCACCAGCGCAGCAGGGGAGCCCACCCGGGCAGATGCTTCTCGTAGAAGGCGACGTGGCTCCGGTCATAGTGGAACGTCGACGGGGGGCCTGCGCGCCTGACCGAGCGGCCCCGGAGGTGGACGACCGTCACCCGGGGCGTGAACAGGATGCGGCCGCCGCGCGCGCGGAGCGCAGCGCAGAAGTCGACGTCTTCTTCATAGAGAAAGTAGCGCTCGTCGAGCAGGCCCGCGTCGAGGGCCGCCTGCCGGCGCACCAGCAGGCAGCCGCCGCTCACCCAGTCGACGAAGCGCTCGCGTCCCGTCAGGCGGGCGATGTAGCGCCGGGCCAGGGGCGAGCGGCGGGCCGCAAGCCGCACCCGCAGCCGCTGCAGGGCTTCGCCCCACGGCGAGAGCATCGGGCCGAACGAGACCTCGGGCAGGCCCTCGCCATCGACGAGCCGCGGGCCGGCCGCTGTTGCGTCCGTCGCTTCGAGTCGTTCCACGAGCCCGTCGAGTGCGCCGGCCGGCACGATCGTGTCGCTGTTGAGCAGGAGCACGAGCGGTGCGGTCGCCCGCCGGATCCCGACGTTGTTCGCGGCGGCAAAGCCCGAATTGTGGTCCTGGCGGATCAGCTCGACGTCAGGCCGGTGGGCGGCCACGTATTCGGCACTGCCGTCGGTGGAGGCGTTGTCGACGACGATGACGCGGGCGAGCCGCTGCGGTCGGGCCGCGGTGAGCGACTCGAGGCACGCGGCCAGATCGTCCCGGTTGTTGTAGTTGACGATGACGATGTCGAACGTCATCGATGCCGTCCTGCTGCACGCTCGAGCTCGTCGAGGATCGTGACGGCGGTGGCGGTCCAGGTGTAGCGACTGAGGAGCTCGGCGCCGCGAGCCACGACCGCGTCGCGTACCGGTCCGTCGCTGAGCAGCGTGCAGATGGCCTTGCCGATGGCCGGTGGATCAGGCGGCACGAGCAGCGCGGCACCGTCGTAGATTTCGCGGGCGACGGGCGTGTCGAGCAGCACGGGGGGGACACCGCGGGCAATCGCCTCGAGTGGCGTCAGCGCGAAGCCTTCGTAGGTCGACAGAAAGGCGAACACGCGGGCCGAGGTGTACAGGCGATCGAGCTCCACGTCCGACACCCACGTGTGCCACGCGACGCGGCCCGTGACACCGAGACTCTGCGCAACCTGCAGCGGATCGATCCGCGGGTACGTCCGGTTGTCGCCGACCATCACCAGGCGTGCCGTCGGTATGGTGCGCGTCGCCTCGGCAAAGCCGCCCAGCAGTTCGGGAATCAGCCGACGATTGAACAGCGAGCCGACGTAGAGCACCACTGGCTCGGAGCCGGCCGGAGCCGACGGCTGGGCGGCGGGGGCGCCGCCCGGCGCCAGAGCGATCCGGTCGGCGGGGACGCCAAGGTAGCGCTGAAGTTCACTGGCCGAGAACGCCGAAACGGTCAGGACCCTGGCGGCGCGCCGCACCGAGTATCTGGTGAGCACCTGCCGTCGCCAGCGCTCGCGCGGAGCGAACCACTCGGGATGCGCGAAGTACGAGACATCGTGCACGACGAGCACGAACGGGCAGTGCAGCCGGAGCGGTGCGGTATAGGCACCGGCAAAGAAGACGTCGACACCGGCCGCGGCCGCTGCCTTCGGGAGATGCCACTGTTCCCACGTGATCGGTCGCGCGCCCGCACCGGTCGTGATCCACTCAATCGATGACCCGAGCTCGGCCATCAGCTCGGACTGCGGCAGTTCGGGCACGAAGACGAGCACGCGGTGCCGGATCGGCATTTCAGTCCAGGCGCGCAGCACGCCGCGGATGTATCGTCCGACGCCGGTGGCCTGGCCGGTGAGCTCGCGGCCGTCGACGCCGATGCGAAGCGTACGCAGCTCAGCCACGGGCCCTCCGGTGCTCGACGGCGAGGTGCCACGCTTCGCGCAGCCGTTCGGCGGTCGTTCGCCAGCTGAACCGCTCGGCTTCGCGGAAGCCCGCCTCGGCCATCCGCTGCTGCCGTTCCGGCGACGCGGCGATGGACGCGAGCAGGTGCGCCAGTTCGTCAGGCGCGTCGGGATCGAAGAGCGCGCCGGCGCTGCCGACAGTGTCGGGCAGCGCGCCGCGGTTGGCGGCGACGACCGGGACGCCGGTCCTGAGCGCCTCGACTGCCGGCAGGCCGAACCCTTCGGCGTGGGAGGGCAGTACCAGAACGATGGCGCGTTCGAAGAGGGTGCGCTTGGTGGCTTCGTCGACGTATCCCGGCAGCTCGACGTGGCCGGCGAGCGGCGGTCGTGCGGCGCGTTCGAGGAGTGACGCGGCCGCGGGATCGTGCCGGCCCGCCAGCACCAGCGGCGGTGCCGACGGATCGGCTTCGCGAAGTCTGGCGTAGGCGTCGAGCAGTACGCCGAGATTCTTGCGCGGCTCGAGCGTGCCGACGAACAGGAAGCAGCCGTCGGTTCCGGGGAGCCCGGGTCGGCGCGGCCAGTCGGGCGCGCCCGGCGGGCAGATCGTGATGCGCTCGCGCGGCACGTCGAAGCGGCGTTCGACTTCGGCCGCGGTGTGAGGCGACACGACGACCACCTGATCGGCGGCGCGCGCGTGGGCGCGGGCGAGCGCGGGATAGTCGCGACGGATCTCCGCGCGTGTCCGCTCCGGATGATCGAGAAAGTCGAGGTCGTGGACCGTCACGATGCGGGCCGCGTCGCGCGCGGGAATCAGCAGCGGGTGCGCCGCCTGGACGACGTCGAACCGCTGCCGTGCGATGGTTTCGACTGCCGGCCAGCCGAGCCGGTGCCAGGCGTAGTTGAGCAGCCGCACGGGAATCCGACGATCGACGATGTCGAGCGGCGGCACCACATCCGGAGCGAGGCGGTCCTTCCACGAGGCGCTGAACAGCACGACCGCTTCGCCGGCCGGCGCCGTCCGGGCGAGCGCGCGGGCCGCTTCCTGAATATACGCGCCGACGCCGGTCCGCTGTCGCAGCGCGGGTCGGTAGTCGAGCAGAATCCGCACGGCAGGAGTCGTGCCGGATGCTATCACGTCACGCCGCTGTACCAGCGGGCGCAAGTCGTTGAGCGTCAATCGATTGACTGTCGCTGAAAGCGGATGTTAGCTTGAGAAGCTTTCGCGAGGGGGAGGAGCAGGTCGTTCATGAAGATTGCCGTGATTGGCACAGGTTACGTCGGTCTGGTCGCGGGGGCGTGCTTTGCCGAGACGGGCCACGACGTGATCTGTGTGGACAAGGACTCGGCGAAGATCCGCACCCTCAACCGGGGGCGGATCCCGATTTTCGAACCGGGACTCGAGGAGATCGTCAGGCGCAACCGCCAGCGCAAGCGCCTCGCCTTCACGACCTCGCTGCCAGGCGCCGTCCGCAGGTCGGACGTCGTCTTCATCGCAGTCGGGACGCCGACGGGCGAGGACGGCTCGGCCGACCTCAAGTACGTGCTGGCCGCTGCCGACGAGATCGGCCGCGCGATGAACGGGTACAAGGTGATCGTCGACAAGAGCACGGTGCCGGCCGGGACGGCCGAGCTCGTCGAGCAGACGATCGCGCGGCGGACGAAACACCCGTTCAGCGTGGTGAGCAACCCGGAGTTCCTGAAGGAAGGCGCGGCCGTCGAGGACTTCCTCAAGCCCGACCGTGTCGTCATCGGCGCGAAGGACGAGCAGGCGGCCGAGCTGATGCGCGAGCTGTACCGGCCGTTCACGCGGACCGGCGCACCGATCATGGTGATGGATCCGGTGAGTGCCGAGCTGTCGAAGTACGCGGCCAACGCAATGCTGGCCACGCGCATCTCGTTCATGAACGAGTTCGCCAACATCTGCGAGGCGTTCGGTGGCGACATCGATCAGGTGCGCCGCGCCATCGGCGCCGATCGGCGCATCGGCCCGGCATTCCTCTTCGCCGGCTGCGGCTACGGCGGATCGTGCTTCCCGAAGGACGTGCGCGCCGTCATCCGGTTCTCGGCTGAGCGCAACTACCGCTTCCGCATTCTCGAGGCAGTCGAGCGTGTCAACGAAGCGCAGAAGGTGCGGCTGCTCAGGCGCGTCGATCAGCTGCTCGGGCGCCGCCTCTCCGGCCGTCGCATCGCGGTGTGGGGGCTGGCGTTCAAGCCGCGGACCGACGACATGCGCGAGGCCCCGTCGATTCCGATCATCCGGGGGCTGCTGGATCGTGGCGCGAAGGTGCGCGCCTTCGACCCGGAGGCGATGGAAACCGCGCGGGCAGTCTTCGGCCGGCGGATCGGCTACGCGGCCGACGCGTACGATGCGCTGCGACGCGCCGACGCGCTCGTGATTGTCACCGAGTGGAACGAGTTCCGCGAGCCGGACTTCGAGCGGATGCAGAAGATGATGAAGACGCCGATCGTCATCGACGGCCGCAACATCTACGAGCCGGAGCGGATGCGTGAGCTCGGCTTCACGTACGCGTCGGTGGGGCGGCCATGAAGCGGGTGCTGGTTGCCGGCGGCGCCGGCTACGTGGGAAGCCATACGGTCAAGGCGCTGGCCGAGGCCGGGTGCGACGTCACCGTCTACGACAATCTGTCGGCCGGTCACCGCGAAGCGGTGGAGCGGCTCGCGCAGGCCTTTCCCGATCGGCGGATCGAGCTGGTCGAAGGCGACATTCTCGATACGGCCCGCGTCAGACAGGCGCTGGAGCAGAGCGGCGCGGAAGCGGTCATGCACTTCGCGGCGCTGCTGTCGGTCGCCGGCTCGGTCCGCGACCCGCTCGGCTACTATCGCAACAACGTGCAGGGAACGCTGAGCGTGCTCGAGGCGATGGCGGCGGCCGGCGTGCCCTGCTTCGTCTTTTCGTCGACGTGCGCGACGTTCGGCGAGCCGGTCACGCCGACCATCGATGAGACGCACCCGCAGCGACCCATCAATGCGTATGGCGAATCGAAGCTTGCCGTCGAGCGGGCGCTGCCGCACATCGAGCGCGCGCACGGCATCCGCTGGGTGGCGCTCCGGTACTTCAACGCATCGGGCGCCGATCCCGACGGGCTGATCGGCGAGGATCACGAGCCGGAAGAGCACATCATCCCGCGCGCCATCAGGGCCGCCCAGGGGCAGGGCTCACTGGCGATCTACGGCGACGACTATCCGACCGACGACGGCACCTGCGTGCGCGACTACGTGCACGTGTCGGACCTGGCCGATGCGCACCTGGCGGCGCTGCGGCGGCTCGAGAGCGGCGGAGCCTCGGGTTGCTTCAACCTGGGCAGCGGACGGGGCATGAGCGTCCGCGAGGTCATCGACACCGTCGGTCGCATCGTGGGCCGGCCGGTGCCGCATACCGTCGGTCCGCGCCGCGCCGGCGATCCGGCCCGGCTCGTGGCTTCGCCCGGACTGGCTGAGCGCGAGCTCGGCTGGAAGCCGAAGCTCGGCACCCTGGAGGCCATCGTCGAAACCGCCTGGCGCTGGCACGAACGCCACCCGAACGGCTACGGGTCGCGCCGGAACCGGTGAGCGGCCGGCGGCGTCGCAGGCCGCGGGCCGGCGGTCGGCCAGGAGAACGATAGGCGCGTGCGCGAACTGCTGCAGCTGCTGCGAACCGCCCGGGCATATCGAGGCCGCATTGTGGCGGCGCTCGCAGCAATGCTCGTCTACGCCGCCGGCTCGGCCATGCTCGCGTGGCTGCTCAAGCCGATCGTCGACGGCCTGTTCGCGGTGCAGGTGCAGGCCGGGGCCTTCTCGCAGGGGTACGTCCGCGAGATCGCGGTTCTCATCCTCCTGGCGTACTTCCTCAAGGGCGCCGGCAGCTACCTGTCGTCGTTCCTGATGGCCGACGTCGGCCAGCGCGTCGTCCGCGACCTGCGGACGCGCCTCTTCCGTCACATCCTCGGCCAGTCGGCGGCGTTCTTCTCGGCGCGCACGTCGGGGCAGCTGCTGTCACGCATCACGAACGATGTCGGGCAGGTGCAGACGGTCGTCTCCGAGACGATCGCCGACCTGAGCCGCGAGTCGCTGGCGGTGACGGCCTATGCGGGCCTGCTGTTTTTCATCGACTGGCGGCTCGCGCTCGTCGTGGTGACGGCGGCGCCGCTCGTCGTCTATCCGCTCACGCGGCTGGGCCAGCGCGTGCGCCGGCGCACCCGGCTCGGACAGGAACAGCTCGAGCAGGTGACGCACATTGCCGCCGAGGCGTTCACCGGGCACCGGATCGTGAAGGCGTTCGGTGCCGAAGAGCGTGAGGGCACGCGCTTTGCCGAGGCGGTCGATCGGCTGTACCGGACGAACCTGAAGATCACGAGCGCGGTCGCCGCACTGCCGCCGCTGATGGAGTTCATCGGCGGCCTGGCGGCGGTGGGCGCGCTCTGGTACGGCGCACGTGAGATAGCGGCCGGCTCGCTCACGCCGGGCGAGTTCACGATGTTCCTGGGCGCGGCGTTCATGATGTACGGGCCGATCAAGAAGCTGAGCCGCGTCAACGCCAGCCTGCAGCAGGCGATTGCCGCCGCCGAGCGCATCTTCGCCATGCTCGACACGCACACCGAAGTGCGCGAGAAGCCCGGCGCGCAGCCGCTCCCGCGCATGCGCGAGTCCGTCGAGTTCCGGCAGGTCGGCTTCGCCTACGCCGACCGGCCGGATCACTTCGTGCTCCGCGACGCCTCGTTCCGCGTCGAAGCCGGCCAGCTCGTAGCCATCGTCGGCCTGAGCGGCGCGGGCAAGACGACGCTGACGAACCTGATCCCGCGCTTCTTCGACGTGACCGAAGGCGCCGTGCTGATCGACGGCATCGACATCCGCGACGTGACGCTCACCTCGCTGCGCGGGCAGATCGCCCTGGTGACGCAGGACACGGTCCTGTTCGACGACACCGTTGCGGCCAACATCGCCTACGGCGTGCCCGGCGCCGATCGCGGCGCGATCGAGCGCGCGGCGCGCGCCGCTCACGCGCACGACTTCATCATGCAGCTCGAACAGGGCTACGATGCGCGCATCGGCGAGCGGGGGCAGCGGCTCTCGGGCGGGCAGCGCCAGCGGCTGGCGATCGCCCGCGCCATTCTGAAGGACTGTCCGATTCTCGTGCTCGACGAGGCGACGTCGGCGCTCGACGCCGAGTCGGAGCACCTGGTGCAGGATGCGCTCGCCAACCTGATGCGTAACCGCACCACGTTCGTCATTGCCCACCGGCTGTCGACGGTCCGGCGGGCCGATCTGATACTGGCGCTCGAGAACGGCCGGATTGCCGAGATCGGCACGCACGACGAGCTGATCGCGCGGCCGGGCGGCGTTTACGCGCG
Organism: Acidobacteriota bacterium; assembly: GCA_003242705.1. Taxonomy (GTDB): domain Bacteria; phylum Acidobacteriota; class Vicinamibacteria; order Vicinamibacterales; family SCN-69-37; genus SCN-69-37. The sequence continues at coordinate 10,338 of QGVF01000029.1, forward strand.
CCTCTACGCCCTGCAGGTCATCGGTGACGACGAGGACGGCGCCGCGGCGACTGCAGCGGGACGAAGTCGGGGAGGAAGCTCGTGATTCGATCGATGACGGGGTTCGCGTCCGTCAGCCGTGAGCTGGAAGGCAGTTCCGTTCACGTCACCATCAAGTCGGTGAACCACCGGTTCCTGGACCTGTCGCTGCGGGTGCCGCAGGCGCTGTCGTCGCTCGAGCCGCGGCTCCGCAGCGTGATTCAGCAGCGGATCGCGCGCGGGCGGGTCGAGGTGCAGGTAGCCGCCGAAGTCGCGACGCCTCCCGAGCGGGAAGTCGTCATTGACGAAAGCCTCATCGAGCAGATCGCGGCGGCACTCGACGGCCTGCGACAGCGAGGTGTCGTGGCCGGCGCGTTGACGGTGTCGGACCTGCTGCGGCTGCCGCAGGCGCTCGAGGTGCGGACGCGGACGGCCGAGCCGGGCGTCGGCGTCCCGGTAGCGCTCGCCGGTCTCGTCGAACTGGCACTCGAGGACGCGGTCGATGCGCTCGTCGGCATGCGCGAGACCGAGGGCCGCCACCTGGCCGCCGACCTTGCGACGCGCATCGATCGCCTCGCAACGATGGTGGAGACGCTGCAGACCGAGGCGGCGCAGGGGCAGCAGCAGCTCGAGGCGCGCCTGCGGGAGCGCATTGCGGGCCTCGCCCCCGACGTTCAGGGCGATCCGGCCGCCGTGGCTCAGGAGATTGTCCGCTTCGTCGCGCGATCCGACATCGACGAGGAAGTCGTCCGCCTGCGGAGTCATATCGAGCACTGGCGCGGGCTCGTCGCTGCGCCGGAGCCGTGCGGGCGCAAGCTCGACTTCCTCGTGCAGGAGATGAATCGCGAAATCAACACGATCGGCTCGAAGATGGAGGGGACCCGGGGGACCGAAGTCGTCATCGAGGCGAAGGCCGAGCTCGAGCGCATCAAGGAGCAGGTCCAGAATGTCGAATAGGGCGCCTGCCGGGGCGCTGTTCGTCATTTCCGCTCCCTCGGGAACCGGAAAGACGACGGTCGTCGACCGCCTGGTGGAGCGGCTGCCGAACCTGGTCCGGTCTCGGTCGTACACGAGCCGGCCCAGACGCCCGGGCGAAGTCGACGGCGTCGACTATAATTTCGTGAGCCGCGACCGGTTCGAGGCCATGGTCCGGGCCGGCGAGTTCCTCGAGTGGGCCGACATCTTCGGCAACCTCTACGGGACGCGCCGTCAGGACATCGAAGATCTGCTGGCCGACGGGCACGACGTCGTGCTGGTCATCGACGTTCAGGGTGCCCGCCAGGTGCGGGAGCGGCTGCCGGGCCGGGCGGTCGAGATCTTCGTGCTGCCTCCGTCGTACGAAGTCCTGGCGAGCCGTCTGCGGGGCCGCAACAAGGATCCGGAGGAGGCCATTGCCCGGCGGCTGGCGACGGCCAGCGCCGAGGTCGGCGCCGTCGAAGAGTACGACTACGTGGTCGTCAACGATGAGCTCGACCGCTGCGTCGGCGAAATCGAAGCCATCATCGCGGCCGAGCGCGCCAGGCTGGCGCGCCGACGGCCGCAGATCGATCCCATCCTCGCGACGTTCCCGCGCTGACCGGGCGACGGCGAGGCGTTAACGAGGACCAGTCATGACCGAGACCCAGACCCAGCGACCGTCGCTCAATTCGTTCGAGCTCGTCACCATTGCCGCCCTGCGGGCACGGCAGCTGCTCGAGGGATGCGTTCCCCGCGTGGAAGGGTCCGACAAGCCGGCCCGCCGCGCGCTGCAGGAAGTGCTTGCCGGCGTGGTCACGAAGCTCGAGGATCAGCCGGCCGCCGAGGCTGCGGCCGGGGCCGAGGCGACCTTCGAGGCCCTCGGCGAGGACACCCCGCCCGAGCAGGTGCAGTAGGAGCACCGGTCGATGGCGTTCATCGCCCTGGGCGTCAGCGGGGGCATCGGCGCCTATAAGGCGGTCGAGCTCACGCGCCTGCTGCAGAAGCGCGGGCATCGCGTCCAGGTGGTGATGACGCGCGCGGCCCGGCGGTTCGTCGGACCGCTGACCTTCGAGGCGATCACGCGCGAACCGGTCGTCACGAGCCAGTTCGCGCCAGGCCAGAACGCCGACATCGAGCACATCGCCCTCGCGTCGTCGATCGACGCGCTGGTTGTCGCGCCGGCCACGGCAAACATCATTGGCAGGTTTGCCGCCGGCCTGGCCGATGATTTCCTGACTTCGCTTTACCTCGCGACCCGCGCGCCGGTGGTGCTCGCGCCGGCCATGAACACGAACATGTGGACTCATCCGGCGGTCCGGGCCAACGTCGGGACGCTGGCCGGGCGGGGCGTCCGTTTCGTCGATCCGGGCGACGGCTACCTTGCGTGCGGCTGGGTCGGCCCCGGACGACTTGCGGAGCCGGAGCTGATCGCAGACGCGGTCGAACGACTGCTCGCCGGGGAACCGCAGACGCTCGACGGCGTGCGCGTGCTCGTGACGGCCGGCCCGACGCTGGAGGACATCGACGCGGTCAGGTTCATCGGCAACCGGTCGAGTGGGCGGATGGGATTTGCCGTGGCCCGGCAGGCAGCCGCCCGCGGGGCGCGCGTGACAGTCGTGGCCGGCCCGACGGCGGTGGCGCCGCCGCCGGGCGTCGACGTGGTGCAGGTCAGGAGCGCGCGAGAGATGCACCGGGTGGTGCTCGATCGCGCGGGCGACGCCGACCTGATCGTGATGGCCGCGGCCGTCGCCGACTACGCGCCGGCCGCAGGCGCGGCTGCCGGCAAGATCGAGAAGGGCGGGCCGCTCTCACTGGTCCTCGAGCGGACGCCCGACATTCTGGCCGACCTCGGCCGCTGGCGCGCCGGCCGTGCACGCCCGGTTCTCGTCGGTTTTGCCGCGCAGGCCGGCGATCCGCGCGAGGCGGCGCGCCGTAAGCTTGCCGACAAGCAGGTCGACCTGATCGTCGCCAACGACGTCACGGCCCCCGGCGCCGGGTTCGACGTCGACACGAACATCGTGACGTTCGTCGCCGCCGACGACGAGGAATCGCTGCCGCAGCTGTCGAAGGACGACGTGGCCCGCCGGCTGCTGGATCGGGTGCAGCGGCTTCTGGCTCGCACGCCGGCCTCGCCGGCTGTACCCTAAGTGCCCATGAACGACCGAAGCAGTCGGCAGCAGCTGGCCGACCACCTGCGCGTGTATGCGAAGGAACTGGGCGTGGCGGGTGTGTCGACCGACCCCGCCTGGCGTCAGCGGGCCGCCGGGCCGCCAGCGTCTCACGAGACGGAACCGGCCGCGGCGACAGCGAGTGATCCGTCCGCGAAGCGGGCGCCAGCGGATGTGACTGCTGTCGCGTCGCCTGCCGATGCGCTGGCCAGCCTGCGCGCCGAGATTGGCGACTGCACGCGCTGCGCGCTGCATGCACTCGGGCGCACTCAGGTGGTCTTTGGTGTCGGCAATCCCGACGCCGATCTGATGTTCGTGGGCGAAGCGCCGGGGGGCGACGAGGACCGGCTCGGCGAGCCGTTCGTCGGCCGCGCCGGACAGCTCCTCACGCGGATCATCGAGGCGATCGGCATGCGGCGCGAGGACGTCTACATCGCCAACGTCATCAAGTGCCGTCCGCCGAACAACCGCAATCCTGAACCGGCGGAAGTGCAGACGTGCAGCCCGTTCCTGCGGCGGCAGATCGAGATCGTCAGGCCGAAGGTGATGGTGGCGCTCGGCACGTTCGCCGCGCAGACGCTGCTCGGCACCGACGCCCCGATCTCCAGGCTGCGGGGGCGCGTGCACGACTTGCCCAATGGCATCCGCCTCATCCCCACGTTCCATCCCGCGTATCTGCTGCGCAGCCCCGAGCGGAAGCGCGACGTGTGGGAAGACATGAAGATCGTTCGTGACCTTCTTGCCGAATCGGGCTGAGCCGGCCGTCGGCGTGGCCGTTCCGGTGCCCGGTCTCGGCCCGCTGACCTACCGGCGTCCGCCCGACATGCCCATCCCGCCGCGCGGGGCCCGCGTGGTCGTGCCGCTCGGCACGCGTCGGGTTGTCGGCTGCGTCATCGACCCGGCAGCCGACGCGCCGCCGGACGCCGAACTGCGCGACATCATCGCCGTCATCGATGCCGAGCCGTTTCTGCCGGAGCAGGTCGTGGATCTGGCGCTGTGGGTCGGCGAGTACTACGTGTGCGGCCCCGGCGACGCGATTGCAGTGGCGATTCCACCCTCGGCGCGCGGCGAGGGCGATGCGTTCAGGCTGCGCACGCGCGTGCTGCCCGTCGCATCCGGCAGCGACGCCGCGCCGCGCGGGCCGAAGCAGCGCGCGCTCCTCGAGAAGCTGCAACGCGCGCCGGACGGTGTGCTGCAGCGCGAGCTGGCCGCCGACGGCATCGGAGCGGACGTCGTGCGGCGGGCGGCCGCGGCGGGTCTCGTCCGGCTCATCGAAGAGGTCGACGAGCGCGATCCGTTCGCCGGCCGGGAGCGCGGCTGGGCGGCGCCCGCCCGGTACGAAGACGGCCGGGAACTGACGACAGAGCAAAGCGACGCCCTGGCCGCGCTGATTGAGGCCGCCGACGCGCGGACGTTCCGGCCGGTCCTGCTGCACGGAGTGACCGGCAGCGGCAAGACCGAGGTGTACCTGCGGCTTGCGCGGCACGTGATCGCGTCGGGGCGCCAGGTGCTCGTCCTGGTGCCTGAGATCGCGCTGACGCCGGCGCTGGCGGGCGTCTTCCGGGCCGCATTCGGCGAACAGGTCGCCGTGCAGCACTCGGGGCTGTCCGACGGCGAGCGGCACGACCAGTGGCATCGCATCCGCCGCGGCGCGGTCAGCGTCGTGGTCGGAACGCGATCGGCAGTGTTCGCGCCGCTGACGTCGATTGGCCTGATCGTGGTCGACGAAGAGCACGACGGCTCCTACAAGCAGGACGAGACGCCGCGATATCACGGACGCGACGTGGCGGTCGTGCGCGCGCAGATGGCACGGGCGCTCGTCGTACTGGCGTCGGCCACGCCGTCGCTCGAGACGGCCGCCAACGCCGAAGCAGGCCGGTACGGACTGGTCCGCATGAACCGGCGCGTGCTCGATCGGCCGCTGGCCGACGTCCGGCTCGTGGACATGCGGCGCGAGATCGCGGCGACCGGGGCCGAGACGGCGCTCAGCCGGCCGCTCATCGAGGCGATTGAGCACCGACTGGCCAGCGGCGAGCAGAGCCTGGTCCTGCTCAATCGCCGCGGATTCGCGACGGTGGTCTTCTGCCGCGCGTGCGGCGCGACGCTCGAGTGTCCGCACTGCAGCGTGACGCTGACCTATCACCGCGCGGCGCGGCGCGTGCGCTGCCACTACTGCAACTACGCGGTCCACGTGCCGCGCGTGTGCGGCGAATGCGGCGACCAGTACCTCGAGCACGCCGGTGTCGGCACCGAGCGGCTCGAGGCCGAACTGCGCGAGCGCTTTCCGTCGGCCCGGATCGCGCGCGTCGATCGCGACACGATCAGGCGCCGGGGCGCGATTACCCGGGTGCTGGCCGCCGTCGCCCGCGGCGACGTCGACATTCTCGTCGGCACGCAGATGATCGCGAAGGGGCACGACTTTCCGGCCGTGACGCTCGTCGGCGTCGTGGCGGCGGACGTCGGTCTCGGGCTGCCCGACTTCCGTGCGGCCGAACGGACGTTTCAGCTGCTCACCCAGGTCGTCGGACGGGCCGGGCGCGGTGAGACCGCTGGTGAGGCGATCATCCAGACGCTCTATCCGGAGCACTACAGCGTGCAGGCGGCGGCGGCACAGGACTACGCGACGTTCTACGCGCGCGAGATGGAGTTCCGCCGCGCGATGATCTACCCGCCGGTCGTTGCCATGGTGAACGTTGTCGTCCGCGATCGGGAGCTCGACGCGGCCATGGCCGCCGCCGCGGAGCTGGCGGCGCGCATCCGGCCTCGCGCGCCCGGTGTCCGCATCCTTGGTCCCGCTCCGGCCGCCATTGCCAGGCTCAGGGATGAATATCGGGTGCAGATCTTCCTGAAGGGCAGACAGCGCAGGGTGATGCGTGAGGCGATAGCCGCGGCACTCGGCGAGCGTCCCGATCTTCGGCGCCGCGTCACCGTCGACGTCGATCCCGTCTCGGTGATCTGACACGGCCGCGGCGGTGCCGGCGGGATGCCGCGTGGAGAGGCTCGTAGTATGCTCCCGCCGTGCCGGCTCCGCTGGTGTCCTTCGTCATTCCGGTGCGCAACGACGCAACCGGCCTGGCTCGCTGCCTGACGAGCGTACGTGCTCAGCGGGGCGTCGGCGAGTTCGAGATCATCGTGGTCGACAACGGGTCGATCGATGGATCCGACGAGGTGGCCCGCTCGTTCGGTGCCACGGTGCTGACGATTCCAGGGCGTGGCGTCGGCGAACTGCGGAACCGTGGCGCGGCGGCGGCGCGCGGGACGTTCGTGGCATTCGTCGACGCCGACGTCGAACTCGGGCCCGACTGGCTGCGCACCGCACTTCTATACATGGCAGATCCTCAGGTGGCGATGGCCGGTGCCGAGTACGCGCCGGCACCGGACGCGAACTGGGTGCAGCGGCTGTACGACGGGCTGCGCCACCCGAGCGGGCCGCCCGCCGACACCCGCTGGCTGCCGGCGGGCAACGTGCTGGTCAGGCGGGCGGCCTTCGAGGCGATCGGCGGCTTCGACGAGTCGCTGCAGACCTGTGAAGACTGGGACCTCTGCCTGCGGCTGCACGAGCGGGGCGGTCGGCTGCTGGCGGCCGGCGACCTGCGCTCGGTGCATTACGGCGATCCGGCGTCGCTCGGGGCGCTGTTCCGCGGCGAAGCCTGGCGCGGCCGCGACAACCTGCGCGTCAGCCTCCGGCGCATGCCGGCGCTGAGGGATCTGCCCGGCATCCTGATTCCGATTGTCTGGCTCGCCGGTGCGCTGATGGCCGCGGCCGGCGTGGTGGCGGCGGTGGTCGCGGGACCGTCGGCGCTTTCGGCCACGGCTGCGGGCATGGCCATGATGGCCGGCCTGTCGCTGCTGCGCGCCGTGGCGATCCGGCGCCGCACGCGGCAGGTGCCGGGCAGCAGTGCGGCGCGCGCCTGGCTGCTGGCCGTTGTGTTCGACGCGGCGAGGGCCTTCGCACTCGTCTATTCGATGCCGCATCGGCGTGCCACGGTTCCCGAGCCGCAGCCCAGCCCCTCGGGAGCGGCGCGATGAGTGATCCGCTTCGCATCCTGGAGCTGCGCAGCGTGCGCGGAACCGGAGGCGGGCCCGAGAAGACCATCCTGCTCGGCGCTGCGCAGAGCGATCCGTCCCGCTACCAGGTCACCGTGGCGTACCTGCGTGCCGAGCACGATCCGCTCTTCACGATCGACGGGCGCGCCCGGGCGCTCGGGCTTGACTACGTCGACGTGTTCGAGCGCGGCGCCGTCGATCGGCGCGCGTGGGCACAGCTGCGTGCGCTTGTTGCCGACCGCCGCATCGACATCGTGCACGGGCACGACTACAAGACGAACCTGCTGGCGCTGCTGCTCGGGCGGGCGACCGGGGTCATTCCGCTGACGACCGCACACGGCTGGACGGGACATTCGGCCGCGGAGCGATTCGTCTACTACCCGGCCGACAAGCTGATCGCGCGGTTCTTTCCGCGCGTGATTGCGGTCTCGAGCGAGATCCGCGACACGCTCGTCCGGTGGGGCTGTCCACGCGCGCGCGTGCGGGTCGTGCTCAACGGCATCGATCACCGCGCGTTCGTCCGCGATCGGCAGCGTGAACAGGAAGCACGCGGGCACTTCGGCGTTGGAGCGGGCGATTTCGTCATCGGCGCCGTAGGCCGGCTCGAGCCGCAGAAGCGCTTCGACCTGCTCCTCGAGGCATTTGCACGGATCGCTTCGGAGCGGGCCGACGTGCGTCTGCTGATCGCAGGAGAGGGCAGTCTGCGGCCCGCGCTCGAAGCGCAGATCGCACAGCTCGGGCTCGGCGACCGGTGCCGGCTGCTGGGACATTGCGCCGACATCCCGCTGTTCCATCACGCACTGGATCTTTTTGTGCAGTCGTCGGTTTACGAGGGCACGCCCAACGTGGTGCTCGAAGCCATGGCGCTGGAGACGCCCGTCGTGGCGACGACGGCCGGTGGGACCGCGGAGCTGGTGCGGGACGGCATCGACGGGCTGCTCGTGCCGCCGGGATCGGTCGAGGCGCTGGTCGCGGCGCTCAATCGCGCGATTGGCGACCCGGGGGCGACGGCCGGGCGCTGCCGGTCGGCGCGGCGTCGCGTCGAGACGGACCTGTCGTTCGAAGCGCGGATGCGCACCGTCGAGCGCATCTACGACGAACTGGCCGGACGGCTGGACCGTTCGACCGTGCCGGCGACGGTCGACCCCGGGGAAAGGGACGAGCCTCCGGCGTCCGACGGTCGTCGCGGCCGGGGAATCGCGACCCGCTGACGAACGTTTGCGTCGATGTCCCGCCGACCTGCCATTTACCTCCTGCCAGTATCTGCGCTAGGCTTTGGCCGCCCGGGCGGCTGACCGACCATCCGCCATGGTGGAGGATTCTCCGATGCCGCGAGCGCTTGCCGGTACGCTGGCCGCCGTTGTCGTGATCGCCCCGATGGCTGTCCTGGTCGCAAAGGGACAGCAGATTGACAGCTCAGGCGACCGGCCGCCGCACGTGCAGCTGACGCGCGACGAAGACTTCGAGCGCACGCGCCGGCTGCTTGGCCTGTCCGGACCACCACCTCCCGGAGCGTCCGGGTCGGATCCGGCGACGTACGACGAATCGCAGGCCAATCCGTATCCGAACCTGCCGGATCCGCTCAGGTTCGAGGACGGTCGCCGCGTCACGACGCCGGAGCAGTGGCAGGAGCGGCGCGCGGAGATTCTCGAGCTGTTCGAGCGCGAGGTGTACGGACGGACTCCGAAGGAGACGCCGGCCGTCCGGTGGGAAGTGCTGCAGACGTCGCGCGGGACGAACGGCGGCGTCGCGGTGGTCACCAAAGAGCTCGTCGGGCGCGTCGACAACACCTCGTATCCCGATCTTGTCGTGAACATCCGGGCGTCGGTCACGACGCCTGCTGATGCACAGGGACCGGTGCCCGTCGTGCTGTCGTTCGGCGCGACGGGCTTCGGCGCGCCGGCCGACCCGCTGCCGAACGAGCCCGAGCCGACGACCGTCTGTCAGCCCGGCGGCCCGGCGGCGGCCGGACGCGGGATCCCGGCGCCAGCAGGACGAGGCGCTGCGGCCGGGCGAGGCGCTGTCGCGGGGCGCGGTGCCGGCGGTCCGCCCGCGCCTCAGGGACCGACACCGCAGCAGCAGGCGCTGGCGCGGGGCTGGGGCTACGCGACCGTGATGACGAACTCGATTCAGGCCGACAATGGCCAGGGCCTGACGTGCGGCATCATCGGTCTCGTCAACCGCGGTCAGCCGCGCGATCCCGACGACTGGGGCGTGCTCGCGGCCTGGGCCTGGGGCGCAAGCCGTGTGGTCGACTATTTCGAGACCGATCGCGACGTCGACGAGGGGCGGATCGCACTTTACGGTCACTCGCGGTGGGGCAAGGCAACACTGCTGGCCGCCGCGCTCGACCCGCGGATTGCCGTACCCTATGTCAGCTCGTCGGGGCACGGCGGGGCCAAGCTGCACCGCCGGAAGTACGGCGAGCTCATCGAGAACGTCGCCGACACCTACTACTACTGGATGGCCGGCAACTACCTGAAGTACGCCGGCAACTGGGATGCACTGCCTGTCGACTCGCACCAGCTGATTGCGCTCGTGGCGCCGCGGCCGGTATTCCTGAGCGCCGGCAACGACCCGCAGAAGAATCCGGACGGGACGATCGCCACCCGGGTCGACGACCAGGGACGGACGGTCGTCGCACAGGCCAACGACGCCTGGATCGATCCGCGCGGGACGTTCATGGCGGCCGTCGCGGCCAGTCCGGTCTACGAGCTGCTGGGGCGGCGCGGCATCGAGACGGCCGACTTTCCACCCCTCGACACGAAGCTCATCGCAGGCGACATCGGCTTCCACCAGCATCCGGGCGGGCACGTGTCGGGACCGGCGTGGGAGACGTTCTACACGTTTGCGGCGAAGTACTTCGAGAAGTGAGTGTGGCCGGCGCCGTCGGATGCTCCGGCGGGCCGCTGCCGGCGGAGGCGGTTGAGGACATGCGCCTGTTTCTGGCGACGATGCTGCCGGACGCCGTTGGCGAAGCGGTGGAGCAGATTGCCGCAGACGTTCGTCGGCAGGCGGGCGACATCGTCCGACCGGTTCCGCCCGGGTCCGCGCACATTACGCACGCCTTCTTCGGTGACGTTTCGGACCGTCAGCTCGACGAGCTGCGCGCGGCCGTGACAGATGTGGCCCGGCGTGCGGTTCCCGTCGACGTCACGTTCGGACCGCCCGAAGTGCTTGCCGGCGGTCGAACGCCGCGGCTCGTGCTGGTCCCGGTTCTGGACGGCCGCCAGGCGCTCTTCGACCTGCAGGTCAATCTCGTGCTGGCCGTGCGGCGCGTTGCCTCGTTCGAACGCCTGCCGCTTCCCAAGGCGCCTCACGTGACCGTCGCGCGCTTCCGGCGCGGCGCAGGCCAGCGCGAGGCCGAACGGGTGGCCCGGGTGCTCGCGCGCGTCTCGCCGGCCGGCCTTGGCATGCGGGTCGATCGCCTGCAGCTCGTCGAGAGCCTGCTCATGCCCGACGGCCCGCGGTACACGGCGCTCGACGAAGTCGACCTGTCCGCTTGAGCGCGGTGGCGCTCAGTCGATGATGCTGATCGGGACGGGCGTGAAGCAGAGGATGAAGATAACGGCCGCGAAAATGGCGACGGCCCGCCGCACCGGGTCGAGCGGCTCGTCCTCGTCGGGCACGCGCGGATGGCGGAAGCCGAAGATGAGCGCCATCAGCACGAGCATCAGGGCGAAGAACGTCCAGCTCGACGAGCCGAAGTTCAGCAGGACGACGAGCAGGAGGGTCGCCGCCGAGATCCACGACGCGCGTCGTCCGAGGGCCGCGTAGGCGATGTGTCCGCCGTCGAGCTGACCGAACGGCAGCAGGTTGAGCGCCGTGGCCAGCATGCCCCACCAGGCGGCGAAGCCGGTCGGGTGCAGCATCGTGTCGTAGCCGTCCGGGATGGTGCCGAAGTGCAGCCGTTCGAAGATCTTCCAGAGCAGCGGCTCGCCGAAGTACAGCGTTTCGCTGCCGGCGGGAATCCGGGCGACTTCGGACATCGACATGCCCCAGACAAGAAACGGGACCAGCGCGACGAACCCGGCAATCGGACCGGCGACGCCGATGTCGAACAGTGCGCGCTTCGACGGAAAGGCTTCGCGAATCCGGATGACGGCGCCGAGCGTGCCCGTCAGCGGCAGCGGCGCCGGGATGAAGAAGGGCAGCGTGGCGTCGACCCGGTGGTACCGGCAGGCGAAGTAGTGGCCGAACTCGTGGGCGCTGAGAATCGTCAGCAGCGGCAGCGAGTACCAGAGCCCTTCGCGGAACACATCGGCGTTGAAGCCGAGGAACGGATTGGTCCCCGTACCGAGCGTGCCCCAGAAGATGAGGAACGCCTGCGCGAACGTGGTCGTGAAGAACGTGAGGACGAACAGCAGCAGGTGTCGTCCCCAGCGATGCTGGAACCGTCGTCGAGGCGGCGGGACGGGGATCCAGACACCGTCGCCCCAGCCCGGAGGTACGCTCCGGTAGACGATCGGGACTGGAACAGGCTCGAGAGGCTGGTCGTCGCTCACTCGGACTGACCAGTGATGTTCTGCAGTTCCTTGCCCGGCTTGAAGCGGATCGTCCGCCCTGGCGGAATCCTGACCTCCTTGCCCGTCCGCGGATTGCGGCCGATGCCGCGCTTGCGCGGTTTCACCTGGAAGACGCCGAAGCCGCGCAGCTCGATACGTTCGCCACGCATCATCGACGCGCGCATGGCATCGAAAACCGCGTCGACCGCCAGCTCGGCCTTCACCTTCGTGATGTCGGCCAGCCGCGATACCTCGTTGACGATGTCGACCTTGATCATGGCAGTGGCGGAGAAGTAGCCGTAAGTCACGATAAATAAAAGGATTCCGGCTGTCAAGCAATCCGCCCGTCCGGCGCGCGGACCTGCTACACTTCGCGCGTAGATGTCTCGCCAGGCACGCCTGCCGCATCTGGTGCTCGTCGGGCGCCCGAACGTCGGCAAGTCCACGCTCTTCAACCGCATTACCGGCACCCGGCGGTCGATTGTCGCGCCCGTGGCCGGGACCACGCGCGATGTCATCTCGGTACCGGCCGGCTGGAAGGACTGCGCCTTCCTGCTGGTCGATACCGGCGGTCTGTTCGGTGCCACCACCGATCCGCTGCACGAACTCGTGGTCGAGCACGGCCTGAAGGCCATCGATGCAGCCGATGTGATTGTGTTCGTCGTCGACGCCCGCGAGGGGCTCGTGCCGGGCGACGAAGAGATTGCGACGCGCCTGCGCCGGACGGGCAGGCCGGTCATCGTCGCAATCAACAAGACCGACGATCGCCGCGCGCAGAGCCGCGCGTACGAGTTCTACCGGATGGGCTTCGAGCCCGTGTACGAAATTTCGGCCGAGCACGGCACCGGCGTCTACGAACTGCTCGATGCGGCGATCGAACGGCTACCGCGCCGGGGGCCGCGTACAGCCGAAGAGCCCGAGGAGACGCGCATCGCTTTCGTCGGCCGGCCGAACGTGGGCAAGTCATCGCTCGTCAACCGCCTGCTCCGGGAGGAGCGGGTCATGGTGAGCGACGTGCCCGGCACGACGCGCGATACGGTCGACGTCGTGCTGCAGTGGCGGAAGCGCCGATTGAGAATTCTCGACACGGCCGGGATGCGACGGCCGGGTCGGGTGGCCAGGGGCGGCCAGGTCGAGGCGGTCAGCGTCGTACAGGCCAGGCGCGCGATGGCTCGCGCCGACGTGACCGTGCTGGTCGTGGATGCCGTGGAAGGGGCCGGCGATCGGGAAGCGGCCATCGCCGGTGAGGCCGCGGAGGCCGGCTGCGGCGTCGTGATTGCCGTCAACAAGTGGGACCTCGTGAAGGGACGGGGGCAGGACTGGGTACGTGCCTTCGACGATCGGCTTCGCTTCCAGCTGAAGTTCCTCGACTACGCCCCGATCGTGCACGTCTCGGCGCTGACCGGCGAGCGGACGCCGCGGCTGCTCGAAGTCATCGACCGGGTGGCCGGTGCCCGGCGGTATCGCGTGCCGACGGCCGATTTCAACCGGTTCCTCGAGGCCATCACGGCGACGCATCCGCCGGTGAGTAAGAACCGGCGTGACGTGCGCATTCTGTACGGCGCGCAGACCGGCATCGAGCCGCCGACCTTCGTGCTGTTCACGAACGTGGCAAGCGAGCTGCACTTTTCGTACGAACGGTTCCTCGTCAACCGGTTGCGGGAATCATTCGGCTTCGAGGGGACGCCGATCCGGCTGCACGTCCGGCGACGTGGCCGGGCGCGGCAGCAGCAGGAGTAGCTGCTATACTTCGGCCGACACACGCGAGGCGACAACCCGTGGAAACCGTCGAGATTCCGAACCGCCCGGTGTTTCGCGCGAGCGAGGTGTGCGAGATTGCCGAGGTACAGCCGTACGTGCTCCGCACGTGGGAGGCGGAGTTCCCGGATCTCGGTGTCTCGAAGACCGCCAACGGTCCGCGGCTCTACCGCCGCGCCGACGTCGAGCGCGTCCTCCGGATCAAGCACCTGATTCTCGTCGAAGGGCTGACGCTGGCCGGCGCCCGTCGTCAGCTGGGCGCCGAGAAGGCGGAGTCGGCCGAGCCGACCGACGAGGAGCTCACCGCGCTGACCGATGGCCCGCTGCGCGATCAGCTGCGGACGATCCGGCGCGATCTCGCGTGGATTCTCGAGGTGCTGTCCGGAACGGCCGGACGGACCGATGACACGCTGCCATTTGAGGCGGATGGCGAGACACCGTCCGTCGAGATGACCGCCGGTGCGTCGACGGCGACGGAAGACACACCCGGAAAGGCGCCGCGTGCGGCGCGGAAGCCGCGCGCGGCGAAGAAGGGTGGTCGCGCGGCTGCACGCGCGGGCGGTTCAGGGTAAAATGCGGTGTTCACGTCCGGTTGTCATCGCGTCAGCCGGACGGGCCCCGTCGTTCGCGGCGGAGCAGGTCGGGATGTGGCGCAGCCTGGTAGCGCACTTGACTGGGGGTCAAGGGGTCGCTGGTTCGAATCCAGTCATCCCGACCAATCTTTTCAATGACTTACGGCCGGTACCCCGCCGGCCGTTGGTGTCTGTGGTCTCACCGGTACAGGCATATCGGGCGATACGCACGCCTGACCTCACGAAGGGCTGCGGCGCCGGCCCCTCGTGGTGCCGGTCGCTTGTGTCTCCAGGTAATCTTTCAGAGCCACCGCGTTGTTGTGACTCGTGTCGCGTGAGCTGAACACGAGCGTCACTGTGCCGCGTTGTGCCGCCTCGAGCAGCGGGCGCCACGCGTCGGGATGCCGATCGAGCTCGCGGAAGTAGCGGGTCCGGAACTCGTGCCACTTGTCCGGATCGTGGCCGAACCACTGCCGGAGTGCGGTGCTGGGGGCAACGTCCTTCAGCCAGGCGGTCAGCTGCAGGCGATCCTTCGAGAGGCCGCGAGGCCACAGCCGTTCCACGAGGAAGCGCTGGCCGTCGACCGACGCCGGCTGGTCGTAGACCCGTTTGAGTCTGATCACGGACTGATCCCCTGTTCTGCCTTCGTTCCATATATACTCCGCGCCACAGGTTCACGACGATCGGTACCGGGCGGATACGCCGCATCGGGGAACTTTCCGGGACGGCGGTGTTTGGCTGCCGGGTGGCAGTGTCTTCACGCATGCGGGGAACGGCTTACGTGCGTGGCAAGCGGGTTGCTTGAAGATCGGAACGGCCTCGTCCCTTTCGGGGCCGCAAACGACATTTCTTGGAGAGCTGGAGCCAAACGATGCGCGATGTGATTCGCACGCTGCTGCTGGCCGGGTTCGGGGCGGTTGATCTCACGGCGGAGAAGGTCCGGTCCCTGATGGACGATCTGGTGCGTCGCGGCGAGCTCGCGTCGGACGAAGCAAACGACCTGGTGAAAGCCTGGACCGAGGGCGTGGGGCGGAAACGGGCCGCGATCGACGAGCAGGTGAAGGCCGCCGTCGAGGAAGCGGTCACGCGGCAGCTGCAGGCGACGCAGAGCACGATCGCGGCGCTGCAGTCGCGCGTTGAGTCGCTCGAGCAGATTGTCGCCCGACTGACCGAGCCGACCGTCGAAAGTTAACGCTCAGCGACGCGTTCGAAGATGCGGACCGGAGCGCTGCGCCAGCGGACCCGGTACGTTGTCGTTCCGAGGTGCAGCAGGTCGCCCTCGTCCCGCACCTGTTCCGCGGTACGCAGGCGCCCGCGATCGAACACGACGAGCAGGTCGGCAGGGCGGCGGAGCAGCAATGCATCGCGCCCCGGCCATCGCAGCCGTATCGTCGTTTCCGGTGGCAGCCGGGCGTAGAAGCCTATGGTCAGGTCGCCGTAGCGCTCGTCGACGTCGAGCGCGACAGACCGGCCGCTGGCCGCCGCTTCCTCACGCAGGAACGCGGCGGCGGCCATCAGCGCTCGCGGGTTGGTCGTGACGGGACTCAGCGGTTCGAGAACGGTGGCGGCCCAGCCTTCGGAGCGCCAGGTATAGATGCCGAGCCCGATCGGCAGCAGCAGTGCCAGCGCGAGGCTCGTGCGCAGTACGTGCCGGGTGACGGTCGCTCCGTACTCTCCCGCAACCCACGCCAGTCCCGATCCGACGAACGGGAGCAGCAGCGACACCTGCACGATCGTGAACCGCGCGAGCGGCACGAAGTCGGCGAGAAGAGTCGTGCGCGCCGTGTAGTACGCCGCGGGCGCGATGGCCGCGACGACGAGCCAGCGCGCGAGCGGGCGGATGCGCCAGGCGCTCACCATCCCCATCAACCCGAGCAGCGCAACGCCTGGCGTCAGCGTGACGACCGCCATGGCCGGCCAGAAGCCGAGGCCCTGCAGGCGGAGCCACACGTCGCGCCACATCGTGGCGCGTTCGGTTGCTGCCCACGACGCGTGGAAGTCGTCGATGTAGTCGAGCGGGTAGAACGCATCGCCGTGCGCGATGGCGTTGCCCGCCAGCCAGTAGATCGGGAAGGGCAGGCAGAACAACAGAAACAGGAGCGATGTGCGCACGCCGGCCCGGCGATCACGCACCAGCCAGGCCGGGGCGACCGCAAGCAGCGGGATGTACATCCAGGCGTCGTAGCGCGTCGCGGCGGCCAGGTTCAGGGCGAGGGCCGCGCATGCGATGGGGACGATATGTGGACGGTAGATCGCCCGGGCGAACCACGCGAAGGCGGTCCACATGAGGAAGAGTGACAGCGCTTCGCTGCCGCCCGTCGTCGACACCTGGACGTGCAGTCCCCAGACCGCCATGCCGAACGCGGCAAGCAGCGCCGATGTGCCACCGAAGTAGTGACGCGTCAGCGCGAAAACAGGCACGATCGTCAGCAGCCCGAAAATCAGGCTGACGACGCGCGACGCGATGTCGCGATCGAACCACGTGAGGGCTGCGCCGACCAGGTACAGATGGAGGGGACCGAACTGGTAGGCCCCGTTGCCGAAGGCGCTGATCACGTGCGGCGCGCGGGCCCACTGTTCCGCAAGCTCCGTCCGGGCAATGGCGTCGCCGTAGACGTGCTCGTTGAGCGGGAAGACGAGCAGACGGACGATCAGGGCCAGGAGCAGGGTAAGTCCGAGCGCCCGTAGTGGCTGCTGTTTGACGGATGTCAGCAGATCGTCAGAAAGCATGACCCACGCGCACGTACGGCGCCGGTGTCCAGCTGGCCCGGCGCGCCGGGTCGTATCCCCACGCCATGCCGGCTGCCACGGTCGCGCGCAGCGTATAGCCGAGGACGAGATCGACGGCCACCTCGCCGCCGATCGAGCGTTTGAAATCCCTCAGGTGGAACGTTCCGATCCAGGCGTGCGCGACGTCGGCTACGACGGCGGCGTGGACCGAATGAAGGAGCGCGGGCCACGTGCCGACGCCGCGTTGCGGTCTCGCGAGAGCAAACCGGTAGTCGAGATTCAGCGTCGTCGCGTGACGCCCGGCGGAGGCGACGTCGGAGAAGCCTCTGAGCAGCGCTGCGGCGTCCCGGGTGAGCGAACCCGCGGGCGGTGCCGTGCTGCCACCCACGGCAAACGCCGAACGGACGAGGTCGTCGCCCCACGTTGTGGCCAGAGCCGCGCGCACGGCCACCACGTCGTGGCGGCCGGCGCCCGGCAGGTAGAGTCGTCCGTCGACGGCCGCCCTGCCGCCGCTGGCGCTTGCGCCGAGCGCCGGCATGATGCGCTCGGCAGCGACACCGACCGTGACACCGCGCTCCGGGCTGATGGCGTAGCCCGGTCGATGCGCCGACGAGTAGCGCCACGCGGTCCGCACTGCCGAGAAGTTGCGATCGCCGCCCGGGCCGTTCCACGCGACGCGCGCCAGCGACACCTGCAGCACGTGGGTCCGCTGATAGCCGGTGAACGGCCACATGAGGCCCGCCTCCCATTCCTCGTCGCGTGAAGCATGGCGCGCGAGGCGGCCCGAGGCGTCGCGCACGACCACGCTGCTGGTCGTGCGGCCGACGGCGAGGAACGGCTGCACGGGCCAGCGGCCGTACGCGTGCCGGAAGGACCAGTCGGGTGTCGTTCTCGGGACATTGCCGGCCAGGTCGTCGGCAATTGCCCACGTCACGTCGGCCGCCCACGAGTGATAACCGAGGATGTCGCTGCCGTCGACCAATGCCCCGGCGCGAACCTGACCGTCGGTCCAGGTGACGAGGGGCGTCCAGCCGGTGGGCAGCAGCGTCGTCCACGGACGATAGGGCGCACGCGACGGCAGCGGGGCGCGCGCGGGCGAAGCCTCAGGTCCGTCCGTGTCGTCCATCCAGGACGACACCGGTGAAGTCGCGACATCGGATGCGGCTTCGTCGGTTCTTTCAGGATAGGCGATGGCGAACAGGTCGTAGCCGTCGGCCGTGTAGCCGGTGAATACGATCGAGCGTCCGTCGGGTGAGACTTCGGGCCAGAGGGCGACGGTGCCGAGGCTCGTCAGCCGGCGTTCGCGCCTGCTGTCGATCTGGACCTCGTAGAGCTCGAACGGGCCGTCACCGTCGGCCATCGCCACGACAACAGCCGCTCCATCCTTTCGCCACGCAGGCGTCGCCCACCGGCGGATCGCGCCCGAGCCGATCGGCCGTATGTCGCCCGTGTCGACGTCGACCAGCACCAGCTCGGGCATCCGGTCGGCGATCTGACGGATTGCCGCGATCAGCCGGCCGTCCGGAGACCAGCGCGGCGCGCTGAACACCTCGTCGTCTCCGCCGGCGAGCGTGCGGACACTCGCGTCGGCGATATCGACCAGCACGAGCGCGCGCGCCCCGGGACGGACGTGCTGTGTGGCAGCGATGCGTCGACCGTCGGGCGCGAGATCCGGATCCTGCAGGCGGGCTTCGACGCTCAGGCGACGGACGCGCCGCGTGTCGAGGTCGACGGCGTAAAGGTCCGCATAGACGCCGGTGTTCCGGCGCACCTCGAGTCCGTCGAAGTAGATGGTCCCGTCCTCGCTGAAGGCCAGCGTCGTGCCGCCGTAGCGGGTGACGAGGCGCTCAGGAGGCTCATCGAAGCTCCTGAGCACGTACACTGCCGGCCGCTCGTCGGGCGTGCGTACGGTGTATGCGAGCGGCGCCGGACACGTGTCGCAGCGCGCGCGACCGAAGCGCGCGGCGCCCACGATATGTCCGTGCCGGGTCAGGCGGCGAACCGGGGAGGGCTCCTGACGACCAGCGGACGCGCTGCCTCCGGCGTTCGCGATGCGCTCGTGCGTGTACGTGCGCCACAGCTCGCCGAGCGACGTGCCGAACACCGATCGGAAGGCGCGCGGTCCGAGCCACGGCAGGCTGCGCGCCGTGCGTTCGGTGAGCCGATCGATGGCCTCGCGGCCGTGGCGACGTTCGAGAAAGGCGTGAAAGTCGGCGCCCCACGCGTAGGGTGTCAGTCCTCCGGGCCAGTCGGTGACACCGCCGTTGGCCCGATCGAGTGGCATGGGACGACCGCTTCCGGCCGGCACGGCGACGTGGACGGTGAAATCGCCGGCGTTGAGCCGGCCGGCATCAGGTCGGCCGGGCAGTCGGCTCTCCTCGAACGTGGCCAGACCTTCAATGTGCCAGAGCGGCAGCAGCAGGTTGGGCAACAGCCACGGCGTGCGGCCGAAGATGCGGTGTCCGGCGGCCGCCCAGCCTGCGGCCCGATCGAGATGCACGATGTGCGTGAACTCGTGGACGAACAGACCTTCGAGCCACGCAACGGGATTCAGGCCGCTGCCTGGTGCCGGCGGCGCCGTGTAGAGGAGGATGCGGTTGCGCGGCAGCGGTGTCGCGAAGCCGTTGGGCGCTTCGGACTGGTCGGCGACGACCACGTCGGTCAGTGCTGGTGGACGCAGGCCGCGCGCGGCAAACCGGTCCCACGTCCGTTCGGCGATCGGGACGAGCGCCGCCACCAGATCGCTCGCGTCTTCGGGGAAATGAAACCGGAAGTGTGCGGTCCGGACCGTCAGGAAGCGGTAGCGGGGATCGACCGTCTGCGCGCGCGCCGCGGCGCCTGCCGTCAGCACCGCGAGCAGCGCGCAGACGAGCGCGACGAGCCGGTGTCTCCGCATCGGGCGGCCGCCGCTACTCCTTCCGCTCGACGACCGTCAGCGCATCCGGGCCGATGAAGTCACGCTCGTGGCTTCTGACGGTAAGCACCGGGCACGGCGCCGATCGCACGACCTTCTGAGCCACGCTGCCGAGCAGCAGCTCGGCCAGGCCGCCGCGGCCGTGCGTGCCGACGATGATCAGGTCGGCCATGGCGTCGCGGGCATAGGTGAGAATGGCCCGGGCCGGCGTCGACGAGGTCAGCAGGACGGTCTTGACCCGCAGCGACCTCCGGTCGTCGTCGGTGACGGCGGCCTCGAGGGCGGCGCGGCCTTCCGCCTCGATCTGCGCCTGAATCTTCGAGATGTCCATCGGAATCTCGCTGACCGGTGCGGCGGTTGCGAGGTCGTTGGCGACGTGGACCACGTGCAGCGTGGCGTCGAACGCGCGGGCGAAGTTCCTGCCGTAGTCGAGGGCAACCGCCGCGGGCTCGCTGAAGTCGGTGGCGACGATGACTTCCCTGATGCGAATCATGGCCTGCTCCTGCCGCTCACGTTGTTCGGCCCCCGACCGTCCCACGCGCGGGCGGCGGCGCGGGCGACGGATGCCGGTGAGCCGGCCGCCGTAAGGCGACGGATCAGGAACAGACGGACCGGCTGGGGGCGATGTCCCTGTATTCTGCCTCAGATGGACGCGACGGGGCGCGCCGGTTCGAGCCGGCACCTCGTCTCTTGATTCGGAAGGAGAGCGTAGTGGTTCGACGCACACTGGGAACATCGGGCTTCGAGATCTCGACGATCGGCGTCGGGACGTGGGCCGTCGGCGGCTGGCAGTGGGGCGGCCAGGACGATGCGGACAGCATCGCGGCCATCCATGCGGCGATCGACCACGGCATCAACTGGATCGACACGGCGCCGATCTACGGCTCTGGCCGGTCGGAGACGGTCGTCGGCCGGGCCGTCCGCGAGCTTCCGTCTTCGCGGCGACCGCTCATCTTCACGAAGTTCGGCCTTGGTGACGACAGCGCGAACGTCCGTCGATCGGCGAGCCGCGCGGAAGTGATCGAGGAATGCGAGCGGAGTCTGCGGCGGCTCGGCGTCGAGACGATCGACCTCTATCAGCTGCACTGGCCGGTGGATCAGCCCGTCGAGGAGACCGCGGGGGCCTGCGAGGAGCTGCTGCGTGCGGGCAAGATCCGGGCGATCGGCGTGTCGAACTTCAGCGTCGAGCAGCTCGAGGCCTGGCGGGCGACCGGCGTGCCCCTGCACTCACTGCAGTCGCCGTACAGCATTCTCCGGCCCGCCGTGCGACAGACGACGCTGCCCTGGTGCGCACAGCACAACGTCGGGTTCATTGCCTATTCGCCGCTGCTGCGCGGCATGCTGTTCGGCACCTGGGGACGCGACAAGACGTTCCCGCCTGACGATGGCCGTGCGACGCACAAGGATTACTCGGGCGCGCGCTTTGCCCGGCATCTGGACGCGATCGACGAGCTGCGGGCGCTGGCCGGCAGGCACGGACTGAGCGTGCCGCAGCTGTGCGTCGGCACGATCCTCATCACGCCCGGCATGACCGGCGCGATTGTCGGCGCGCGCAATCGCTGGCAGGGATCGCTCATCGCGAGTCTGGGCGTCGAGATTCCCACGGAGCTGGCCGATCGCGTGTGGGAGATCGTCGGGCGGCTCGAGAAGGATCTCGCGACGATCAATTGAGCAC
>QGVF01000030.1 GCA_003242705.1 Acidobacteriota bacterium
GACGCGGGGGCGCCGGGGACGCCCGACGGGAGGCCGCCGCCGGCAGTAAACCTCCGACGACAGGCTGGCATACGCTCTGCTTGGTAAGACGGGTGGCCGGCACGATCCTGACGGCTGGCGGCGGCCGTAGGCTCCCGTGTGCCGCTTCTGAGCAGGAGATTACGCATGGGTCAGACCGGGAAGGTATGTCTCGTCGGCGCGCTGATCGGTGCGGCCGCCGGCGCGGCGGTGAGTTTCCTCTACGCCACCGAGGAAGGCGCGGAATACCGTGCCTCGTTCGCGCGTTTCATGGATCGGGCGCTGATCGACGCCGAAGAGGCGCGGCGCCTGTATGCGCGGGCGCAGGAAGCGTGGCACAGCTTCAATGACGAGCGACGCCGGTTCGCCCGCCGGTCCGGCGACGACTGGCGACCGGAAGGAGTGGCGTGATGCGCGGCATCATGATGGCGGGAATCGCGCTGCTCGTGGCCGGAGCGATCGGCCTGGCGTCACTGTTCGCCTCGGGGGCGATGACGGCGCCCGGATCGGCGGATGCTCCGTCGGCGCTCTGGTCGATCGTCGTCGGCCTGGCGCTGGCCGCCGGCGGCGCGCTGTTCGGCATCGGCATGAACAGCTGGCGCCAGGGCAGTCCGCGGACCATTCAGCGTCCACCCGGCCGCTGAGACCTGTCACTGCACCGTGGCCTGCACGTCGTGCCAGAAGTGGAGCAGCTGCCGGACGGCGTCCGGCTCTGCGTCGGCCATCAAGTGCGCGTGCGTCAGGAGCGGCGTCGTCAGCCAGCGCACGCGGCGATTGCCGGCGGTCTCGAGATCCCGGGCCGTCAGCGGCGTCTCGGTCGACGGAATCACGTTGTCGTCGGTGCCGTGGAGCAGGAACACCGGCATGAGCGGTCGCGGCGCCAGCGCCGGCGACAAAGCGGGGTCGCGCGCGAATTCCTTCACGTGCGGTCGCAGGGCCGTGCCCACGGTGCGCACGTCGCGCGCGAGCACCGCCGCCGCCAGGCCGTGCGCGGGCTCGGGCAGCTGCGCGAGCCGGTCGGCCGCGATGGCCAGCAGCGCCTGACCTTCCGGCGTTCCCGCGCGGCCGTCGAGCGACGCATCCAGGAACAGCCGAACGATGTCGCGGAAGCCGTCTTCCTGATCCGGCGGGACGAGCCGATCGGCGAGTGTCAGCGCGATCACGGCCAGCGGATAGTCGTGCGGCGTGCGGCTCGTACCGTCGGGTAGCGCGCCGCTCGTGAGGAAGTCGACGGTCCGCTCGAGGTCGCCGTGGCCGCCGATCGAGACGACGGCCCGCACGCGCGCGCGCAGCGTTTCACGGCCGGCGGCAACGAGCGCCAGTCCGCCGGCGAAGCTGACGCCGACGAGCGCGGCGCGGCGGCGGCGCGCCCACCGACTGTCGGCGAGCCACGCGGTGGCATCTTCCATCATGTCGGTCGACCGCGACGTGATGCGATACACCCGCAAATCCGGCAGCGGGGCGCACGCGACGACGAACCCGCTGGCCGCCAGGCGCTCGCAGAGGCGCGTGAGCCGCGGGGCATCGACGCCGCCTCCGTGGACGCCGGGAAAGACAACAACGAGTGCGCGGAAGACGGCGGCAGGCTCGTAGATGCGCACCGCGATCGGGCCGTGACGCGTGGGAACCTCGACGTCGGTCCACGTCACCGGCGCGGGCGGGATCGGAATCCATCGACGGACGCCGTCCTCGACGCCCGCGAGATCGAGCAGGAAGGCTGCCGTGCGTGCCCATGATGTCCCGGTAATCAGCAACGCCGCTACGAGACCGGCGACGATGGCCGTGGGCAGCTTTCGGGCGACCGGCATCCCGGGAATAATAGTGGACGTGAATTCGCCCCGGGGACTTGTCATTGCCATCGATGGACCGTCCGGTGCCGGCAAGGGCACCGTCTCGCGCGCGATTGCCGCGCATCTCCACTACCGCCACGTCGACACGGGCGCGATGTACCGTGCCTTGGCCTGGCTCGCACGCCACCGGGGACTCGACCTGAACGATGCTGCGGCCGTGGCCGAGCTCGCGCGCAGCGCCGAGATCCGCTGCGACACGGTGGTCGAGATCGACGGTCACGACGTGACCCGAGAGATCCGCACACCCGAGATCGATCGCGCGGCGGCGCTGGTCGCGCAGCATCCGGCCGTTCGCGACGTCCTCGTGGCGAGGCAGCGCGTCTGCGGACAGGATGGCGGCGTGGTGATGGAAGGGCGCGACATCGGGACCGTGGTGTTCCCGGACGCCGACGTGAAGTTCTACCTGGATGCGTCGCCCGAAGAGCGCGCGCGGCGCCGGGCGGCTGACGCGGCGCATGCGGCGGGGCGCAGCGGCGCCGCGGTCGAGGTCGTCGCGCGCGAGCTGGAAGCGCGCGACCGCACCGACAGCACGCGGCGGGCGTCGCCGCTGGCGCGTGCTGCCGATGCGATCTACATCGACACGACGGGGATGGCCGTCGCCGAGGTGGTCGACACCGTGCTGCGGACGATCGACGCGCGGCTGAACGCGTCGGCCTGACGCGCCGTCACTCGTTCGGCGCGCTGATGCCGCACTCCTTCATCTTGTTCAGCAGCGTCTTGTAGCTGACGCCGAGCTGCTGGGCGGCCTTTCGACGGTTCCAGCGGAAGTGATCGAGCGCCTGCTGGATGGCGTCGCGCTCGGCTTCCAGCGCGGCGCGCCGCGCGAGCTCGGGCAGCCGGGCCGGTGGCCCGGCTTCGTCGTTCGCCGGCTCCGAGGCCGCCGAGGCAGCGGCCGGTGGCGGTGCCACGGCGGCCGGGGCCCCGACCGGGGGCGCCGGCGCGTGATAGGGCGGCGCCACGTGGTTGTGCGTCGGCACCGCGCTCGATTCCGCGCTCGCATACAGGGGCGGTCCGCCCACGAGCGGCTCGAGCACGCGCGCCCGCTGCAGCTCGTCGAGCACGAGGCTCTCGTCCTGCAGGATCACGTAACGCTTGATGACGTTCTCGAGCTCGCGGACGTTGCCCGGCCACGGGTAATTCAGGAACGCCTCGCGGAGGCGGGCCGACGGCCGGGCGGCCGGGCGGCCGTAGCGCGCCGCGTAGCGCTGCAGGAAGAACTCGACGAGCGGGATGATTTCGTCGCGCCGTTCGCGCAGCGGTGGCACACGGATCTCGATCACCTGCAGCCGGTAGTAGAGATCTTCGCGGAACGTGCCGGCACGGATCATCTGCTCGAGATCCCGGTTCGTCGCCGCAATCACCCGCACGTCGATCGAGACCGGCCGGTTACTGCCGAGGCGCGTGAAGTGGCGATCCTGCAGCACGTGCAGCAGCTTCGCCTGCAGCGCGAGCGGCATTTCGCCGATCTCATCGAGCATGATCGTGCCTTCGTTGGCGAACTCGAACTTGCCGATGCGCGATGACTGGGCCCCGGTGAACGCGCCGCGCTCGTGGCCGAACAGCTCGCTCTCGAGCAGCTCGGCCGGCAGCGCCGCGCAGTTGACCTTCACGAACGGCTTGGTGCGCCGCGGCGAGCGGCGATGCAGCTCGTGCGCGATGACTTCCTTGCCGACGCCGCTCTCGCCGGTAATCAGCACGCTGACGTCGGAGTCGGCCACGCGCTCGACCATCGTGAGTACGCGCCGCATCTCGGCACCGGAGCCCCAGCAGGGCTGTGCGCCGTCGGGCGCGTCGACGACCTGTGCGCGCAGGCGCTGCACTTCGCTCGTCAGGCTCAGCTTTTCAACCGCGTTACGGATGGCGGCCTCGAGGGCGGCCTCGCCGAGGCCTTCAGGGTCGTCGGGTTTGACCACGTAGTCGACCGCCCCGAGCCGGACCGCGTCGACGATGGTGGCCGGAACCTGCGTGCCCGAGAGCATGATGACCTGCAGGCCGGGATGGTTGGTCCTGAGCATGCGGAGCGTCTCGAGCCCGTCCATGCCGGGCATCAGGACGTCGAGGAGGACGACGTCGGGCGCACGGTTGGCCTCGAGTGCCCGGAGCAGCTCGGTGCCGCTCCGGTGCGACGTCACGTCGTAGCCGCGCGACGTCAGCAGCGTCGACAGGTACTGAGAGAAAGCCGGATCGTCGTCGACGATGGCGATTCTGGCTGGTGTCACTGTGCACCCCCTCCGGGTGGGAACTGAATCAGGAATTCGACCGGCTCGTCGTGCGACGTCAGCACGGCGTCGTGTACGGCGAAGACGTGCGAGGCAGCCACGAGGGCGAGCCCCGCGCCTCCGCGTTCGAACGACAGTGCGCGCTGCGCTCCCGGCCGGCTGGGGGAAACAGCCGGGGCACCGACCGGGGGCAGCGGGCGCATCCGAATGACGCCGGCCTCGCCGGTCCGTTCGATCATCGAGATCTCTATCACGTCGCTGCCGAGCTCCCGCGCCTCCGCCTCGGCCAGGACCACGATGGCCTCGGCCAGGCGTGCGGGGTCGGCCCGCAGCGTCCGGTCGGCCGCCGCATCCGGGGGCCGGATGACCTGCAGCCCCGACCGGTCGGCGCTCCGCTGAGCGAGCGCCGCGAAGACATCAGCGTATCGCACGAGCGGCAGCGGCGACGTCTCGAGTGCCGTCAGCCAGCTGCCGAGCTCTGACGCCTGCCGCGCGATTGCCGTGATCTGACCGGTGGCCGACAGCATCGCCTCGAGCATCGCGTGCTCCGGATGGCCGGGTTCACGCTGACGCTGGAGCAGACGGATATAGCCCTGAAGCACACTGAGCGGCGTACGGATCTCGTGCGCGAGGACGGAGCACATCCTGGGCAGCGGTACTGGCATCGCCGTCATCTCCCGCAACCTCCTTGCCAGAGGTCGTGCCCGAGATGCTTGGCACGCTCGTTGAACCGTACGAGAGAAGGATATCCTGACCGTGCATGATTTACACGGGGAACCGATGGCGCGCATCCTTCTCGTAGACGACTATCCGGATGCCGTCGATGTGTGGGCGCTCTATCTGCGGGTCTGCGGCTTCGAGGTGATCTGCGCGACCGACGGCGCCGCAGCGCTCGAACTCGCCCTGCGCGACGCGCCCGATGCCGCCATCCTTGATCTGGAGCTGCCGGGACTGTCGGGCGTCGAGCTCGCGCGATCGATCCGCCGCGACGGCCGGCTCGGCGGCATCCCGCTCATCGCGATGACCGGGCATTCGCAGGCGGCGCGCCTCGAGGAAGCACGCGCCGCAGGTTTCAATCTTGTCATTACCAAGCCGTGCGAGCCCGAGCGGCTTGCCTTCGAGGTGCAGCGACTGCTCGGCGCGGCGGCTGTGCCGCCGGCTACCGCTAATCGGCAAGGCGATGCTCAGACACGCTGATCTTTCCGATGCCGGACGGGATCGGCAGCGGGCATGAACCATGCAGTCCACCAGCGCAGCGCGGTCGAATCGGCGGCCGCCTGAGACGACAGGAAGGGCTCATGCTCACGACCATTCTCGTTCTGCTCCTGGTCCTCTGGTTCCTCGGACTGGTCAGCAGCTATACGCTCGGCGGGTTCATTCACATTCTGCTGGTCATCGCGGTTGCCCTCGTGCTCATCCGCATCATCCAGGGGCGCAATCCCGTTTAATCGATCGTCGGCGCCCCCGGATGCAGCTGCTTCGTCTTCTTCGACCGGGCGTTCTGCTTGTCGTCGTCCTCCTCATCGCGGCGACGGGCTGCCACGACGAAAGCGGGGTACATGTCCTGGGGCTCGAGATCGAAGGGCAGCGGGTCCTGAGCACCGAGGAGATCCGGGCGGTCATGACGACCACGACGGGCGGCGTCCTGCCGTGGTCGTCGCGTCCGCCGTTCAACCGTGAGACCTTCCAGGAAGACCTCGTCCGCATCGCCCGGTTGTACGAGGCGCGCGGCTATCCCGACGCGCGCGTCTCGGTGGTTGCGGCCGATCTCAACGAAAAAGGGGACGGGATTCGATTGCGGATCGGCATCGACGAAGGTGAGCCGATTCGCATCGAGTCGATTCGCCTCGAAGGTGTCGACGACCTGCCGGTCGATCTGCAGGCACGGCTTCGGGCGAACGTCCCGGACGCCGGCGGTCCGCGCGATCGCGAACGGCTCCTCGAAGTCGTGCGGGTCGTGCGCGAGACGCTGCTCGATCATGGCTACGCGCACGCGCAGGTCGAGCTGAACGAATCGCCCGGTGCGGCACCACGCACCGTCGCGCTCACCGTGACGGCCACCCCCGGCCCCGTCGCCGTCTTCGGCGACATCACGGTGGTCGGCAACGCACGGATCGGCGAGGACGTCATCCGACGACAGCTGACATTCCGGCCCGACGATGTGTATCGCCAGCGCGACATCATCCGCAGCGAGCGGCGCCTCAGCAGTATTCAGGCGCTGCAGTTTGCCAACATCGACGCGCCGCCACCGGAAGGCGGCACCGCGACGCGGATTCCCGTCACCGTCACGGTGGCCGAGGACCTGCTGCGTCGTCTCGAGCTGCGCGCCGGCTACGGCACCGAAGACCGCGTCCGCGCCGGGATCGAGTGGGCGCACCTGAACTTCGGCGGCGGCCTGCGGCAGTTCACCGCGGCGGCGCGGTGGTCGGCGATCGATCGCGGCGCCAGCGTCGGCCTGGTGCAGCCGTATCTGGGCCGCACAGGCTGGTCGCTCGAGACCAGCGCGTCGAGCTGGTGGCGGAGTGAGGCCATCTACACGTCCGAGACGACCGGCGGACGCGTCGGCCTGAGCCGCCGGTTCGGCGAGCGGGCGATGCGATTCGGCGCGCGCGCGCCGTCCGATGTGCTCCGCGTGTCGTACGTGATCGAGCGGCTGCGCTATATGGTGCGACCGGAAGTGCTCGAAGACGTGACGAACGTCGACACGCTCATCGCGCTCGGCCTCGACCCGATCGATGGCCGAGGCCGCGGCACGAAGGGCGCACTGGCCGTCGAGTACGAGCGCACGGCGACCGACAATCTCGCCAACCCGAGCCGGGGATACAGCGTGTCGGCGCTCTGGGAAGAAGCGCGCCCGACCCTGGGCGGCACCTTCGACTACCGCAAGCTCACGATGGAAGCTCGCGGCTATGTGCCACTCGGCGGCACCGTTGTTGCCGGCCGGTTGCGGACCGGCACCATCGTGGCCGAAAGCGACGGCGACGCGCCGTTTTCTGAGCGCTTCTTTCTTGGCGGCTCCACGAGCCTCCGCGGCTGGGGGCGGTTTCAGGTGTCGCCGCTGCGCGACGGCATTCCCGTGGGCGGCAGGACGATGCTAGACGGATCGCTCGAGCTGCGGGTGCCGGTCCGTGGGCCTCTGGGCGCGGTCGCGTTCGTTGACGCGGGCAATGTCTGGAGCGGGAGTCTCGATGCGACCGTCAGCGGCCTGCGGACGAGCGCAGGCGCGGGCATCCGCTACGCGACGCCCATCGGCGTCGTGCGGACCGACATCGGCGTGCAGCTGACGCCGATCGACGGCCTGCTCATCGACGGCGAGCCTGAGTCGCGTCGATGGCGGCTGCACCTGAGCATCGGTCAGGCCTTCTGACCACACCGGCGGGACGGGGCACATGACGAGGCGCACGACCTATCGCACCCTCATCGGCCTGGCGCTGACGTTGGCGGCGCTCGTGCTGGCCGTGTGGGTCGTCCTGCGGAGCGTGTGGTTCCGCGAATGGCTGCGCGACTACGTCACGGCGGCGGTCAACGAATCGATCAACGGCCACCTGACGATCGACGCGATTTCGGGCTCGCTGTTCTCGGACGTCACGCTGCACGGCGTTGCCCTTCAGGAGGCCGGCGCCACCGTGCTGACCGTCGAGCGCATCGATGCGTCGTACGACCCGCTCGAGATGATCTCGGGCGCGATCAGCATCAATCGCATCCACGTCACCCGTCCCGTTGTCCGGCTCGTGCGCGACGCGCGCGGCTGGAACGTGGCGCGCATCGTCGATCGGGATCGTGAGGTCGAGGAGCCGGAGTCACCGCTGACCCTCACGATCCGGTCGGTCGGCATCGAGGCGGGCGAGCTGCACGTCATCGTCGACGGCGAGCCGATCGGCGAGCTGTCGCAGGTGGCGCTCGAAGCGGCAGTTGACGTCAACGCGGCCGGCACGGCGGTCGATCTCGACGGCCTGACGTTCTACGACGAGCGGTCACGGACGCCGTTCGAGCTTCGCGACGCGATGGTCCGGCTCACCGACGCCGGCACGTCGGTCGACAATCTGCACCTTGTCGCGCCGAACCTCGAGCTCACCGGACAGGCACGCCTGCCGGCCGACAGCGAACAGCCGGCGGTCGATGCCGCGCTGCGTCTGACGGACTGGACCGCGGCGAGGTATGCCGTCTACCTGCCGCCCGACACGCTGCCGGATCTGCCACCGATCACCGGAGACGTTGCCGCGCGCGGACGGCTCGACGCGCTGACCGTGCAGTGGCAGCTGGCTGCCGCCGGTGCGCAGACGACGGGAGAGATGCTGGCCGACGCGGTGGCGGCGCGTCCGACCGTCGCCGGTCGTGTCTCACTTGTCGATGTCGATCCCGCGCGGTTTACCGGACAGGCCGGGCTTGCGGGACGGATCACGGCCGAGGCGACGGTCGATCTGATCGTTGATCCGGCCGATTTGCAGCAATCGAGCGGCACGGTCAGGCTGACGGCTGGTCCGGCGAGAGTCGGCGGCTACGGCGTCGATCGGCTCGCGGCGGATGCTTCGCTCGCCGACGGTCGCCTGGTCGTCGACGGCGACGTGGCGGCCTATGGCGCCCGCACGCGCTCGAAGGTCGAGGTTGCTTCGGTGTTCGATCCGGACGCGCGGGTCATCGCAGCCGCTGGACGGATTGATGGACTTGACGTGGCTGCGCTGCCCGAGGCGACCGGCCGGCCCGAACTGCAGACAGACGTGACCGGCACGTACACGGCGCGCCTGGCCGGCGACAGCTGGACTGCGACGTTTGCGGCCGACGAGTCGACCGTCGGCACGGCCACGATTGCCGGCGGCGCCACGATCGCGGCGCGAGGTCGAGGGCGCAGCCTCGAGGCGGAGATTGGCGCCGACGTGCGGGATGTGTCCGGCGCACTCTTCGGCGTCGATGCGGACGAGACGACGGTGGCCGGCAGGATCGACGCCGCCGTGTCGATTCCCGATCTCGAAGCGCCCGACCTGCTCGACACGGTGAACGGTCGGGCGCACGTCGCACTCGCGGAGTCCGTGCTTTACGGGCAGCGCGTGGCGTCGGCCACGGTCGACGCCACGGTTGCCGACGGGGTTGTCGACGTCGCGGCGCTCGAGCTGCAGGCGCCAACGCTGACGCTCAAGGGGACAGGTCCCGTGGCGATCGGCCCGTCGGCGACGACCGAATCGGCGCTGGCGCTCGAAGTGGACGTGCCGGATCTGGCGGAACTGCCCGAAGCCATGACGCAGGTGTCCGGACTGCGGGGCAGCGCGCGTATTGAGGCGACGGTAACGGGAACGGCGTCCCGCCCCGCGATCAGCGGCGTCGTTCAGCTGAGTGAGCCGGGCTACGGCGAGACGGCCGACGCATTGACGATTGCCGGCGATTTCGCTGCCGAGGTTCCCGAGTGGAATGTCGACGCGCTCACCGCGCGGCTGGCGCTCGACGGCACGCTGCTCACGGTTGCCGGCCAGGAGATTCAGCAGCTGCATCTCGAGGGCGCGTACGCCGACCGCCGGGTCGAGATGACCGCGCGCGTCGACCAGGAAGGGCGGTCGCTCGAGATCGACGGCGGGCTCGCGATGCTGCCCGAGTATCGCGAGATGCAGCTGCGGCGTCTGGCCATTGCCGGTCCCGGCGAACCCTGGCGGCTCGAGCCCGACGCCGACGGGATTACCACCATCCGTTACGGCACGGCGGCTGTCGACATCGAACCATTCGCGCTCGTCCGCGGCAGTGAGCGCATCGGCGTGGGCGGCACGGTCGGGCTCGACGAGGAGAACCAGTCGAGGCTCGCAGTCGCCCTCGAGAACCTGAACGTTGGAGACCTCCTCACGCTCGCGATGGGTGGGTCGGTCGTCAGCGGAACGGCCAGCGGATCGGTCGAGCTTGCCGGCGCGCTGGCGAATCCCGTGGTCGAGGCATCGCTGAAGGTGACCGACGGCGTCGTAGCCGACGTGCCGTTCGGCTCGGCCACGGCCAGCGTGACGATGGCCGACCGCGTCGCATCGGTGAACGCGCGGATCGAGGAACTGCACGGCGCTGCGCTGGATGTCGTGGGGACGGTGCCGGTTTCCACGGAGAGCGACGCGCCGCTCGACGTTCGCATCACGAGCGACACGATCAGCCTCGGGCTGCTGGCGTCGGTCACGACGCACCTGAGCGACATCGACGGAACGGCGGCCGTTGACGTTCATGCGCAGGGGACGCTGGCCGAGCCCAGACTGAGCGGCAGCGTCCGGCTGGCCAATGCCGCCTTCACGGTCGTGCCGACCGGCGTGCGCTATCGCGACATCGCCCTCGAGGCGCGCTTCGACGGCGATGAGGTCGTTCTCGACCGCGCATCGATCACCGACAACGCCGGGCACGTTCTCACGATGGCCGGCGGCGGGACGCTGCTGGGGGAGGCCGACGCGCGGACGGTCGCGATCGACGTACGGGCGGCCGAGTTCCGCGTGCTCGACAACGAGCTTGGCGACGTTGCGCTGACGATCGACGCACGCGTCGACGGCCGGCTGGCCTCGCCGGGCATTGCCGGGCGGATTACCGTCGATCGCGGACGCCTCGAAGTCGACGAACTGCTGCTCATGCTGGCGTCAAATGGGGGATCGGCGACGCCGGCCGGCGCCAACGGCCCCCGCGTCGAGCCGGTGCCGGCCGATGCGGTGCCGCCGGCCGCGAGCGCTGCCGTCGAGGTGGCACCGGAGATTGCCGAGGTTCCCGACGTTGTCGCCGCCGCGCCGGAGCTGACGACCGCTGCGGCACCTGCCGAGGGCGTCATCGACCTGGTGCTGGTCATGCCGGGCAACGTCGTCCTTCGCGGTCAGAACATCAGGACGGCGGCCGGTGGGCTCGGGCTGGGCGACATGAACATGACCGTCGGCGGGACCATCGCGCTGCGCAGGGGATCCGACGGCCCGCTGCGGCTGGTGGGCGCCGTCGAGGTCGTCCGGGGCTTCTACGAGTTCCAGGGGCGGCGGTTCGACATTTCCGAGGGCAGCGAAATCCGCTTCAGCGGCGGCGACGAGATCAACCCCACGCTCGCGGTCGTCGGGACCCGCGAGGTGTCGGGTGTGACGGCGCAGGTCGAGGTCACGGGCACGGCCCGACGGCCGCGACTCGCGCTGTCGAGCCGTCCGCCGCTCGACGAAGGCGACATCCTCTCGCTGATCATCTTCAACCAGCCGGTGAGCCAGCTGGGTGAGTCACAGCAGGTGGCCCTGCTCGATCGCGCCGGCGACATCGCGCTCGGCGCGCTGGCGACGTCGCTGGCCGATCAGCTCGGCCGGGCGTTCGATGTCGACCTGTTCGAGATTCGGGCGCCGTCGTCGACCGGCGCGGGCGACGTGTCGGTGGGCACGCAGGTGAACGAACGGCTGTTCGTCGGGTTCCGACAGGAGTTCGGATCGGCCGGCGCCAGCGTGCTGTCGATTGAGTACCGCCTGACCGAATTCCTCCGGCTGCTCACCTCGGTGAGCCACGGCGGCGCGGGTACGACGCGCGAGAGGGAATCGACCGGCGCCGATCTCGTCTTCCGCATCCGCTACTGAGTTGCGCTGCCGGGTCACACCGGCGGCCGCTCATCCTCGTCAGCCTGCCGAAAGTATGGCTCGCGCGCGGCTGAATCAGACCTCGGCTGCTTCGCTGGTCCGGCGATCCGGCGCGAACGTCGCGCGCGGCCGTGGCACGCGGCTTGAAGAAGGATGAACGAACAGAACGTCACGCTGGGCGGGGCGTGCGCGCCGCCCGCGCAGGAGGGAACACACGATGTACGGACAGCATCATCACCATATGCGCGAGGGACACGCGACGAACGGCGGCTACGAGTTCCTGTCGGGCATGCTCTTCGGCGCGGCGGTCGGCGCGGCCGTCGGCCTGCTTCTGGCGCCCAAGCCGGGCTCGGATCTGCGGCATCAGGTTGCGCGCTCGGCGGGACGCGTGCGCGAACAGGCCGGCAAGACCTACGAGCGGGCGTCCGAGCTGATGCACGACGCGGTCGAGCGCGGGCGCGACGCCTGGAAGCGGGGCAAGGAGACGTACCACGAAGCCTACGAAGAAGCCCGCGAGACGATGGAAGAGGCGCGCGAGAAGGTGGAAGAAGCGGTCGAGCAGCACACCGATCCGGCAGGCGATTATCGGGCGTGAGGTCGAATCGCCGGGTGGTGCCGGATCCAGGTGATCCGGCACCACGGCGGAGCGGGAGGAGGGCTAGTCGAGCCGGTGCGGCCAGTCGTCGGCCGAAGCCGGGTCGAGCTCCCAGCGTCGCCGGTCGCGCTCGGCAATCTTGTCGGCGCTACGAAGCTCTTCGTTGTCGTCGTACGTGACGCCAAGCGCCCGGCCGATGTCGTCGACCCGATCCTGGTCGGGCGTGGGATTGTCGCCGCCGGGAGCCTCGTCACCCACCGAATAGGCGTCGTCCCACCGCGCGTCGATGTCGCCGCCGGCCAGTTCGGGACCGGCTTCGGTGTGCTGCCGGAGACGTTCCCGGAGCTC
This sequence comes from Acidobacteriota bacterium, assembly GCA_003242705.1. Classification (GTDB taxonomy): domain Bacteria; phylum Acidobacteriota; class Vicinamibacteria; order Vicinamibacterales; family SCN-69-37; genus SCN-69-37. The sequence continues at coordinate 12,572 of QGVF01000030.1, forward strand.
GTCGCGGCCGGTGCGGACCGCGGCCGCCAGGCGGTCGTTGGCCGGTTCGGGCGTCACCGGTTCGGTCTCGTCGAGCGGCCTGGGACGGGGCGGCGCCGGCCGGGCCGCCGATTCTGGCCGACGGGCGGCGGCCTTTCCCGACGTGGCCGTTCCGGGCGCGGTCCTTTTCGCGGCGGCCTTCCTTGCCGGGGTACGCCTGGTGCCCGTGGCCCGGTTTCCGGATTTCCTGGAGGTTGCGGCGGTCTTCTTCCTGGTGACCGGGGTCGGCTTCCTGACCGCCTTGCGGGCGGCCTTCCTTGGCGACTTCTTCGCGGCGGTCCGTGCCGCGGTCTTCTTCGCGGTGGCCTTCGTTGCCGGGGCGCGTCTGGGGCCCGCGGCCCGCTTCACGGATTTCCCGGCGGCTGCGGCGGTCTTCTTTTTTGTGACCGGGGCGGCTTTCTTGCGGGCGGCCGTCGGGCTCGTGCGCGTCCTCGAGGCCGTTTTCCTCGCGGCGGGAGCCTTGCGGGATGCTTTGCGTGCTTTGGTGGAGGAGGCAGTCCCGCGAGTCGTGCGAGCCGGGCGCCGCCGGGTCCTGGCGGTCCGGGTTCCGGCGCTGGCCGGCGTTGCCTTGCGGGGGGCGGTACCGCGGGGCGTGCGGGTCTTCTTCGCGGCTTTTCGTGCTGCCATGAACTTTTCCTTTCCACCCGGGTTGACCGCGGCCGCCTAAGTGTTGGATAATAATGTGCTTATCGCTCTTCCTGAGAACGAGTACCTACAGCCCGTCGAAGCTGCGATTCGACACATCATCCGTAAACTGAGGAGACCGAGGAACGAATGGGCAACGCAGATCTGACCAAGAAAGACAAGACCACTCAAGGAGGAGTGAAGATTCCGCCTGGTTTCTCGTCATTCTCCTCACCGCAGGATGGGGATGTCGATCCCCAGGAATATGCGCAGCTGTTGGAACTCTACGATAGCAGCTTCCGCAATCTGGCGGAAGGTGAAGTCGTCAAGGGCACGGTCGTCAAGGTGACGCCGACCGAGGTCATCGTCGACGTCGGCTTCAAGTCCGAGGGTCTGATCCCGATCGAAGAGTTCATCGACGAATCGGGGCAGGTCATGGCGCAGCCGGGCGACATGGTCGACGTGCTGCTCGAGCGCACCGAAGACCGCGACGGCTACGTCGTCCTCTCGCGCGAGAAGGCCGAGAAGATGAAGATCTGGGACGAGGTCGAGAAGGCCTTCCAGGAGAAGAAGGTCGTCATCGGCCGCGTCATCGAGCGGATCAAGGGTGGCCTCGCGGTCGACATCGGCGTCCGGGCCTTCCTGCCGGGATCACAGATCGACGTCCGGCCGGTCCGCAACCTCGACGCGCTGAAGGGGCAGGAGCTCCGCATGCGCGTCATCAAGGTCAACAAGAAGCGCGGCAACATCGTGCTCTCGCGCAAGGTGCTCCTCGAGGAGGAGAACGCCGAGCGGAAGAAGGCCACGCTCGACACGCTGGCCGAGGGCAAGGTGATGCGCGGGACGGTGAAGAACCTCACCGACTACGGCGCGTTCATCGACCTGGGCGGCATCGACGGCCTGCTGCACATCACCGACATGTCGTGGGGCCGCGTGACGCACCCGTCCGAGGTCGTCAAGGTGGGCGACGAGATCGACGTCATCGTCCTGAAGTACGACCCGGCGACCGAGCGCGTCTCGCTGGGCCACAAGCAGCTGGTGCCCGATCCGTGGACGCACGTCGTCGAGCGGTACCCGGTCGGCATCCGGGTCACGGGCCGGGTCGTGAGCCTCACCGACTACGGTGCGTTCATCGAGCTCGAGCCGGGCGTCGAGGGGCTGATCCACGTCTCGGAGATGTCGTGGAGCAAGCGGGTCAAGCACCCGTCGAAGATCCTGAACGTCGGCGACACGGTCGAGGCGATGGTGCTCGGGGTCGACCCGGGAGCACGCCGGATCTCGCTGGGCCTCAAGCAGGTCGAGACGAACCCGTGGCACGAGCTGGCCGAGAAGTACCCGATCGGCAGCACCATCACGGGCAAGGTCCGCAACCTCACCGAGTTCGGCGCGTTCGTCGAGGTCGAGGACGGGATCGACGGCCTGATCCACATCTCCGACATGTCGTGGAGCAAGGTGAAGCACCCGTCGGAGGTCCTGAAGAAGGGCGACACGGTCGAGGCGCAGGTGCTCAGCATCGACGCCGAGAACCAGCGGCTGTCGCTGGGCCTCAAGCAGCTGCAGACGGGCATCTGGAAGGAGTTCTTCGACGCGCACAATGTCGGCGACGTGGTCGACGGCAAGGTGGTGCGGCTGACGAACTTCGGCGCCTTCGTCGAGCTGGCCGACGGCATCGAGGGTCTCATCCACGTGTCGGAGTTCGACTCGACGCAGGGAGGCGAGAAGCTCGAGCTCAAGACGGGTGAGACCTACCAGATGAAGATCATCCGGCTCGTGCCCGAGGAGCGGAAGATCGGCCTGAGCATCCGGGCGCTGCGCGATGCGGAGTATCGTGCCGACTGGGAGGCCTACGCCGAGTCGTCGGGCCGTCCGGAGGTGACCCTGGGCGATCACTTCCGTCACCTCAAGTAAGGTGCGGCAATCGGCGGCGGCGGTCGGCCGGCCGATCAGGCCGGCCGGCCGCCGTCGCGGTGTCTGTCTCCCCGCATGACCAAAGCCGAACTCGTCGAAGAAGTCGCTCGCGCCTCGAACCTCACCAAGAAGCACTCCGAGGTGATCGTCGACGCGGTCTTCCAGAGCATCGTCGATGCCCTGCACCGCGGCGAGAAGATCGAGCTGCGCGGCTTCGGCAGCTTCCGCCTCCGGAAGCGGCAGCCCCGCAAGGGCCGCAACCCGAAGACCGGCGACCGTGTCGACGTACCGCCCAAGCAGGTGCCCTACTTCAAGCCCGGCAAGGAGCTGAAGGACCTGATCAACCGGGCGGCCGCCGAAGAAGAGGCCGATCAGGAGGGCGCCCGGGCGTCCGGCGAGCCGCTGGACCAGTCCGATCATCCCGGAGTGCCGCGGCTCTGATGCGGCCGGCGGCGGCCACGGTCCACGCGGGGCGCGAGGTGTCATGGAACGACTCTGGACTCCCTGGAGGCTGTCCTACGTGACGTCCGCCTCGGAACCCGCGTCCTCCTCGTCGTGCATCTTCTGTGACGCGCTCGCGCGCGGCGACGAACCGCTCGTCGCCTGGGTCGGCCGCCGCGCCTTCGTCATCCTCAACAAGTTCCCGTACAACAACGGGCACCTGATGGTCGTGCCCAAGCGGCATGTCGACCGGCTGGCCCGGCTGGATCGCGACGAGCTGCTCGAGATCATGGAGCTCAGCCAGGCGGCCGAGCAGGCTCTGGCGCGCATCTACTCGCCGCACGGCTTCAATCTGGGGATCAACCTCGGCCGGTCGGCCGGCGCCGGCATCGCCGATCACCTGCACGTGCACATCGTGCCGCGCTGGGACGGCGACACGAGCTTCATGACGGTGTTCGGTGAGACGCGCGTGCTGCCCGAAGAACTGCCCGTCACGGCCGCACGCGTCCGTGAGGCGCTCGGGCAGGTGCTCGGCGCCGCGCCGCCGTCCTAGCTGGCCGCGTCGGGCCCGAGCAGCTGCTTCGCAATCGTCTGCAGCTGCAGGTTCGACGTGCCTTCGTAGATCTGTCCGATCTTCGCGTCGCGGTAGAGCCGCTCGACGGGGCTTTCCCTGACGTAGCCGATGCCACCCAGCAGGTTGACGGCGAGCGACGCCACGCGCTCGGCCGTCTCCGAGGCGAACAGCTTGCACATGGCACCTTCGGTGATGACCGGTGCGCCGGCGTCGCACAGCCGCGCCGCGTGATAGACCATCAGGCGCGCGGCTTCCACCTCCGTAGCGGCGCGGGCAATCTGGAACTGGACGGCCTGGAAGCCGGCCAGCGCCCGGCCGAACTGTCGCCGCTGCCGAACGTGCGCCATGGCGTGATCGAGCGCGCCCTGCGCGAGTCCTGCCATCTGCGCGCCGATGCCGATGCGCCCTTCGTTGAGTGTCGTCATGGCCACGCGATAGCCGCGGCCCGGTTCGCCGAGCACCTGCTCGTCGCCGACCTGGCAGCCGTCGAGCACGACTTCGCAGGTGCTCGAGGCACGGATGCCGAGCTTGTCCTCCTTGCGTCCGACGCGCAGGCCCGGCGTGTCGCGCGGCACGAGGAACGCCGTCACGCCCCGATGGCCGAGGCTCCGGTCGATGGTGGCAAAGACGATGAAGAGCGAGGCTTCGTGGGCATTGGTGATCCAGAGCTTGCGCCCCGTGAGCCGATAGCCGTCCGACGTGCGCTCGGCACGTGTCTCGAGCGCGAACGCGTCGCTTCCTGCGCCGGCTTCCGACAGGGCGTAGGCACCGACGGCGCCGGAGGCCAGTTCCGGCAGCCAGCGCTGCTGCTGATCGGCCGTTCCCCAGCGGAGCAGGGCGCCGTTGACGAGCGTGTTCTGCACGTCGACGAGCAGGCCGACCGACGGATCGACGGCCGACAGGGCTTCGACCGCCAGCACGGCGTGCATGAACCGTCCGCCGCTGCCGCCGAGCGCCTCGGGGATCGTCAGCCCCATCAGGCCGAGGTCGAACAGCCGCCGGATCAGTGCGGCGTCCATGGCGCCTGCCGCGTCCATGGCGTGTGAGCGCGGTGCCACTTCACCCGCGGCAAACTCGCGCACCGACGCCTGCAGCAGCCGCTCGTCGTCGTCGAGCGCCGTCACGGGCGACGGGCCTCCCTGGCCGGCCGACATGGGGCCGGATGGTATCATCGGGACTGGTCTTCCCGCGTCATTACCGAGAAACTGCCGGAAGTGCTCATGCCGTCGCTTCTGCATCCGTCACGCCCGACCGGTGTGCTGGCCATGGTCCTGGCGATCCTGCTGCTGGCCGCGCCGGCCGCGCAGGAGCCGACCCCGGATCAGGATCAGCGTGAGGCTCAGGAACCGCTCGTCTTCCGCGGCGGTATCGACGCGGTCACCGTCGACGTCACCGTGACCGACCGCAACGGCCGCCCGGTCACCGACCTGACCATCGACGACTTCGAGGTGCGCGAGGAAGGCGAGCCGCAGACGGTGACGATGTTCCGGCTCGTCGAGACCGGCGACGGCACCGGTCCGGCCGCCGAACGCGAGATCCTGTCGCTCGACGAGGAGCGGACGGAGCTGGCGCGGCTCGACAACCGCCTGTTCGTCATCTTCCTCGACGACTACCACGTGCGGCGCGGCAACAGCATGCGCGTCCGCCAGCAGCTCGCCGAGTTCCTCAGCAGCCTGACGCGCAACGATCTGGTCGCGATCGCGACGCCGCTGTCGGGCGTCGCGGGGCTCACGTTCTCGCGCAACCACAACCTGACCTCGAACACCGTCATGGGGTTCGAAGGGCGCAAGTACGAGTACGAACCGCGCCATCCGATCGAGTACCGCTACAGCACGCTGCCGATCGAGCAGCAGGAGCAGATGCGGAACTCGCTCGTGATCACGGCCCTGCAGAATCTCTGCGAGTACCTCGGCACGGTGCGCGAGGGGCGCAAGGCGATCGTGTACGTGAGCGAGGGCATGAGCGGCTACGTCCCCGACGGTGTCCGGACGACCGGGACCTGGCAGGGCTCGACGCCGCTGTCGCGGCCCAATACGCCGTTCCGCGACTCGATGGACTTCTTCGAGAACACGAGTCTGCTGAGCGAGCTCGAGAGCCGCGTGTTCCGCGCTGCGGCGCGCGGCAACGTCTCGATCTACTCGCTGGATCCGCGGGGCCTGTCGAATTTCGAATTCGGCGTCAACGACTACGTCGATCCCGACGTCGACCGCCGTGTGCTGCAGGAGTCGACCGACGTGCTGCGCGTCATCGCGGAGCGCACCGACGGCCGGGCCATTGTCGCGAACAACGATCCGCTGCCGGCGCTGCGGCAGATGGTCCGCGACGTCGGCACGTACTACCTGCTCGGGTACACATCGTCGCGGTCGCCGCGCGACGGCCGGTTCCATCGCATTACTGTGCGTGTCAGGCGGCCCGGCGTCGAGGTGCGGGCACGACGCGGTTACTGGGCGCTGACGAACGAGGACATCGAGCGCAACGTGCGGGCGAGCCGGCCTGAGCCCCCCCGGGAAGTGTCGGATGCGCTCGGCAGCATGCGGGCGGCGACGAACGGCATCAGCAGGCGCGCCGTCAATACGTGGGTCGGCGCCGAGCGCGGCAGCGATGGACTGGCACGCGTGACATTCGCCTGGGAAGGGGCGACCGGTGGCGCCGCCGGGACCGCGCGCGCCATCGACCGCGTCGCCATCGTCGCGACCACGCGCGACGGAGTCGAGGTCTTCAGCGGTGTCGCGCCGCGACCGGGCACGGCTGCCTCGGGCGGCGTCGTTTCGTTCGACGCTCCGCCCGGTCCGCTGCGGATTCGCATCACGCCCGAAGACGGCAACGGCGCGCGCGTCGACAGCGACGAAACGACGTTCGAGGTGCCCGACTACACCGCCGTCGGTCCGGTCGTGACGACGCCCTTCGTCTACCGCGGGCGCACGGCGCGCGACATGCAGCAGATTCGGCAGGCCGAGGCCCCGATGCCGGCCGTCACGCCGACGTTCAGCCGGCTCGAACGAGCGCTGCTGCGCTTTGGCGTGCACGCGCCCGGCAGTACGCCGCCGACCGTGAAACTGCGCCTGCTGAACCAGCTCGGCGACGAGCTGGCCGCGCTGCCGCCGCCCCGCGCGCTCGACGACACGGGCCGCTACGAGGCCGAGATCGCGTTCGGGTCGTTCCCGCCGGGCGAGTACCTTGTCGAGATTGCTGCCACGCAGGGCGAGGCGACGGCCACACAGCTGGTGGCCCTGCGCATCGGCAGCTGACGTGCGCGGTATCATGCCCGGGCGATGAGCGACCAGGCCAAGGATGCCGGCCCGATGACCCGCGCCGAGTGGGAGGTGCGCGTCCGCGGCCGGGCGTCGGAACGACGCGAGACGTTCCGCACGGCCTCGGGTCGCGAGATCGCGCCGCTCTATACGCCAGACGACATCGCGGATGTCGATCTCGCCCGCGAGATCGGCCGGCCGGGCGAGTATCCCTTCACGCGAGGCCTCTATCCCCAGGGCTACCGTACCCGGCTCTGGACGATGCGCCAGTTCGCGGGGCACGGCACGCCGGCCGAAACGAACGCGCGCTACCGCTACCTGCTCGAGACCGGTGCGACGGGCCTGAGCGTGGCGTTCGATTTGCCCACCCTCATGGGCCGCGACCCCGATGATCCGGCGTCGGCCGGGGAAGTCGGCCGCTGCGGCGTGTCGGTCGCTTCGGTCGACGACATGCTCGAGCTTTTCGAGGGGATCGACCTCGGCCGGATCTCGGTTTCGATGACGATCAACGCGCCGGCGGCGATGGTCTTCGCCCTGCTGGTTGCCGCAGCCGAGCGCCGCGGCGTGCAGCCGGCGGCGCTCACCGGCACGCTGCAGAACGACATCCTGAAGGAGTTCATCGCGCAGAAGGAGTACATCTTTCCTCCCGAGCCGTCGATGCGGCTCGTGCGCGACGTCATCCTCTTTTCGCTGCGCGAGTCGCCGCGCTGGTATCCGATCTCGATCAGCGGCTATCACATCCGGGAAGCGGGTGCGACGGCGCGGCACGAGCTCGCCCTGACGCTGGCCGACGGCATCGCCTACGTCGAGCGCTGCCTGGCCGCCGGCGCCGACGTCGAGGCGCTCGGCGCGCGGCTCTCGTTCTTTTTCAACGCGCACAGCGACTTCTTCGAGGAGATCGCCAAGTTCCGGGCGGCACGGCAGCTGTGGGCGCGGATCATGCGCGAGCGCTTCGGCGCGCAGAGCGATCGCGCGTGTGGCCTCCGCTTCCACGCGCAGACATCGGGCGTCTCGCTCACGGCACAGCAGCCGCTCAACAACGTCGTGCGGACGACGTTCCAGGCGATGTCGGCGGTGCTCGGTGGCGCGAGCTCGCTCCACACGAATGCGCTCGACGAGGCGCTGGCGCTGCCGACGACGGCGGCGGCAACGCTGGCGCTGCGGACGCAGCAGATCCTGGCGTACGAGTCCGGCCTGGCCGGACCGGTCGATCCGTTCGGCGGGTCGTGGTTCGTGGAGCGGCTCACGCGGGATCTCGTCGACGAGGCGCTGGCCGATATCGAAGTAATCGATCGGGCCGGGGGCATGGTCGCCGCCATCGAGCAGGGACTGCCGCAGCGCTGGATTGCCGAAAGCGCCTATCGCACACAGCTCGAGGTCGAGCGTGGTGAACGCGAGATTGTCGGGGTGAACGTGTGCCGCGACGACCGGGACGTGCCGATTGAGACGCTCGAGATCGACGACGAAGCGGTGTCGCGGCACGTGGCGCGCTGCAGCGACCGGCGGCGCCGGCGGGACGCCGGGCGCGTGAAGAGGTCGCTCGACCGGCTCCGCGACGTGGCGCGTACCGACGACAACGTCATGCCCGCGCTCGTCGACTGCGCGCGCAACGGCGTGACAATCGGTGAAATGTGCGGCGCGCTGCGCGATTTGTGGGGAGAGTTTCACGAGCCGGTGTCGATTTAGGGGATCGGTCACCGCAGCCGGGGCGTGGCACGTGGGCGCGGCGACAGGAACGTAATCTCGGGGGGATGTCCGGAAGCTCGGCGGCCGGCGCTCAACGTACCCGTTCGAAGCTCGGTGGCACGCGTGCGGGCGACCCGCGGCGGAATGTCCCTTGCAATAGAATGGCGACTCCGGCGCGGGCCGGATGCACGGCAGGTTCATGACGAAGACGCGCGTCATCATCGCGAAGCCGGGACTCGACGGCCACGACCGCGGCGCCAGGGTGATTGCCCGGGCGCTGCGCGATGCCGGCATGGAGGTGATCTACACGGGGCTGCGCCAGACGCCCGAGCAGATCGCCGCGGCGGCCCTGCAGGAGGACGCCGACGTGGTCGGCCTGTCGATTCTGAGCGGGGCGCACATGCACATCTGTCCCCGGCTCATGGACGAGCTGCGGGCGCGCGGGCTCGATCACGTCGTCGTGCTCGTCGGCGGCATCATCCCCGACGCCGACGTGCCGAAGCTGAAGGCGCTCGGCATCCGGGAAGTGTTCCAGCCGGGCACGCCCATGCAGGAGATCGTGGATTTCATCCGGCGCGCCGTCGAGCCGCGCGCGGAGACTGTTTGACGCACCGATGGCCAAGACCCTACTTCTCGCCGACGACAGTGTCACCATCCAGAAGGTCGTCGAGCTGACCTTCGCCAACGAGGACATTCGCGTGGTGGCGATGGGCGACGGACGCCGCGCCGTGGAGTGGCTCGATCGGGAAGTGCCCGACGTGGTGCTCGCCGACGTGACCGTTCCCGAAGTTGACGGCTACGCGCTGGCCGAATACGTCAAGGCATCGGACCGGCTGCGCCACGTGCCGGTCCTGCTGCTCGCGGGCGCCTTCGAGCCGGTCGACGACGACCGGGTCCGCGCGCTGGGCTGTGAGGGAGTGCTCGTCAAGCCCTTCGAGCCCCAGCAGCTGGTGGCACGTGTGCGGGAACTGCTCGACCGCGAGCCGGTGCCCGCGATGGCCGGTGTGGCTGTGTCGGCGGCTGAGCCGACGCCGGGTGTCGAACCGGTGGCCCGCGCGGCCATGGCCGGGGCGACCGAAGCTCCGTTCGCCGCGGCCGGTCCCTCTGCCGAACCCGAGCCGCTCGAACCTCCGGTGCGCCCCGTCTGGGAGCTCGGCCTGCCTGATCCCATCCATGCCCCCGCACCGCCGGTCACACCCGTCCCCCATCAGGCCGTCCCGCCGGCAGTCCCCGGCGCGCCCAGAGTGTCGCTGGCCAGCGCGTTCACGGCGCTGCTGGCGGCCGAGCAGCAGTCGCACGTGCCGGCCGCCCAGGCGGCGCCCATCACGGAGGCCACGGTCGAGGATGCCGTCCGGCGCGTGCTCGTCCGGATGACCGACGAACTCGTCCGCCGCATCGTCCTCGAGACCGCCGAGCGGCTGATCAAGGAAGAGATCGAGAAGATCAAGGCGAATCCGGAGTAAAGTTTCAAGGATCGCTCCTCTGCCGTCAGGGGAGCGATCCGGCCGTCCGGTCGCTACGATCGACTCGATTCCATGTCACAGATTCCCGAGAAGCCGGCCCTCGAGGGGCTCGAAGAGAAGTGGAAGTCGCGGTGGGAAGCCGAAGGCACGTACCGCTTCGACAGAACCGCGCCGCGTGAGCAGGTCTATTCCATCGACACGCCGCCGCCAACGGTGAGCGGCTCGCTGCACGTCGGCCACGTCTTTTCCTACACGCACACCGACATCGTCGCCAGGTACCAGCGGATGCGGGGCCGGGTCGTCTTCTATCCGATGGGCTGGGACGACAACGGACTGCCGACCGAGCGCCGCGTCCAGAACTACTACGGCGTCCGCTGCGACCCGTCGATGCCGTACGACCCGGCGTTCGAGCCGCCGGCGAAGCCGGGCAAGCAGGCGCTCTCGATCTCGCGGCCGAACTTCGTCGAGTTGTGCGAGCGGCTGACGGCCGAAGACGAGCGCGCGTTCGAGCGGCTGTGGCGGCACCTGGGACTCTCGGTCGACTGGACGCTGACGTACACGACGATCGGTCCAGACGCCCAGCGCGTGTCGCAGCGGTCGTTCCTGCGGCTGCTCCAGCGCGATCAGGCGTACCAGCTCGAGGCGCCGACGCTCTGGGACGTCGACTTCCGCACCGCCGTGGCGCAGGCCGAACTCGAGGATCGCGAGATGCCGGGCGCCTATCACCGGCTGCGGTTCCCGGCCGTGGAGGGCGACGGCGGCGTCGAGATCGACACGACACGTCCCGAGCTCCTGCCCGCCTGCGTCGCGCTCGTCGCGCATCCCGACGACGAGCGCTACCGGCCGCTGTTCGGGAAGAAGGTGCGCACGCCGCTGTTTGCCGTGCCGGTGCCGGTGCTGCCGCACCGGCTCGCCGATCCCGAGAAGGGCACCGGCATCGCGATGATCTGCACGTTCGGCGACGTGACCGACGTCGTGTGGTGGCGCGAGCTGTCGCTGCCCGTCCGTGCGATCGTGGCGCCGAACGGCACGCTCCGCCAGGTGAACTGGGGCAGCGAAGGCTGGGAATCGCTCGATCCCGAAGCGGCCGCGCGCCACTATGGCGAGCTCGCGGGCCTGTCGATCACCAGAGCGCGCACGCGCATCGTCGAACTGCTGCGCGAGTCGGGCGCGCTCATCGGTGAGCCGCGGCCGATCACGCATCACGTGAAGTTCTTCGAGAAGGGCGATCGGCCGCTCGAGATCATCACGAGCCGTCAGTGGTTCATCCGGACGATGCCGTTCAAGGAGGCGCTGCTCGAGCGGGGACGGCAGCTGCGCTGGATTCCGGCGCACATGGTGTCGCGCTTCGAGAACTGGGTGAACGGACTGAACGGCGACTGGTGCGTCAGCCGACAGCGGTTCTTCGGTGTGCCGTTCCCGGTCTGGTACAAGGTGCGCGAGGACGGCACGGTCGACTACAACGCACGGCTGCTGCCCGACGAGAGCCGCCTGCCGATCGATCCGTCGACCGACGTGCCCGACGGTTACACCGCCGATCAGCGCGGCCAGCCGGGCGGCTTCGTCGGTGATCCCGACGTGATGGACACGTGGGCCACTTCGTCGCTCACCCCGCTCATCGTGTGCGGGTGGGAGCGCGACGCGGACCTGTTCGGCCGGACCTACCCGATGGACCTGCGGCCGCAGGCGCACGACATCATCCGGACGTGGCTTTTCTCGACGGTGCTCCGGTCGCATCTCGAGACCGACGCGCTGCCGTGGAAGCACGCGGCCATCTCGGGCTGGGTGCTCGATCCCGACCGCAAGAAGATGTCGAAGTCGAAGGGCAACGTCGTCACGCCGATGGCGCTGCTCGAGGAGCACGGCTCCGACGCGGTCCGCTACTGGGCGGCGCGCGGCGGTCCCGGCGTCGACACGGCGTTCGAACCCGGCCAGATGAAGGTTGGCCGCCGGCTGGCCATCAAGCTGCTGAACGCGTCGCGCTTCGTGCTGCAGCGCCAGGAACCGGCGGGCGAGGTGACGGTGGCGCTCGACCGCGGCATGCTCCAGCGCCTGCAGCGGGTGGTCGACTCGGCCACGCGCCACCTCGACGGCTACGACTACGCTGCGGCGCTGCGCGAGGTCGAGGACTTCTTCTGGTGGTTCTGCGACGACTACATCGAGCTCGTCAAGCGTCGTCGTGCGGGCGAGGGCCCCGACGCGGCATCGGCCGTGTCGGCCGCGACGGCCGCGCTGTCGGTCATCCTGCGGCTCTTCGCGCCATTCCTCCCGTTCGTCACCGAGGAGGTCTGGTCGTGGTGGCGGCAGGGGTCGGTGCACCGGGCTGCGTGGCCGACGGCGGCCGACCTTCCGCTCACGGGCTCGACGGCCGAGGCTGACGCGGCCGTCGAGGCGGCGTCGGAGGCCACGGCGGCCATCCGGCAGGCCCGCTCGGCGCACAAGCTCGGCTTCGGCGTGCCCGTGCGGCTGACGCTGGCGACCCCGGCCGACGAAGCGACCTGGCGGCTCGTCGAGGCGGACGTCCTGCGCGGCAACAACGTGGCCGAGGCAAGCGTCCAGTGGGGCGCCGCCGGCGTGTCGGCCGAGATCGTGCCGGTGACCGCCGATGCCTGAGCCGCTCGACCCCGGCGCCTATCGCGACCTCGTCCGGCGGGCGCTCGCCGAAGACGTCGGGACCGGCGACGTCACGTCCCGGGCGACCATTCCGGCCGATCGTCAGGGCGCGGCGGAGTTCATCGCCAAGGTCGATCTCGTCCTGGCCGGCTTCGACATCGCCCGCGAGGTGTTTACACAGGTCGACGACTCGATCGTCTGGAAGCCCGTGCGGGCCGACGGCGATCGCTGCCCGGCGGGCACCGTGCTCGGGCGCGTCGAAGGACCGGCACGGGCGCTGCTGACCGCCGAACGGACGGCGCTGAACATCCTGCAGCATCTGTCTGGCATCGCCACGCTGACGCGCGCCTTTGTCGACGCCGCCTCGCCGATGACCGTGCTCGACACGCGCAAGACGCTGCCCGGCATGCGCCTGCTGGCGAAGTATGCGGTCCGCTGCGGCGGCGGGCGGAATCACCGGCTCGGCCTGTTCGACGCCGTGCTCATCAAGGACAACCACATCCGCGTGGCCGGCGGCATCGGGAAGGCGGTAGCGCTGGCCAGGGCTGGCGCGCCGGGCCTGCCGATCGAAGTCGAGGCGCAGTCGCTCGCCGAGGTCGACGAGGCGGTCGCGGCTGGTGCCGACATCGTCATGCTCGACAACTTCGACGATGCGCTGACGCGTGAGGCAATTGCGCGGATCGCCGGCCGGGTGCGCATCGAGCTGTCGGGCAACATGACGCTCGAACGCGTGGCGCGTCTGGCCGACTGCGGCGCCGACTACGTATCGGTCGGCGCGCTCACGCACTCGGCACCCGCCGCCGACATCAGTCTCGAGATCACGATCTGATCGTGGCATGTTCGACCCGCTGCCCGACGATCTGGCTCGCGCGATCGACGTCGCGCGAACGGAGCTTGGTCCGTTCGCGCGGCTGTTCTACTGCGCGGAAACCGGCTCGACCAACGACGTCGCACTTCGCCTTGCGGGTGAAGGTGCACCGGAAGGGACGGGCGTACTGGCCGGCGTGCAGCGCCAGGGGCGGGGGCGGCGCGGTCACGAGTGGTGGTCGCCGCCCGGTGCCGGGCTGTACCTGTCCGTCGTCATCCGGCCGCCCGCCGATCCCGGCATCCAGCCGCTCGTGACGCTTGCTGCGGGCGTGGCCGCGGCCGAGAGCCTGCTGGCCACGACGGGCCTGCCGGTCGAGCTGAAGTGGCCGAACGATCTCGTCATCGGCAGCCCCTGGCGCAAGCTCGGCGGAATCCTCACCGAGGGAGTGACGACCGGCGGAGCCCTGAGCGCGCTGGTGGTGGGCATCGGAATCAATCTCGTCGACCGGCCCGTGCCGCCGCCACTCGAGGCGACGGCCACGTCGGTCGAAGCGGAGCTGGGGCGACGCTGCGATCGTCCGGCGCTGCTGACGACGCTGCTGGGGCGGCTGCGGCTGGCCGTCGGGCTCGTGCACGAGGGCGGTCGAGGGGCGATCATCGAGCGGTGGCGCTGGTTCGCCCGCTCCGGTCTTGGCGGCGTTGTACGGTGGCACGATGCGGAAGGTGAACATCGCGGCGTGGCACGCGATGTCGACGACGACGGCGCGCTGCTGGTGAGCAGGGAAGGAGTCGTCGTGCGGGTCGTGGCGGGAGACGTGATCTGGGAAGGACTGTCGGGTGCATAGCCGGCCGGAGAAGAAGCCGCACGACGGGCTCGATCTCGGGCAGTACTGCCGGAGCGTCGAAGAGCACCTGGCTCGCGTCAACGAAGGGCACATCATCCGGATCGTCGGTCCGGCCTTCGAGCTGGTGCGCAGCTGGGCGACCGAAGGCATTCCGCTCGCGGTCGTCTATCGCGGTATCGAGCAGAAGGCCGAGCGCCACCGCGCCGGACGGTCGAAGCGGCCGCTGCGCCTGGAGTTCTGCGAGGACGACGTTCGTGCGGTGTACGACGAGTGGCGCCGTGCCGTAGGCCTGTGGTCGCTCGACGAGGGGGAGCGGACGACCGGTGAAGGCGAGGCGGCGCCGACGCCCCACGCGCGACGGCCGTCGGCCGTGCGCGAGCTCGATCGCGTGGTCGACCGGCTGTCGGCAGCCGCGGGGCGGCTCGACGAGTCGGAGGCGTTCAGGACGCGCGTTGCGGGGATCCTCGCCGCGGCCATCGAACTGCGCGAAGAGGTGCGACGCACGCGCGGCGACGCCAGACGTGCGCTGGCCCCGCGTGCGGCCGATCTCGATCACGCGATTGCCGACGCGGCGATGCTGGCCGAACCCGAGGCGCTCGCACGCGCACGCGCCGAAGCGATCGAAGACCTGGCGCCGTTCCGCGGGCGGCTGACTCCGGACGCCTGGGAGCGCGCGATCGACAGGGCGGTGGACCGGCTGATGCGCGCGCGTCGGGGCCTGCCGGTGATCGACCCGGCGTGGATTGATCCCACAGCGGGTGGTGGCGATGCGTGAGCTGACGCTGATGATCGAGCGTCCCGTCGCCGGCGGGCGGATGCTGGCGCGGCACGACGGGCAGGTCGTGCTCGTCGCCGGAGGTATCCCCGGTGAGCGCGTGCGCGTCCGCCTCGAGCCCTCCTCGCGCAAGGTCCTCTTTGCGACCGTTGTCGACGTGCTGGAGGCGAGTCCCGATCGGCGCGAGCCGAT
Source organism: Acidobacteriota bacterium (assembly GCA_003242705.1). Taxonomy (GTDB): domain Bacteria; phylum Acidobacteriota; class Vicinamibacteria; order Vicinamibacterales; family SCN-69-37; genus SCN-69-37. The sequence continues at coordinate 27,790 of QGVF01000030.1, forward strand.
CTGCGATCCGGCCTGCGGCGGGATGGCGTACGCGTTCATTGCGCCGGAGCGTCAGCGCGTCCTGAAGGGGGAGATCGTCGCGGATGCGTTCCGTCGGCTGGCGCGCATGCCGCTCGACACGCCGGTCGAGGTGGCAGCTTCGCCCGAGCACGGCTTCCGCCTGCGTGGCCGGCTGCACGTGCGCGATGGGCGCGCCGGCCTCTTCCTCGAGCGCAGCCACCGGTTGTGTGATGCCCGGGCGACCGGACAGTTCAGCGACGGGACAATGACGGCCGTCGAAGCGGTCCTCGAGCAGATGGGCGAGCTACGCGAGCAGCTGGCTTCGGTGCTCGTTGCTGAGAACGTGATGGCCACGGCGCGTGTGCTCCACCTCGAGGCCGGCGAAGGGCAGCGGCTCCGTGCCGACGCGCTCGGCATGCGCCCGCTGCTCGTCGACGGCGTCACGGGAATCACGACAGAGGTCTACGGACGCATGGTGGTGGTCGCCGGCGTCGGGCGCGTCACCGACACGGCGGCGGAGCTGTGCGGCGAGGGCGTGCTGCCGGCCGACGCCGCCTGGACACGTTCGGCGGCGTCGTTCTTCCAGGGGAATCGCTTCCTGACGGGACGGCTCGTCGAGCGCGTGCTCGCGCATGCGGAGGGGCGGCGGGTGCTCGACCTGTACGCCGGCGTGGGACTGTTCTCGGTGGCGCTGGCCGCCCGCGGTGCCGAAGTGGTCGCCGTGGAGGGCGACGCCACGAGCGCGGCTGACCTGGCCGTAAATGCCGGCCGCTGGCCCACGCTGGCGACGCAGCAGCAGACGGTGGAAGCGGCACTGCTGATCGCGCTGCCCGGCACGTTCGACGTGGTCGTGGTCGACCCGCCGAGGACCGGGGCATCGCCCGAAGCGATGGCGCGGCTGGTCGATCTCGGCGCGCCGCGCGTGGTCTACGTTTCGTGCGACCCGGCCACGCTCGCGCGTGATGCGGGGCGTCTGGTGAACGCGGGCTACCGCCTGAGCCGCATCGAGGCGTTCGACATGTTCCCGAACACGCCGCACGTCGAGACGCTCGCGATCTTCGACCGCTGAGCGACCCGCAGGCCGAACGCCCGCCCTACATTCGCGCCGGCACCGCGCATCCCATCAGATCGAGCGCCGCGGTGAGCTGACGCCGCACGTACACGACGGCGGCGGCGCGCCAGAGCCTGGCGGCTTCGTCCTCTTCGCGCAGGATCTGCTGCCGGTGGTAGAAGGCGTTGAAGGCCTGTGCCAGGCCGAACGCGAATTTCGCGAGCACCGACAGCTCGAGCGTGCGGACCGACACGTCGACGACCTCGTCGAGTCGCGATGCCTCGAGCACGAGGCCCCACAACTCGTCGGCGGCCTCGCCGCCGTCGAGCGGACCACGGAAGAGCGACGGCAGCCGTTCGAGGATGTCGGCTTCCTTCACGCCGAACCGTTCCTCGAGCTTCGCGAGGATGTTGCCGCCGCGGACTGCGGCGTACTGGATGTAGGGGCCGGTTTCGCCCTCGAAGCTGAGCGCCTCGTCGATGTCGAACGCGATGATCTTGTTGCGCGTGAACTTGACGAGGAAGTAGCGGACGGCGGCAATGGCGATGGCCTCGGCCGTCCGTCGGCGTTCGGCCTCAGGCGCGTCCGGATTGCGCCGCGCGACTTCCTCGGCGGCCGTGGCGACGAGGCGATCGAGCAGGTCGTCGGCCTTGACGCCCAGACCCTTGCGTCCCGAAACCTCCACGAACGGCTTGCCCTCGTCGCCACCCTCGTAGCCCAGCGCGCGGGCCGTTGCGTGCGAGAGCGCGACCATCTCGTACGAGAAGTGCGTCGACCGTTCCGCCTGCCCGGTGTAGCCCATCGTGTGAAGCGCCTGCTTCAGCAGCTGCTGCAGGTACGACTGCCGGGTGTCGATCACGTTGTAGACCGCCGTGGCCCGTCCGAATGACGGTGCTCCGGGATCGCTCTCGCCCGACGTCGTGGCCCAGAGCACGGTTCCGTCGGGACGCGTGAGGAACCGGCGGTAGTTGAAATCGCGGTCGAGCAGGCCGAACTTCCAGAACTGGTTCGCGATGTCCTTTCCGACGTAGGTGACCGTCCCGTTCGATCGCACGATCACCTTCTCACGCTGATCCTCTTCGTCGGCGTCATCGTCGCCGTCCGCCGCCGCGCCGTCGTCGATCGTCATGACCCAGCAGCCGGCCAGTCGTCCCTCGGTCTGCAGGAACACCGCACCCCGTTCCTTCAGCTGCTCGAAGGCCGTCGTCCAGAAGTGCAGCCGGAGGATGTCGCCCTCCCAGGTGAGCAGGTCGTAGTCGACATTCATCCGCGCCATCGTGCGCAGATGACAGCGGACGATGCGGTCGGCGATGAACGCGGCCATCGCGGCGTGCGGATCGACGCCGTGCTCGATGTCGTGCAGCACCTGCCGGCGGACCTCGAGCCGCGACTCATCGCCGCTGTACCACTCGGTCACTCTGGCGTACAGGTCCCAGCAGTAGTAGTCGAACGTCGGCGACTGCTGGGCGGCGATCGCCTGAATGCCGGCAAGGTCGCGTCCTTCCAGATGACTGAAGCCGACGACGACGTCGGCGACCTGAACGCCCGTGTCGTCGATGTAGTTCTGCACCTCGACCGGACGCCCCTGGAAGCGGAGCAGCCGCACGAGCGTGTCGCCCAGGGCAGCGTTGCGCAGGTGGCCGATGTGCGCGGCCTTGTTCGGGTTGATGGCGGTGTGCTCGACGATGACCTTGCCGTGCTCCGGTGCCGCCGTCCGGGCGGGCGCCGGCGCGAGCCACTGCTGCAGGCACGCGGCGCGGTCAAGGAAGAAATTGAGGTACCCGCTGGGGGCCGCTTCGACGCGTGCGACGGCCGGAATCGGCCCGATCGCCCCGGCCAGCTCCTGGGCGATGGCGCGCGGCGCCTTCCGCAGCCGGCGCGCGAGCTCGAAGGCGACCGGCGCGGCCAGGTCGCCGAAAGCGCGCTTCGGCGGGATTTCGAGAACGATCTCCGGCAGTTCGTCGGGCGCCAGCTGAAAGCGGTCGGTCAGCAGTTGGACGAGCGTGGAGCGGATGACAGCGTGGACGGGAAGGATCATGCGGAGTCGTATTGTATCCGGGCATAGTCGGCCGGCGTGTTGATGTTCGCCAGCAGACGGGCCGGCGGGCCGAATCGGTCGAGCTCGGGCGATTCGAGCACGGCCATGTCGAGCCACTGCTCGAGGCCGCGGGCACGGCGCCCGCCGGCGGCGATGTAGCGCGCCAGCGGCTCGCGGGCCTGCCGGCGGTAGCAGGCGACCAGCGGCTCGACCCCCTGCCCGGTGCGGACCCACGCACCGTCGTGGCCGTCGGCGCGCTCCGCCAGCGTCGCGAGCAGTGCCGTGGTGACGAACGGCAGATCGCACGCCAGCACGATCACCCGATCGCAGTCGACCGCGTGCAGCGCCGCGTCGATGCCGCCGACGGCTCCGAGGCCGGGCTGTCTGTCGGCGACGACCCGCACCGGCAGGTCGGCGAACCGGGCCGCGTCGGGCGCCACGACGACGATCTCGGCGGCCACCGGTTGCAGCGCCTCCACCTGTCGAACGATGATGGTGCGGCCGTCGACGACGAGCCGGCTCTTGTCGCGACCGCCGTACCGGCGGGCACGGCCCCCCGCCACCATGGGGGCGGCCGTAACTGGTTCTTTTAACAAATTCCAGGCCCCCGAAACCCAACAAGAATACCAATCCCGGCTTCTGCTTTAAAAAA
>QGVF01000031.1 GCA_003242705.1 Acidobacteriota bacterium
GGTTTTGGGGGCCGGGAAATGGTATAAAAGACAGGCAATTCAGGGAGGGGGTCGGCGGAGAATCCCTGCCCCATCCCCGCGCGGAACGCCGGCCGGCGCGCAGCGATCTGCCCGGCGATCGGCGCACCGAGCCGTGCGACGTGCGCGCCGCCACCGAGCGCGATCAGCAGACGCCCGGAATCGCGCCGGACCGGCCGCCGACGCCGCGCGGCGACCGACGGTGCAAGCAGCATCCACGCGGGTCCGGTGCACCACCGCCCGTCGTGCCGGCGCCGCGCCGCGAAGCTGCCGTCGACGACAAGGTCGGCGTCGCAGACGTCGGTCGAAGCGTCGAGCAGCGCGACGACCGGCACACCGGCCGCCTGCGCGCGTCTGATCCAGCGGTCACGATGCCGTCGCGACGGCTCGTCGACGACGAGCAGGTCCGGCTGCAGGAGCTGTTCGAGCCGCGGCCCGGCGTGCACGGTCCAGCCGAACGCCAGCGCGCGATCGCGCGTGTCGTCGGAGCCCCGCAGGGCGAGCTCGCGGCGGACGCCGAGCGCATCGGCGATCGCCCCACAGCGGACGAGATGGCCGAAGCCCAGCCCGGCCCCGGCCGCCGATGCGAAAAGCACGTAGGGTCGAGGTCGCGTCGACATGGTCAGCCTCCGAAGATCCGGCGAACGACGGAGATGACGTGATCGACCTGCGCGTCCGACAGCGCAGGCGACAGCGGCAGCGACAGCACGGTGTCGGCGAGCTGCTCGGCCACCGGAAACGCACCGCGGCTGTAGCCGAACCGGCCGCGGTAGTAGCTGTGCAGGTGCAGCGGATGGAAGTGGACGCTCGTCGAGACGCCGGCCTCGGCAAGCCGCTCCGCGGCTTCGTCACGCGTGATACCCGCACGGCCGTCGACAAGCACCATGTAGAGGTGATGCGCGTGGCGCGAGCCGGCGGGCGGCGGCGCGAACCGGCCCAGCGGCAGATCGGCGAACGCCTCGTCGTACGCCCGGGCAATGGCCGCCCGGCGCGCGTAGTTGACCTCGATCTGCGCGAGCTGATGCAGGCCGATCGCGGCCTGCAGATCCGTCATGTTGTACTTGAAGCCCGGCAGCACGACGTCGTAGCGCGCCGGCCGGCCGATCTGGTGGCGCGTCCACGCCGGGCGCGTCATGCCGTGCAGCGACGCGGTACGGATCCACTCGGCCGCCTCGGCCGACGCCGTCGTGAGCATCCCGCCTTCGCCGGTGGTGATGTTCTTCGTCGCGTAGAAACTGAAACAGGTGAAGTCGCCAATCGCGCCCACCTTGCGGCCCCGCGCGATGCCCTCGATGCAGTGCGCGGCATCCTCGATCATGACGATGCCCTGCGGCTGCGTGATGGCGCGGATCGCGAGGACGTCGGCCGGCATGCCGCCGTAGTGCACCGGGATGACGGCGCGCGTCCGGGGCGAGAGCGCCGCTTCGACGGCTGCCGGCGCGAGCGTGCCCGTACGCGGATCGACGTCGGCGAAGACGGGCGTCGCGCCCGCGTGCACGATGACGTTGGCCGTCGCGCAGAAGGTCAGCGGCGTCGTGATGACTTCGTCGCCCGGCCCGACGCCGGCCGCGAGCAGCGCCAGGTGCAGGCCGGCCGTGCACGAATTGAGCGCGACGGCGTGCGCGGCGCCCACGTAGGCGGCAAACTCGGCCTCGAAGCGCCGGACGCGCGGGCCGGTCGACAGCCATCCCGATTCGAGCGTCGCGATGACCTCGGCAATCTCCTCGGCGCCGATGGCGGGCGGCGCAAACGGCACGGACTCGACAGCGGTCGTCGTCTTCATGCCGCGGTCCCCATGGGGTCGGGCCCGTCGAGCGCCTCGAAGATGCGGCGCCACGCGCCGAGCGCCGCCACGTAGGAGCCCTCGAGCGCGCCGGCCAGGCCGTGCCAGTCGCCCTCGATCTGGCGGTCGATCATGCGGAGCAGCGCCGTCTGGGTCTGCTGTTCCGGCTGCTCGCCGCACGCGGTACCGAGGGCCTCGAGCGACGTGCCCGACGCCTCGGCAGCCATGACGGCCAGTTCGATCAGCGTGCGCGTGCTCTCGACGAGCGCCGCCAGTCGCCGCTGCGCGTCGTCGAGCGGGCCGCGGCGAAAGCGCCGCGCCGCGTCGCGCGCCTGCGCCTCGAGCATGCCGATGCTGTCGAGGGCCGTATCGACGGCTTCCTGGACCAGCTGCGGCAGCGGCAGCGGGTCCGACGAGGGCGGGTCGCCGCCGTCGGGCGGAGCCGCCGGATCCGGTGAGGCAGTCGGTCGACCGACACCAGCAGGTCGGCTGGCCGTCATGCCGGATCGACCGACGAGGGAGGGCGCAACGAGGATGTTCGAGGAAATCGGGCGCGGAAACGGCCCGTTTTCGCGAGTGCTGGCGATGGGTTCGGCAATCGTGACGGCCATGAGGTTCCCTTCCGCCGGTGAGTAAGGCGAGATCGTTGCCAGCTCCGGCTAAAGAAAGAGGGAGCCCCCCCGATTACCTCCACGGGCCGGGCGACAGGGATCGCCGGCCGGCCGGCATGGACGCCGGCTGCCACTCAAGGAGGAAGCTCGATGGCATCGTTTTCAGTCGTCTCGAACGTCTCGGCGGTCAATGCCCAGGCGAACCTGACCACCACCAACCTCGGACTGCAGAAGGCGCTCGAGCGCCTGTCGAGCGGGTACCGCATCAACCGCTCGGGCGACGACGCGGCGGGCCTGGTCGTTGCCAACCAGTACCGTTCGGAGATTGCCGTGCTGACCCAGGGTCTGCGCAACGCGGGCGACGGCCTGTCGGTGCTGCAGATCAAGGACGGCGCGCTCAACAACATCGCCACCCTGCTCGACCGGCTCTCGACGCTGGCCACGCAGGCGGCGTCGGCCAGCTCGTCAGTCGACCGCACCATCCTGGACCGCGAGTTCCAGGACGTGCTCACGGAAATCGATCGTGAGGCGTCGGTGGCGGGCCTCGATCAGGCCGAGGGCTTCTCGGTCTTCGTGAGCGCCGACGGCAGCAACGGCACGGTCGGCGGGCAGATCGGCGCGGTCAGCACGGCGGCGCTCGGCCTGACCGGCCTCAACGTCCTGGACGCGGCCGACGCCGCCACGGCCGTCACGACGATCGACGCGGCCGTCGCCACGCTCGGCCAGGCACAGGCCACCGTCGGTACCATCCAGAACCGGCTGCAGTTCGCGATGTCGCTCGCGCAGTCGCAGATCACCAACACCAAGGCGGCCGAAAGCCGCATCCGCGACGCGAACATCGCCGAGGAGTCGGCGAACCTGACGCGCTACAGCATCCTGACGCAGAGCGGCATCGCCGCCCTGGCGCAGGCGAACGCGAACACGGGCAGCGTGCTCGCCCTGCTGCGGTAACGACAGCAGCGATGACGGACCGGAAGCGGAGGACCTCATCCGCTTCCGGTTGATCCGGCCGCGCCGCTCCGGGGCGGCCGGATTGCCACGCGGTTCGGCAGCGACTTCCGGGCCTTCGACATGAGCAGTCCGATCACCTTCAGCGGGTTCAACAACATCGACTTCAACGTGGTGCTGAACGCGCTGATGGCGCAGGCGAGCCAGCCGCTCGCCGCGCTGCAGAACCGTCAGTCCGCGCTCAAGTCGCAGATCACGACGATCAACACCCTGAGCGCGCGCGTCGACGAACTGCGGTCGGCGGCCGAGGCGCTCGGCTCGATCTCGTCAATCTCGACGACAGCCGGCCGATCGAGCGACACGGGTGCCGTCACCGTCTCGAGCGGCCCGGCGGCCGTGCCGGCGCGGTATGACGTGGTGGTCACGACCCTCGCGCGCGCGCAGGTGACGCCCTCGGTCGAAACGTTCGCGGACGCCGACACGACGATCGTCGCCGGCGGCGGATCGATCACCATCGGCGGCGTCGAGGTCGCGATCAGCGGCGACGTCACGCTCCAGGGTCTGGCCGACGCGATCAACGCCACCGACGGCATCGGGGTGACCGCGGCAGCCATCCGGACCGGTCCCGACAGCTACCGCCTCACCCTGACGAGCACGCTGACCGGCGTCGAGCACGCCTTCACCGTCTCGAACAACCTCACCGGCGGTACCGGCATCTCGTTCGGTGCCAACGCCGTCGAGGCGTCCGACGCCGCGATCACCATCAACAACATCCCGGCCACGAGCAGCTCGAACGTGTTCGAGAGCATTGCGGCCGGCGTCACGATCACCGTGCACCGGGCCGATCCCGACGCGACGGTGAGCATCGACATCGAGCCCGACAGCTCGGCGTTCGTCGCGAAGGTCGAAGCATTCGTCGAGGCCTACAACAACATCCTGTCGTTCATCGATCGACAGCGGCTCAGCGCCGCCTCGGGCGACGCGTCGAGCATTGCCGGCGACCCGATCGTGCGGCAGCTCCGCAGCAGCCTTCGATCGGCGCTGCTCGGCGCGCACGGCGACGGCACGTTCACCCACCTGGCAGAAGTGGGGGTCGTGCTCGGGCGCGACGGCCGCCTGTCGCTCGACCGCCGCATGTTCGACGCGGCGCTCGAGACCGACGGCGACGCCGTCCGCGCACTGTTCGCCGGCGACGACGGCGTGTTCCCCGCGATCGGATCGATGCTCGACGAGTACACGCGCGCCGGCGGCATGCTGCGCTCGGCGACCGATCGCCTCGATCGCCAGGTGAAGGCGATGGATACGCAGATCCTCGCGCTCCAGGACCGCCTGGCGCTGCAGCGGGAAGCGCTGCAGCGCCAGTTCACCGAGGCCGACGCGGCGATGTCGCGCCTCCGCAGCCAGTCCGATTCGCTGGCGAGCCTGTACTGATTCCGGGTTCCCTTCACGCTTCAAGGACGTTTCCGTTCATGGTTCACGCCTCACGCGCCGCGCAGCACTACGTGCAGACCCAGGTCCGCTCGAGCAGCCCGCTCGAGCTGGTCGTGATGCTCTACGACGGCGCCATCCGCAGCGTCACGACCGCGCTCGACGCCATGGCACGCGGCGACATCCGCACGCGACGCGACGCCATCTCGAAGGCGCTCGCCATCGTCGGCGAGCTGCAGGGCACGCTGAACATGGAGCGCGGCGGCGAGATCGCCGAGCGGCTCGACGCGCTCTACACCTGGATGACCGACTCGATCGTCGAGGCGACCGTGAAGCAGGACCCGAAGCCGCTCGAGGACGTGCGGCGCATTCTCGACGTGCTGCGCGACGGGTGGCAGCAGATCGCCGCCCGGCCCGTGCCGGAGCCCGTGGCGTGACGCGCGACGAGGCCACCCGCCTGCTCGACGAGTACCGGGCGGGCATCGACGCGGAACTGAACCTGCTGCGTCAGCTGGCCGAGGTCGCCCGGCAGCAGCGCGAGGTGACGGCCGCCGGCGACTTCCAGGCCTTTCATCGCGTCGCCGACCGGCGCGATGCCATCATGCAGAGCCTCGTCACCATCGAGGAAGGCCTCCGATCGATCCGCCAGACGCTGGCGGCCCACCGCGACGTCGCCCGCCAGGTCGACGGCTACGACGCGGTCGTCGCGCGGCACCGCGAGGCCACCCTGCTCGTCGGCGAGATCCTCGCCACCGATCAGCAGTCGATGTCGGCGCTTGCCGACGCCGAACTGGCCCGCCGCAGCGCCATCGCCAGCCTCGAACGCGGCGAGACCACCCTGGCCGCCTACCGCCGCGTGCTGGCACCGCCGGCCGGCCACGCCCGGCTCGTCGACAAAATCGGCTAGCCCGTCCGGAATCGCTTGCGCCGGCCGGCCGACTCTGCGACGCTGTCGCAGATCCCCTCCCCGTCCGTTTTCGGCCGTCGACCACCAGAGACTCCCCCTGATCGACTGGAGGTCTCCATGCGTGTGCGATCCGCAGCCGGCGTGCTCCTTCTCGCCCTCTTTCTGCCGTCACTCCGGACACCCGGCGCCGGTGTGACCGCGACCCCCGCCACCGGGGTCCAGACGACAACACTGACGGCATCACTCGTGGCGTCCGGCTTCACCAATCCAGTGGGGTTCGTCCAGGATCCGACCAATCCCGCCGTGCAGTACGTCGTCGAACAGGGCGGGCGCATCCGGGTGCTGGTCGACGGACAGGTACAACCGACCAGCTTCCTCGACCTCACGGGTCAGGTGAGCTCGACCGGCGAACGCGGCCTGCTCGGACTCGCCTTCGCACCCGACTACGCGTCCAGCGGCCGGCTGTTCGTCAACTTCACCAACCTCGACGGCCACACCGTCGTGGCGCGCTTCACCCGGTCGCCGTCGAACCCGCTCCTTGCCGATCCGGCAAGCCGGTTCGACCTGGCGTGGCCCGGTGGACAGCGTTTCATCGTGCAGCCGTTCCCCAATCACAACGGCGGTCAGATCGCCTTCGGTCCCGACGGGTTCCTCTACGTCGGCATGGGCGACGGCGGGAGCGCCGACGATCCGGACCACCGGGCGCAGGACCCGTCGACGCTGCTCGGCAAGATGCTGCGTCTGGACGTGTCGGTATCCGATTCGGATCCGGAGGGATACGACGTGCCGCCCGGCAATCCGTTCGTCGGCAACGCCGACGTGCTCGACGAAATCTGGGCCTTCGGCCTGCGGAACCCGTGGCGCTGGAGCTTCGACGATCCGGCAAGCGGAGGAACCGGCGCGCTCGTCATTGCCGATGTCGGCCAGGGACTCTGGGAAGAGATCAACTACGAGCCGCCCGCCACCGGCGGACGGAACTACGGCTGGCGCAACCGCGAAGGCGCGCACGATCACATCGCCATGCCGCCGCCATTCGCCGCGCCGCTGGTCGATCCGATTCACGAGTATCCGCACAGCGACGGCCGCTCGATCACCGGCGGCTTCATCTACCGGGGCTCGGCACTGCCCGACTTCGTCGGGCGCTACTTCTTCGCCGACTACGTGACCAGCCGCTTCTGGTCGCTCGGGCTCGCGATCGACGGCAGCGGCGAAGCAACCGTGACCGACGTGCAGGAGCACACCGGCGAGCTGGCGGGCATCACGTCGCCGTCGAGCTTCGGCGTCGATGCCGCCGGCGAACTGTACGTCGTGAGTCACGACGGCGCGGTTTACCGGCTCGGATCACCGGTCGCCCCGCCGCCGACCGACAGCTGCACGACGATTCGCCCGGGCGACGACTGGACGTGCCACAACGGCGGCTGGCTGCCCCCCGGCATCACACCGCCGCCGAGCTCGCCGCCGCCCACCACACCTCCACCGTCGATACCGCCGCCATCGACCGACGACTGCACGACGATTCGCCCCGGCGACGACTGGACGTGCTACAACGGCGGCTGGCTGCCACCGGGCATCACCCCACCCCCGAGCTCGCCGCCGCCCACGACACCGCCGCCGTCGACACCGCCACCAGCGACCGACGACTGCACGACGATTCGCCCCGGTGACGACTGGACGTGCTACAACGGCGGCTGGCTGCCGCCCGGCATGACGCCGCCCCCGGACTCGCCGCCACCAGCGACGCCGCCGCCGTCGACCGACGACTGCACGACGCCTCGCCCGGGCGACGACTGGACGTGCCGCAACGGCGGATGGTTCCCGCCGGGACATCCGGGAGGCATATAGGCACGCGACACGGACCACGAAGCAAGGGACGGACACAAGCGATCAGGCGGACGGCCCGCCGGCCGGCGAACGATCGCGCGGCCGGCGTAAGCTGTCTCGATGGACGGTACCGTTCCGGAGAGCGCCTCGCGCATCGCAGCGGACGCGCTGCGCGAGGCGCGGATCGAAGCCCGTCGGCTGGCCCGCTCCCTGCGCACGCGCCGGCCCGTGGCCGACGAAGCGTTCGACTGCTTCATGCCGCCCGCGCTGCAGGCAGTGTCGTCGATCTACTGGACACCGCTGGCGGTCGCGCGCCTGGCGGCACGCTGGCTCAACGAGGCGGGCGTGCGCACGCTTGTCGACGTCGGCTCGGGAGCGGGCAAGTTCTGCGTGGTCGCGGCGCTGCTGACCAGGTACTCCATCAGCGGCGTCGAACGACGCGGGCAGCTGGTCGCCGCCGCACGCGATCTTGCCGCGCTCTTCGATGTCGACGACCGCGTCACGTTCATCGAAGGCGGCGTCGGGACGGCCGAAGCCCTCGCGCCCGACGCGTACTACTTCTTCAATCCGTTCGGCGAATACGTCTTCCGTGCCGTCGAGTTCGATGACGACGGGATTCCGACCGACGAGGACGTGCAGCGCGATCTCGACGCCACGGTCGGCCTGCTCGCACGGGCCCCGGCAGGCACGTTCGTCGTCACCTACAACGGCTTTGGCGGCAGCTTCCCGCCCGGCTACGAACAGCTCGTCATGGCCCGGCGGCTGCCCGGGACGCTCAGGCTCTGGAAGAAGGCGTGATCACCGCCTGGTGATCACCGCAGGCGGCTGTCTCTGCTATTCTCCGGCGCATGACGACGCCAGCACCGCGTGGGCGCCTGGGCGAGGACTGGCTGACCGTCATCCTGGGGTTTGCCCTCATCGCCCTGACGCTTGCCGGCTTCAGGCCGGCGCTTCCCTCCTTCGCGTGGGCACCCGATACGGCGGGCGCACTCCTCGCTCCCGGCAATCTCGCCTCATCTGCCGTCATCGGCCTGTACCTGCTCGTCACGTCGGCACTCGGGGTCGCCGCCATGGGCGGCCGGACCGGCCCGTACGTGCTCGCGTTCCCGGTCGTCTTCGTGCTCGCCTGGCTGTCGCTGGCCCTCGAGGGGGCGTCGTTCGTGCAGGCGTGGGGCTTCGAGTACGTCATCTTCGCGCTCGTCCTCGGCCTGCTCATCGGCAACACCGTCGGCGTGCCGGCCTGGCTCGAGCCGGCCGTGCGCACCGAGTACTTCATCAAGACCGGCCTCGTGCTGATGGGCGCGACGATTCTCTTCGGCGGCATCATGCGCGCCGGCATCTTCGGCATCGTCCAGGCCGTGCTGGTGATCCTCGTCATCTGGTACGCCGCCTTCTGGATCTCGCGTCGCCTTCGCGTCGATGACGAGTTCTCGGCGATGCTCGCAACGGCCGTGTCGATCTGCGGCGTGTCGGCCGCCATCGCCGCCTGCGGCGCGATCGAGGGCGACCGGAAGAAGCTCTCCTACGTCACGTCGCTCGTGCTGATCGTGGCAGCGCCGATGATGATCGTCATGCCGTGGGCCGTGCGCGCGTTCGACATCCCGGAAGTGGTCGGCGGCGCGTGGGTCGGCGGCACCATCGACACGTCGGGGGCGGTCGTCGCCGCCGGAGAGCTCATCTCGGAGTCGGCGATGAACGCAGCGGTCATCGTCAAGTTCTCGCAGAACGCCATGCTCGGCATCGCCGCCTTCGCCCTGTCGGTGTGGTGGACGATGCGTCAGGGGCGGACCGACGGCACGCCGGTGTCGCCCCGCGTCATCTGGGATCGATTCCCGAAGTTCGTGATCGGATTCATCGCGGCGTCGCTGCTCTTCTCGTTCGTGCTCAGTCCGGCCGTCGTCGACGCGACCGGCGGCGTCATCCGCGGCCTCCGCACCTGGTGGTTCGCGCTCGCGTTCGTGTGCATCGGCCTCGAGACCCGCTTCCGCGACATCATCGCCATGGAAGAGGGACGCCCCGCCATCGCGTTCGTCCTCGCCCAGGCGCTCAACGTCGTCTGGACGCTGGCGATCGCATGGCTGCTGTTCGGCGGAGTGCTCTTCCCGGTGCCCGAACTGTGACGCGCTGACGGGGGCGTCAGGTGCCGCAGAAGGTGCGGTAGGGCACGTCGGCCGGCGGCGGAGGATTGCTCAGCTCGGGCCGCGGACGCGTGTAGTCGTACGGGTCGCGCAGGGCGTCGAGCAGGGCCCCGAGCGGCGCTATGCTGCCCTGTTCGGCCGCGCTGAGCGCTTCCTCGACGCGATGGTTGCGCGGCACGACGATCGGGTTGTGCCGACGCATGAGCGACGTGACTTCCCGCGCATCCCGGGGCTGCCGCGCCAGGCGCGCCCGCCACCGTTCGAGCCACGGCCCGAACGACGGATCGGCCCGCCGCATCGCATCGGCGCCGTCGCGGCTGAGCTCGACGAACGTCCACGTGAAGTCGGCCTTCGCAGCCGTCATCCACGCGAGCAGATCGTCGACGAGCGCCCGGTCGTCGTCTTCCGCCGTGAACAGGCCGAGCTTCGCGCGCATGCCGTCGAGCCAGGCCCGCTCGTACAGACGGGCGAACCGTTCGAGCGACGCTCGCGCCAGGTCGAGCGCCCGCTCGCCATCCGGATCAATGAGCGGCAGCAGTGCCTCAGCAAACCGCGCGAGGTTCCACTCGGCGATGGCCGGCTGGTTGCCGAAGGCGTAGCGCCCCTGCATGTCGATTGAGCTGAACACGGTGGCCGGATCGTAGACGTCGATGAACGCGCAGGGGCCGTAGTCGATCGTCTCGCCGGCCAGCGACATGTTGTCGGTATTCATCACGCCGTGCACGAACCCGACGAGCTGCCACTTCGCGATGAGCACGGCCTGCCGCTCGGCCACCGCATCGAGCAGGGCGAGCGCCGGGCGTTCGGCATCTCTGAGCGTCGGGTAGTGACGATCGATCGTGTAACCCACGATCGCGCGCAGGGCGTCGATGTCGCGGTGCGCGGCCGCCCACTGCACGGTGCCGACGCGCAGGTGGCTCGACGCGACCCTCGTGAGGACCGCGCCCTGCTGGACGCGCTCGCGATAGACCGGCTCACCGGTCGCCACGACCGCCAGGCCGCGCGTCGTGGGAATGCCGAGCGCGTGCATGGCTTCGCCGATCACGAGCTCGCGCAGCATCGGACCGAGCGCGGCCCGGCCGTCGCCGCGGCGCGAGTAGCGCGTCTGCCCGGCCCCCTTCAGCTGGATGTCGACCCGGCGCCCGTCGGGCGCGACCTGTTCGCCGAGCAGGATCGCACGGCCGTCGCCGAGCGCGGTGAACGTGCCGAACTGGTGGCCGGCATAGGCCTGCGCGATGGGAAATGCGCCGTCGGGCAGCCGATTGCCGCTGAAAATGGCCACGCCGTCGTCGCTCTCGAGCGCTTCGACGTCGAGGCCGAGCTCGAGCGCAAGGGGAACGTTGAAGACAACGTAGTGCGGATCGCGAACCGGCGTCGGCTCGACCGGCGTGTAGAACAGCGGAGGAAGCTTCGCGTAAGTGTGCTCGAGACGCCAGCCGCTCATCAGTCCATCATAAGGGCGCGGCGCCCGGCGTCCGCGCCTGCCCGCCACTCGAACCGACGCGACGGGGCCGTGTCGGCCACCGATGATTTCCTGCATCGGCACCGGTCCAACTGGGAGAGCACTCACGGTGCGGCCGCTGCGCCGCGCCCTTTCAAGAAAGGAGCACTCTCCCCATGGCGATTCAGTCCGCAACTCCCTACCTGATCCTCGGCGGCCGCGGCCGCGACGCGATTGCGTGGTACGAGAAGGCGCTCGGCGCCACGGTGGCCGACCTGAAGCGCTTCGGCGACGTCGATGCCAGTTGTCCCGAGGCGCGGCGCGACCTGATCATGCACGCCGAACTGCGCCTCGGATCCGCCGTGGTGCTGTTGAGCGACGGGCCCTGCGAGGACGTGCCGCCGTCGGGGAACGTCAGCGTGGCGCTGCAGGTGACCGATCCGGCCGTCACACGGCGGGCATTCGACGCGCTGGCGGAGGGTGGCCAGGTGATTCAGCCGTTGTTCGACTCCCCCTGGGGCACACTCTTCGGAGTCGTCGTCGACCGTTTCGGCATCAGCTGGATGTTCGATTCGGTGCGCTGATTGCGGGCGCAATCGGCGCCGGACGTCGCCGCAGCCGGCCCGGGTCCTGTATCGTCTTAGAGATATGGCCTCGGGCCGGCGCCGGCGGCGCCTCGCAACGGGTGGCCTTCTGGCGCTGCTGATGATGACTGGCGCACCGGTCGGGGCGTGGCAGTCGCCGGGCTCATCGGCCGCGCCGGGCCCGACGACCACGGCGGCCACCGTCGGGACGGGCGAACAGTCGGATCAGCCCGACACCGTCAGTCCCGAGACGACGGCCGACGACGGCAACGAGCCGCAGCTCTCGCGCATCGTGAGTCCCCACACGCTCGAGCGCATCCGTCGGGCGCTCGAGGCCGACGAGTCGCCAGACCTGCAGCTGGACAACACCTTCTACCTGCTCATCACGCGGAAGGCGCCGACGTTCGCCGACTATCTCGCGACGGCGCCCCCCGGCTGGGCCGAGATCACGCCGATCGCTCCGCCGTCGGCGGGTCCCGGACGCGGCCCGTCACCGGCATCGACTGCCGTGGCCGGCGGCGGCTTCGACCTGCTCAGCCTGTTCCAGGCCATCGGCAGGGCCCGGCAGGAACGCGAAGCCGGCCGCATCCGCGACCAGATCGACCGCGAGCTGGAACAGTTCCAGCGGGGCACGCCGGAACCGGCAGGCGAGGCGTCGGCCCGGCCGCAGGGCGAGCCGGACGACTCCCCTCCCGCCGCGCCGAAGTAGCGACAGGGCTCGCCACGCGCCTGGTGCACGGCTCAGTCGAACAGCGCCAGATCGATCCCGTTGCCCATGGCGGCGTACCCCGCGTCACCGGGATGCAGCCGATCGCCTGAATCGTGAAGCGGCAGGAACCGCGCCGGATGGTCGGGATCGCGCGTAATCCGGTCGAAGTCGATGACGGCGTCGTACTCACCGCTGGTACGAATCCACTCGTTGA
This sequence comes from Acidobacteriota bacterium, assembly GCA_003242705.1. Classification (GTDB taxonomy): domain Bacteria; phylum Acidobacteriota; class Vicinamibacteria; order Vicinamibacterales; family SCN-69-37; genus SCN-69-37. Next base: position 12,603 of record QGVF01000031.1, read on the forward strand.
GCGCCTGCCGCCTGGCCTCGCCTTCGGCCGTGAAGTAGAACGCACCTTCGAACGGCGCGAGCGTCGCGCCGATGACGTTGATGCCGCGCGCTTTCGCCCGCGCGATGATCTGGCGGTGCGCGAGGATCAGATCGGCGGCTGACGGTTCGGGCGCCTCGCGGGCGGCGCCGATGTCGTTGATGCCTTCGAGCACGATCAGGTGCGTGACGCCGGGCTGCAGCAGCACGTCACGATCGAGCCGGGCCAGCGCCGACTCGCCCGATCCGCTCGCGAGCAGCCGGTTGCCGCTGATACCGGCATTGACCACGGCGAACGGCCGGCCGCCGCGTCGAACGAGCCGCTCGGCCAGCACATCGGGCCACCGGCGGTTCTCGCCCGCTGTCGATCCCGCTCCGTCGGTAATCGAATCGCCCAGGGCAACGATGACGCCCGCGTCGGCAGGACCGACGACCTCGACGCGCGCGAGGAAGAACCAGTTGTTCACGGGACGGTCGACCGGAAAGGCCTCGCTGCCCGCGTGATTGCCCGGCGTCGACAGGTAGTTCGTCTGCATCGCCGACGCGTGGTATGTCAGCGGGACCGTATTGGCGCTCAGGTCGTCCGGCAGGTACAGATCGACCACGAGTTCGGCGAGCGACGGCACGTCGAGATCGACCGGGTCGGTCACGAGCACGGCGCGCGGCGGCACGACGAACGCACGGCGACCGTCGACCGTCAGCGGCCGCGGGGTCCCTTCGATCGCCGTGTCGGACGTCCGCTCACAGCCGGCGGCGCGTGTCGGACACGCCCGAAGCGCCACGTGCGCCGCACCAATGCGGAGCGGTGCCGTGCCGAAGGCGTTGCTGAGGACGAGGCGGATGCGCTCGCCGCCGAGCGACACGCGCAGGATCTGCCGCAGCGTCTGGTTATTGAACGTCACCGGCGGGGGCGGCCCGCCGCCTCGCCGGCCCGGCGTGGCCTGTCCCGCCCCAGCCGGCCCGGCCCCGCGTCCCTGCATACCGCCGCCGGGTCCGCCCCGACCGGCGACCGGGACCGGACGCTCCATCAGGGCCGGCGCCCAGGTGGCAATCCACCTGCCGTCACGCTGTTCCGCCGCCGCAGGCAGCGCCAGCGCGAGCACCGCGCACCAGGCAATGACCGTACGCCATACGATCTGCAGTCGAACAACCGGCATGGAACCTCCCGAAAGCGCGAAGGCCGCAGTCGGGTCGAGCACCTGCAGCCATACTGGAGGGCGGCATCATAGACGATCTGCCGGCCCGCGTCGGACATGATCAGCAGCCCATGCACATCGCGACCCGCCTGTCCACCGACGTCCGGATCGACGAAGTCCAGTACCGCTTCACCGGCTACCGCTATCGCGCGCCGTACATGTTCGGCGGACGTGTCGTCGATCGCGTGACGCTGCTCGACGTCAGGTGCCGCGTAACGTCGCGGACCGGGCGGAGCGGATGGGGCTTCGGATCGATGACGCTCGGCAACCAGTGGGCGTTTCCTTCGGCGGCACTGACGCCCGACACCACGCTTGCGGCAATGCAGGCGCTGGCGATCCGCCTGAGCCGGCTCACCCGCACCGCCGCGGGCTTCGGCCACCCGCTCGATCACGCGGTGGCGCTCGAACCCGCGTATGCGGCGGCCGCCGTGGACGTCTCGCGCCAGCTCGCCCTGGGCGAACCGATGCCCCGACTCTGCGCGCTCGTCGTAGCCAGCCCGTTCGACGCGGCGATCCACGACGCCTTCGCGCGACTGCACGGTCGCAACGTCTTCGACGTTTACGGATCCGACCTGCTGCCGCACGATCTCGGGCGGTATCTCGGCGACGACTTCGCGGGGGAGCGCCTCGACCGCGCCCTGCTCCCGGCGCACGCGCCGCGGCTGCCCGTCTTCCACAGCGTCGGCGCGCTCGATCCCCTCGACGACACCGATGTGACGACGCCGGTCGGCGACGGGCTCCCGGAGACGCTCGGGCAGTGGATCGAACGGGACGGTCTGTTCCGGCTGAAGATCAAGCTGAACGGCGACGAGCTCGATGCCGACGTGGCACGCATCCTCGCCGTCGATCGCGTCGCGATGGCGGCCGCATCGACACGGCGCGCCGGCACGCCGCGCGACTTCGCCTGGTGTCTCGACTTCAACGAGCGCTGCCCCGACGCCGGCTACGTGATCGAGTGTCTGCAGCAGGTCCGGCGCACATCACCCGACGCGTTCGCGCGCATTCTCTACATCGAGCAGCCGACACCGCGCGATCTCGCCGCGCATCCGCACAACACGATGCACGAGGCCGCCCGCCTGCGCCCGGTGATCGTCGACGAATCCCTGACGGATCTCGAGAGCCTGCACCTGGCCCGCGAGATGGGGTACACCGGGGTGGCGCTCAAGGCGTGCAAGGGACAGACGCATGCCGTCCTGATGGCGGCTGCCGCGCAGCGCCTGGGTCTGTTCGTCACCGTGCAGGACCTGACCTGCCCGGGCGCTTCGCTGCTCCAGTCGGTCGCCATCGCGGCGCGCGTACCGGGTGCTGCCGGCATCGAAGCGAACGCGCGGCAGTACGTGCCGGCGGCCAACCGTCCGTGGGAGCCGTACTATCCAGGTGTTTTCAGGATTCACGGCGGCGTGATTGAGACCACCGGCCTCGATCGGCCGGGATTCGGCGTCCCGGACGAGCTGATTGACGAGGAGGGCTGGCAGGACGGCGGCGACTGACGCCGCCGCCCTACTCGACGTGCAGGTGCCCCATCATGCCGACGTCGGCATGGTCGAGGATATGGCAGTGGTACATCCACATGCCGGGCCGCTCGTCGAACGGAATCGCCAGTCGCAGCGACGAGCCGACCGGCACGTTCACCGTGTCCTTCCACTCCAGCACCCGCCCGGCGTCGAGCACCTGAAAGAAGAAGCCGTGCAGGTGGAACGGATGATCGAACGTCGAGTCGTTGGTCACGGTCCAGACGTGTGTCTCGCCGATTCGGGCGTGCAGCGGCTCGGCATCCCAGTACGGCACGCCGTTGATGCCCATCTCGACGCGTTCGTCGGCGCGATCGATCGTCAGGTCGAGCGTGTGATGCACGGCGTGGTCGATGTCGACGCGCGCGATCGCACGAAGCTCGCCTTCAACGCGTGGCGCCTGCACCGCGGGAGCGTCGACGGTCTCGATATCCAGGATCGGCTCGGCGCTCCGTCCGAACACCGTGCCGTAGCCGCGATCGACCGGGCGCCAGCGCAGGGGCACGACGGAACCGGGCGGGAAGGGCGGCGTGAACACGACGTCGGCCCGCTCGCCGGGCACCAGATCGAGCACGGCGAGCGGCTCGGCACGCGCGATGAGCCCGCCGTCGCCGCCGATGCGGACGAACGCGTCGCGGCCCGGACGGAGCGAGAAATACCGTGCGCGCGCGGCATTGACCATCCGCCAGCGCTGCGGCTTGCCGGCGTGTACGCGGAGTGTCGGCCGCACGCGCCCGTTGACGAGCATCACGTTGCCTTCGCGGCCGAACAGATCGCCGAACGAGCCGCCGCTGTCGCCGGCGGCCACCGCCCCGTCGGCATCGAGACTGATGTCCGAGAGCACCAGCATCAGCTCGTCGCCGAAGCCGGCCGGCTCGTCGGGATCCGACACGACGATCGGACCGTAGAGCCCGCGACCCACCTGGTTCGATGAACTGTGGTGCGGGTGGTACCAGAAGGTGCCGGCATCGCGCAGCACGAACTCGTAGCGGAAGGTTCCGCCCGGCTCGATGAGCGCCTGCGTCAGGCCGGGAGCGCCGTCCATCTCGTTGGGGACGCGCACGCCGTGCCAGTGGATGGTCGTCGCTTCGGGGAGCGCGTTGCGGAAGTGGACGATGAGCGTGTCACCGACGCGGGCGCGGATGAAGGGCCCGGGAAGTGTCCCGTTGTAGGTCCAGGCCTCGATCGTCCGTCCCGGTGCGATCTCGACCTCGGTGACGCGCGCTTCGAGCTCGATTTCGATCACGTCGGGCGCCGGATGCAGATCGACCGGTTCGACCAGCCGCAGCTCGTCGTCCCAGCCCTCCGGCTGAGAGACCGCCGAGGCCGGCTGTGGCGCGACCTGAGTCGCCGCCGGCCACCCGCCGGCCGCCAGCGTGCCCAGTGCGAGCAGCGCCGCGGCACCTGCCCGGCCCGCCCGGCGGGATCGGGACATCTGGTCTCGGTCTCCCTTCAGCGCGCCGCGGTCGCCGGTTCCACTTCGGCCGCCCAGCCGAGCGCCTCCATCATGATGTCGAACAGATCCGTGTTCGCCATGAAGCCGCGCACCCGCTCGGCGCCCGGTCCCTGCGCGGCAACGATCACCGGCTCTCCCGTGTGGCTGTTCTCGACGTGCAGGGCCGGCGCCCGGATCGTCCGGCTCTTCTCTTCGCGCGCCCGGGCTTCGGCTTCCTCGAGCCCCTCGAGCAGTGGTGTGCCCGGCCGCCCGCCGCGCAGCTGCAGGTCGAAGGAATGATCGGCGGTGAAGATCAGCAGCGTGTCGGGCCCCGCCAGCTCCGCGGCGCGCCTGATCACGCGATCCATCATCGCCATCCGATCCAGCCCCCGCCGGATGTTGTTCGTATGCGTGTCGACCTCGACCATCAGGAAGTAGCCGTCGGGATCCTGCGACAGGATGCGGTGCGCCTCGACGAACGCGGCCTCGACGTCGAAATCGGAGCTCTCGAACAGCACGATCGCGCGACCGGCATCGGCCGGCACCTCGTCGAGCGACGCGAGAATCGGCCGGCCCGACTCACGCGCGAGCGCCTCGAGGCTCGTGCCGTCGGCCTCGAGCCGCCTGACGATCGTGCCGCGGCCCGATCCGAACATCACGTCGACGCCGTCGCCGAACCGCGGTGCGAACGCCTGCCGGAAGATCGCGGCCGTCATGTTGCGGTCGTTGACGTGGGCGTAGGTCGCCGCAGGCGTTGCGCCCGTGAGCGAGTCGTTCGAAATGACGCCGGTGGCGAGTCCCCGCTCTTCGGCGTACTCGAGAATCGTCTTCAGCGGCTCACCGTCGCGCTCGCCCGGAATCGACACGGCGCCGTTGACCGTGCGCCGGCCCGTGACGATGGCCGTCATGCCCGCAGCCGAATCGGTGACGAGATCGCGGACCGTCGTGGTGTCCGAGAGCGCGATGTACGGCATCTGCTGCAGAAACAGCCGGTTCGGCTCGCCGTGGGCGTGCAGGCTCGCCGCGTGAATCGTCGAGAGCCCGCCCGCATCGGCCAGGAAGAGAATCACGTTCTTCGCCCGCGTCGGCGGCTGGGCGGCGCTCCCGCCGCACGCGGCCAGCACGAGGACGCCCAGCAGTCCGAAGGCTGCACCCGATAGCCTGTGTCGCATGCGGCGCAGTATCGCACGGAGTCGCGGGAAGCGAACGCGCTTCCTCCGGGCAGCCCGCGATCTCACCGCGCCGGGGGCGAAGGCCATGCGGGCGCGACTCTCGAGCCTTCAGGCGGTCGCGCGCGTCGGCCAGAAGCGGCTGACCACGTCATGACACGTCCGGACACGCCCGGCGCCGTGCCGTTGCTCGGAAGGGCGACTCCCGACTACGTTCCCGATCGCTGCGGATCGTCCGGATCCGGCGGGTCGTAGTCGGGCTCGCGGCGATCGACGTCGTCGGCCCGTCCCGTGCTCTCTTCAGCGCCAGCCGGCTCGTCCCGCGTCACGCGACGCTCGTTCCGACGCTGCGTAGTGTCTGCCCGGTGCGTGCCGGGTGAGCGCTGCCTGTCGCCCATCGGTCCTCCCTCTCGAGAGCAATGAAGCGCAAGCCTCGTGCCCTCGTCCGGCATCACCCCACGGGCCGTGCGGTGCGCAGGTATGGCGTCGGCTGCCCCGAATGGGTCCCGGCAGGTGCCGACCTGCCGATCAGTTCCCGAGCGCGGCCGTCGACTGAATCCACGTTCCGACCATGTCGGCAAACTCACCATCGGCGGCCACGTAGCGCCCGGCCGTCCGGCGGAACTCGTCGAGCGCCGCGCCATCGGCGCCCGATTCGATGACCGCCGCATAACGCAGCGCCACGAGGTAGAACGCCAGGCGCGACGCCGGCTGCTCCGCTCCGCCTGAGGCTTCCCAGGCGCGCAGCAGCGTCGTCGCTTCGTCGAGCTGCCCGACGATGACGAGCGCGTCGATCAGGCGATGCGTGGTGGGAGTGGAACGAGGCTCCGGAATGCCGCGCAGGACCTGGAGCGCGGCCGCGAAGTCGCCCGCTCGCCCCAATGCTTCGGCATACGCCACGGTCCACCGCTCGTCGCCGGCCTTCTCCATCGCCCCGAGACTCCACACCCCCGCCGCCGCATCGTCGCGCCCGGCGGCGGCGTGTGCCAGGCCGAGCAGCCGCCGGGCGACGGGCGATGCGGGACCAGCCGACGCGGCGTCGCGCAGCTGCGCCTCGGCGGTACGCGCGTCGCCGTCGTGCAGCGCGGCGAGTCCGCGCGCGGCAAGCCCCAGCGCCGTTCCCGGCGATCCGACCGACCGCAGGGTCTTCCACCAGGCCTCGCCCGACGCGCTGGTCAGTGCAGCGGGCAGCCCGCGCGAACCGGCAAGTGCCTGAAGCTGCGGCGTCAGCAGATCGGGCACGAGCAGATCGTCGGCTGTGAAGCGCGGCCAGTCGTCGCGAACGGCCGCGCGGAACAGGTTGAGCAGGTCGGCGACGTCCGGCAGCGCCGGCCGGGCGGCCGCGGCCGCCGACGGGTCGGCCGCCGTGGTCTTGCGGAAGCGGACGACGAGCGGCGACGCCCCTGGACTGAGCGGCGTCGTGTCGAGACGAAACGCGTAGGCGCCAGGCTCGAGACCCGCCGGTCGAATCTCGCTCGAGAAGCGCCAACCCTGATCGGTCAGGGTTGGCGTCAGCGCCTGCGACGCCAGCTCGCGCCCCGATTCGTCTTCCAGGTGAAGCGTGAGCGCCGGCGGCCGACGGTCCGGCTCGGCGTAAAGCTCGTAGATGGCTGCCGCCGCCACGGCCTCTTCCGGCAGGTTCCCGCCGGCGAGCATCTCCCAGCCCGACGCGTCCGCGCGCCAGAGCAGACGCGGCTCGGCCAGGATGTAGCCGGCCAGCGATCGCAGCCGTCCGAGCACCGGCAGTGCCACTGATCCGAGCCGGCCTTCGGCATCGCCGACCAGGACCGTCACGCGATGCCAGCCCGGTTCGAGATCGATCGAGAGCGACGTGCGCTGCGCACCCGCGGCGCCGACCATCTCGGTCGCACCGACGCGAACGTTGCCGCTGCCATCCAGCACGCCGACCCAGGCGCGCACCGGAGGCGTCACCGCCCGGGGCACCGTCAGTCCGACCATGAGCTGCAGGCGATCGGCAGACGCGGGGTCGAGCGCGAGCGCCGTAGAAACGTCGATGTCGATCTCGCTGGCGGCATCCACGCCCGCCAGGATGTCGCGCTGCCGCTCCTCGCTCGTCCGGGGCGTCGTCAGCCCGGCCGGCGGGCTGAGGCGCGATGCGCTGCTCACGACGAGATCGGAGGCTCGCACCGACACTGCCGCCGGAAGCGAGCGCGGCAGCACGACGCCGGACGGTACGTCGACAACGAGGCGATAGAAGCCGGCGAGCGCGCGGCCAATCGTGTCGAACACACCGGCAGGCGAATCGGCGGCGTGAAGGAGCCGCGTGCGGAAGCTCGACGCGATCTGTTCGAGGCCCGCCAGGCGCTGCGCCGGGTCGTCGACCGGAGCACTGTCCCAGCTGGCCCTGGGTACGGCGGCTGGATCGGCCGGTGCGGGCGCGCTCCCGGGTGCCACGAGAAAGGTCTCGATGCCGTTCTGCCGCGCGAGGGTAGCGATTGGTGACAGGTACAGGATGGCATCGGGCGGCATCACCATGCCGGCCGAAAGGACGACGAGCACACGCGGGCCGGATTCGGTGGCCAGCCACGACACCGCCTTCGCGATCGCCTCGACCTGGCGCAGCGTGTGGTGCTCCTGCGCGAAGAACGCATCCGGCTCCGACCGATCGCTCGACGATGAGTCAGGCGCCGGCCGGGTCAGCCGGGCGGTGGCGTCGCTCGGGGGCTGCACTGTCGGCCGCGCAGCGGGTGGATCGGACGGACGGAAGATCGCCACGCGGTCGGACGCCGGCAGACGTGCCATCCACCGGCCGGCAGCCTCCACGAGCGCCCCCGGCTCATTGCCCTCCAGCGACACATCGTCGACGACGACTGCTACTGAGCGACGCGGGAGGTCGGCGTGTGGTCCATCGTTTGCCGGGCGCGCGCGGTCGGCGGCATCAGCTGCCTCGCCAATGAATCGCGCGCTCCGGACACGCTGCTCCTGGCCGTCGAGCTGGACGCCGAAGTCGCGAGCTGAAAGGCCGGAGCGCGCGGTTCCCTGACGGTCGCGCACCCAGACGTCGACCGTCAGTTCCGGCACCGCCGATCCGGGCGACTGCTGCGGGGCAGCAGTCACCATCCCGCCCAGCAGCACGAGCCCTGCGCAGCCGAGCCACGCCATGCGCCGCACCATCGCCGCTCTCCTGTCTGGAGGTCGTCCCGAAGGGTTCATCATGCCACCAGACGGGAGCGTCGGCACCGTGCCCGTCGACGCTATTCGTCGAACGGCGGCGGCGCGCCTGCGTGTCTCGTCTCGACGGCGTACAGTGCGTGCCGGCCCAGCATGAACAGCGTCCGGCGATCGGGCCCGCCAAACAGCACCTGCACCGGCCGTTCCGGCACGTCAATCTGCCCGATGAGCTCGCCGGCCGGGCTGTAGACGAACACCTGGCCGTTGGCCACGTAGACGTTGCCCGCCTCGTCGACCGTGACGCTCTCGCCGCCGCGCTCGGCAAACGGCACGAGGTCACCGAGCGTCCCGTCGGACCTCACCGTCGCCCGATATGTGCGGTTCTCGGCGCTGCTGATCACGTAGATCTGCTGTCCGGGCCGTGCGGTGAGGAAGCCGAACGCGTTGAGGTTGTGCGACCAGCGCCAGCCGGTCGGATCCATACCGGGATAGTTGCCGCCGGGTCCCTGCGTGAAGACACGGACGGCGCGCAGGACGAGACTCCCGTCGGGCGACACGTACTCGCGCGCCGTGGGCGTGCCCACCGCGTCGGCGAACATCTCGGCCAGCGTGCGGAAGCGCAGCGTTTCGAGGTCGAGATGGTCGGCAAACTGTCCGTCGGCCCACACGTTGCCCGGCAGCGCGAACGCCGCGCCCGCGCGGGGCCGCGACGGCTCGGGCGTAAGCACCGTGATCCGGTCGGGCGGTGTTCCCGGCTCGAAGGAGTACACGCTGCTCTCGGGACCAGCCGACGACAGCACGAGAAGGTGCCCCGAACGATCGACGGCGAGACTGACCGGATCGAGCGGATCGTGCCGGACGATCCACAACCCGCGCCCTCTCGTCCACGCGTAGATGCGATGGTGCCGTTTGTCGACGAAGTAGATCGTGCCGTCGGGACCGGTGGCGGCGCCGCTGATGGCATGAAAGCCATCGGCCACCTTCTCGACCGACGCGCCCGGTGCGACGACTTCCGATGCATCGCCGGGTTTCGGTGCGGGCGGATCGGCCACGACGTCGAACACGGCGAAGTCGCGCTCGCGCACCTCGATGCCGTGCGTCACGTTCTGCAGGGCGCTGTCGTAGGGGAACCGCCCGGCGCGCAGGAACGTGCCCGGCCCGTTCGCGTCGATGATCCCGTAGCCGTGCTCGGCGTTGACACGGACGTTGCGGATGCGGATGTCCGACGAGTTGTAGACGCGCATGCCCGCCGGGTGCGGCTCGTAGCTGCGCGTAACGCGGTACACCTTGACGTTGGCGAACAGGATGTTGCGCGAGTCGATGATCTCGAAGGCGACCGCGTCGGGGCTCGACGAGGCCTCTTCCTCGGTCTGCGGCGCGAGGAACTCCCAGTTCTCGACCCGCTCGAGCTTGATTTCGTTGACCAGGTGGTGCTCCACCGAAATCCCGTACACGCGTCCCGGCGTCGTCGTGTCCGACACGTAGAAGCCGCCCTGCGAGCGTTCGTCGGGCGACCAGACCGCCGAGAACGTGCCGCCCCCGCCGCGGGTGACCCAGATGCTCGGATACTGACTGCCGAAGCGTGAGCCCTGCGGCGGGCCGAAGCCCGGTCCGCCGGCACGTCCCCCGCTGTAGAAGGCCTTGCGCACCTCGGGCCTCAGGTACGTGCCCGCGCCGCCGTGGATGTGCAGGTCGTCGACGAACGACGTCTCGCCGGCCATCCAGAGCAGGCCGAACGCGCGCGGATTGACGTAGCCGGTGAACAGGCCGAGCCCGCTCACGATGTTCCTGCCACCCTCGGGCGCCGCCAGAATCGCCTTCGGCCCGCCGAGGCCTGCATAGGCGGGGGTGTTGTCGGGCAGATCGAGCTGCGTCAGGCCCGGATGCAGCGCGACGATGTGCGTGTCGGGGCCGAGCTCGATCGTGTCGCGCACGATGTAGTGGCCCGTCGGGAAGTACAGCGTGCGGTTCGAGCGCGCCGCCTGCTGCAGCGCCTCGGTGTCGTCGGTCTCGCCGTCGCCCCTGACACCGAGCGTCCTCACGTTCACCCACTCGGTCGACGGCGGCAGCGGACGCAGCGCGGGCGGCAGCGGCGCCGGCAGCGTTCCGAGCGGCTCGGCCTCCCAGCGCGTGTCGAAGCGGCCCGTTGTCCCGTCGGGCGGCACGAACAGGCCGTAGTTGAATGCCCGCACGCGATAGACGCCCGCCGGTGCATTCTGCGTACGCCCGCTTTCGCGCCAGCGCGCAAAGACCGGCACGTCGGCGCAGACGACATCCTGCATGCCGATCTGCGTGAGCGGATTGCGCTCGTTGCTGATGACAATGCCCGCGCGCGAGACGCGTTCGAGGCGGCTCTCGTGAATCCAGACCTGATCGTGGTAGCCCTCGTCGATCTCGACGGCCACGGGCACGTCGCGGATCGTGGTGCGGACGAGCGTGAGCATGGCCGTGTGCTCGCGGATCGCCGCGTCGCGCTGGCCTTCGAAAGTTGAGTCGATGATCGTCAGCGGCCAGTACGGTGTCGTGTTCTCGGTGAGGATGCCGTAGCGTCCGCCGCGGACGTGCAGGTCCTGATAAAGGTTGCCGGCCTGATAGATGGCCGCGAGCCCTGAACCGACATCGAAGCGCATGTGCCTGAGCACGCTGTGCTGGGCGGCGTGGGCGCGTACGGCCACGGCGGCAGGGTTGCCGTCGCCGATCTCGAAGTCGACGTTGATGATGCCCGGATAGAACGTCCCCTGATTGGCGTTCGCGATCTGATCGTTCGGCGGGACCTGGCCCGGCGGGGGAAACGGCACGCCCCGGCCCCCGGTCGCCGGCGGCGGTCCGCCGGCGGGGAACATCACCATCAGGCCCATTCCGTGCTGATATCCGGGCGTGTCGGGACCGAGCACGATGACCGGGCGCGTCTCGCCGTAGCCGATGAGGCGCACCGCGCGCCAGACGTAGAGGGTGCGGCTGATCCGGTACCGTCCCGACGGCAGGAAGACAACGCCGCCGCCCGGTCCGGCGGCCTTGTCGAGTGCCGCCTGCAGCGCAGCACTGTCGTCGGCGATGCCGTCGCCGACGACGCCGAAGTCCTCGGGGGTCACGTAGACGCCCTCGGGGTCGTCGGGGCGCGTCGTGATAATCGACTGGGCGGAGACGGGCGGCACCGCGACCGCCGCGAGCGCTGCCGCCAGCACGAGCGTTGCAGACCGGAATGTCATCGAACCTCTCGTCGCAAGAAAGCCGGCGCGATCGGTGCGCGCCGCGTCACGGATGCGGGCGCATTATGGCCCGGACGAGCGGGATTCGGACAAAACCGGCCGCTCGGTAAGGCGCGGCGAGAGGCGCGCTTTCTACTTCCTGAACAGGCCGCCGAGCATGTCGATGGCGGCGCCCAGTCCGCCCGGCTGGCTGCCCTGTCCGCCGGCGAGCAGCGGACCGAGCAGATCGAACAGGCCTCCGCCCGGCCCGTCCTGGCCGAACTGCACCTGCCCCGTCGACGAACGCGAGGCGTTACGCGCCAGCGCGGCCATCACCACCGACGCGAGCATCGGCAGCATCTTCTTCAGCACGTCGGCGCCGATGCCGGTCTCGGCCGACACCTGCGACGCAACCTGACGACTCACGTCCTTGCTGCCGAGCAGGTGCCCGAGGATGCCGTTGCCCTCCGCGATGCTGTCGTCGCCGCCAAGCTGCGAGGGATCGTCGAGGTAGCGCGCGTGGTTACCGCGCGTCAGCGCCGACTCCAGGCTCTCGAGGCCACCGGGCTGCGTGACGTTGCGGGCCATGCCGCCGGCCAGCGCCGGCAGCAGCCGCTCGATCGCCGTTCGCGCCTGATCCGGTTGCAGGCCGAGCACGCCGCCGATGCGATCGACCGCCTGTCCGTTCTGCGCGTTGAGAATCATCTGCAGCAGATCCATGTCGTGACCTCCCGGGGGGATAGGCCATTAGATCACGGATGAGGAGCGCCCGGCGGCCGATTTCGCGCCTCCCGGCATCGACGAATCTGTCGGGTTCACGCGGCAGGACGCACCCTTTCCGACAGAACTGCAGCATTCCGGGCGGTCCCGGTGCGACGCACGTCCGTGACGTGCGGACGTGGATTATCTTGTGGTGGGCCGGTCGCAGCGTCTCACTCCCGCTTCCGGCGGCCGACCCGACTTCGCTTCGAGGATTCCGGGATGGTCACACTCAACGTCAACGGCACGGATCGCACGTTCGATGGCGATCCGGACATGCCCCTGCTCTGGTATCTCCGCGACGAGCTCGCGCTGACGGGCACGAAGTACGGCTGCGGCCTCGGACTCTGCGGCGCCTGCACGGTGCACGTCGACGGCGAGGCCGTCCGCGCGTGCCAGACGCCGCTCTCCGCACTCGCCGGCCGGCGCGTCGTCACGATTGAAGGACTCAGCGCCGACGGCACGCATCCCGTGCAGCGCGCCTGGCGCGAGCTGAACGTCGCGCAGTGCGGTTACTGCCAGGCCGGACAGATCATGCAGGCGGCGGCACTGCTCGCGAAGACGCCGTCGCCCGACGACGAGGCGATCGACGCAGCGATGGCGGGCAACCTGTGCCGGTGCGGCACGTACCAGCGCATTCGTGCGGCAATCAGGGCCGCGGCGGGAGGCCGGTCATGATTCGCACGCGCAACGTCTCCCGTCGCTTCGTCCTCAAGGGCATCTTCGCGACCGGCGCGCTCGTGGTGGCGGCGCGCGTCGTACCTGGTGCGTTCAGACTCGCCGCGCAGGCGGCCGGCCAGACGAACGCCGATCGCTCGCTGCTCCACCCGACGGTCTACCTCGGCATCAACCCCGACGGGCGCGTGTTCATCGTCACGCACCGGTCGGAGATGGGCACCGGCATCCGGACGGCGCTGCCGATGGTGGCCGCCGATGAGCTCGACGCCGACTGGTCGCAGGTGACGATCGAGCAGGCCATCGGCGACGAGCGCTACGGCGACCAGAACACGGACGGGTCGAAGTCGATCCGCGACTTCTACGACGCGTTCCGGTACGCCGGGGCATCCGTCCGGTCGATGCTCGTGTCGGCCGCCGCGGCTCAGTGGGGCGTCGCGCCCGAATCGTGCACGACGGCCGCTCACGAGGTGATTCACGAAGCGAGCGGCCGCCGGGCCGGCTACGGCAGCCTCGTCGAGGCCGCGTCGAAGCTGCCGGTCCCCAGGCCCGAGGATCTGCGTTTCAAGACGCGGCAGCAGTGGAAGTACATCGGGACCGATCGGCCGATCTACGACCTCGACGACATCCTGACGGGCAGGGCGATCTACGGCATCGACGCGCGCGTCGACGGCATGGTGTACGCCTCAATCGAGCGACCACCCGTGCTCGGCGGCACCATCCGCTCGCTCGATGATGCGGCGGCGCGCAGGGTGGCCGGCGTCGAGGACGTTCGCACGCTCCCCTCGTTCACGCCGCCGCACCTCTTCCAGGCCCTGGGCGGCGTCGCCGTCATCGCGCGCAACACGTGGGCGGCGCTGCAGGGCCGTCGCCAGCTCCAGATCACCTGGGACGATGGCCCGAATGCGGCGTACGAAACGGAGTCGTACAGGCAGCAGCTGTTCGATGCCGTCAGCCGGCCGGGCAAGGTCGTCTGCACGCGCGGCGACGTCGATGCCGCGCTGGCCTCCGGCAGCCGCACGATCGAAGCGACCTACTACGTCCCGCACCACGCCCACGCGACGATGGAACCGCCCGCAGCGGTCGCCGACGTGCGGGACGGCCGCGCCGAAATCTGGGCGCCGGTGCAGAACCCGCAGGCCGTGCAGGACACCGTGTCGGCCGCGCTCGGCATCCCGCGCGGGAACGTCGTGTGCCACGTGACGCTGCTCGGCGGCGGCTTCGGTCGCAAGTCGAAGCCCGACTTCGCCGCGGAGGCGGCCATCCTCTCGCGCGATCTCGGACGGCCCGTGAAGGTCGTCTGGACGCGCGAGGATGACATCCGCTTCGACTACTTCCACGCGGTCGCGGCCGTCCACCACAAGGCGGTCATCGGCGACGGCGGCCGTCCGACGGCCTGGCTCGCGCGCTCGGCGTTCCCGCCGATTGCGTCGACGTTTACGGCCGGCGCCGAGTACGGCGGCGACTTCGAGGTCGGCATGGGCCTGACCGACCTGCCCTACGACGTGCCGAACTTCCGCGCCGAGAACTGTCCGGCACCCGCGCACGTGCGGATTGGCTGGTTCCGATCGGTGGCGAACATCTATCACGTATTCGCCGCGCAGAGCTTCGTCGACGAGCTCGCCGCCGCGGCCGGCCGTGATCCGCTCGAGTTCCAGCTCGACCTGCTCGGGCCGCCGCGCCTGCTCGACCTGAAGGCCGCCGGCCTGGCCGACTTCTGGAACTACGGCGTAAGTTCCGAGACGTACCCGTACGACATCGGCCGGCTGCGCCGCGTGCTGGAGGTGGCCGCCGAACGCGCCGGCTGGAGCGGCCGCCCGCAGGGCAATGGGCGCGGCATGGGCCTGGCCGTCGCGCGCAGCTTTACGGCCTACGTCGCCTCGGTTGTCGAGGTCGAAGTCGGCACTGACGGCGCCGTGCGCGTCCCGCGCGTCACGCAGGTCATCGATGCCGGTACGGTCGTCCATCCCGAACGCGTGCGCGCGCAGCTCGAAGGCGCCGCGGTGATGGGAATCGGCCTGGCGCGCTCGGCCGAGATCACGGCGGCCGGCGGACGAATCCAGCAGAGCAACTTCCACGACTTCGTGATCGCCCGCATCACGGATGCGCCGACGCAGGTCGACGTGCACATCATCGAGAGCGACGAGAAGCCCGGCGGCGTCGGCGAGCCCGGTCTGCCGCCCGTGATTCCCGCGCTCACGAACGCAATCTACGCGGCGACCGGCCGGCGGATCCGCGAGCTGCCGCTCTCGAAGCACGGGCTCGCATGAGCCGCAGAAAAAGGAAGCCGCGCGGCGCTCGCCGCGCGGCCACAATCCCGACAGGCTGCGGGGCCGGAGGCGCGAGCCTCCGGCCTCAGTCTTTCATCACCCCAAGACGGCGCCGCGCCGCATCCTCATAAATCCGCGACAGTGCGCCCAGATCAGCGATGCGGATCCGCTCGTTGATCTTGTGAATAGTATCGTTCGTCGGTCCGAACTCGACGACCTCGCCGGCGAGCGTCGCGACGAAGCGGCCGTCCGACGTGCCGCCGCTCGTCGACAGCTCGGGCACGATGCCGGTTTCCGCACGCACGGCGTCGATGACCGCATCGACCAGCGGACCGCGCGGCGTCGCGAACGGCTGCGCCACCGGCTTCCACACGAGCTCGTGCTCGAGCCCGTGCTGCTCGATCAGCTCGCGCACGCGGGCCTGCAGATCCTCGGCCGTCGATTCCGGAGAGAAGCGGAAGTTGAACGACACCTCGAGCACGCCGGGGATCACGTTCGCCGCCCCGGTCCCGGCATGGATGTTCGAGATCTGGAACTGTGTCGGCGGGAAGTCGGTGTTGCCCTCGTCCCAACGGATCGATGCCAGCTCGTTCAACACCGGCAGGGCCTGGAGAATCGGATTCCGCCCGCGTTCGGGATAAGCGATGTGGCACTGCACGCCGAAGACACGCAGCTCGCCGCTGAGCGACCCACGGCGACCGTTCTTGATCGTGTCGCCGAACCGCCCGCTGCTCGTCGGCTCGCCGACGATGCAGGCGTCGATGCTCTCGCCGCGGGCGCGCAGCCACTCGACGACGCGCGCGGTGCCGTCGACCGCGTCGCCTTCTTCGTCCGACGTCACGAGCAGCGCGATCGATCCCGGCACGTCGCCGGCTGCCAGCCGCTCGGCAGCGGTGATCATCGCCGCGAGCGGACCCTTCATGTCGGACGCGCCGCGTCCGTACAGGTACCCGTCGCGCTCGGTCGGCTCGAACGGCGGGCTCGTCCAGTCGTCGATCGGCCCGGGCGGAACGACGTCCACGTGCCCGGCGAAGCAGACGAGCGGTCCGCGATCGCCCCGGCGCGCCCACAGGTTGCGCACCCCGGCATGATCGATGCGCTCACACACGAAGCCCGCCCGCGCGAGCCGCTCCTCGATCAGTGCC
Organism: Acidobacteriota bacterium; assembly: GCA_003242705.1. GTDB lineage: Bacteria > Acidobacteriota > Vicinamibacteria > Vicinamibacterales > SCN-69-37 > SCN-69-37. The sequence continues at coordinate 29,100 of QGVF01000031.1, forward strand.
ATGGCCCCGCCATCGTCCGGCGTGATGGAACGGCAGGCGATCAGGGCCTCGGCCAGGCGGCGCGTTTCCTGCTGCGGATCGCCGGGGCTGCGCTCGCGCTTCGGCATTGGAGTCAGTCGCGCAGCAGCTCGTTGATCGACGTCTTGGCGCGCGTCTGCGCGTCGACGCGCTTGACGATGACGGCGCACGAGAGCGCGTAGCGGCCGTCGCTCGACGGCAGGCTGCCCGGCACGACGACCGATCCGGCCGGCACCCGCCCGTACAGGATCTCGCCCGTCGTCCGGTCGTAGATCTTCGTGCTCTGGCCGATGTAGACGCCCATCGAGATCACCGAGTTTTCCTCGACGATGACGCCCTCGACGATCTCCGAGCGCGCACCGATGAAGCAGTTATCCTCGATGATCGTGGGATTGGCCTGCAGCGGTTCGAGCACGCCGCCGATGCCGGCGCCGCCCGACAGGTGCACGTTGCGCCCGATCTGCGCGCACGACCCGACCGTCGCCCAGGTGTCGACCATCGTGCCGTCGCCGACGTAGGCGCCGATGTTGACGAACGACGGCATCAGGATGACGTTGCGGCCGATGTACGTGCCCGTGCGGGCGATGGCGCCCGGCACGACCCGGAAGCCGCCCGCGCGGAAGTCGGCGTCGGTGCAGCCGGCAAACCGGCCCGGTACCTTGTCGAACGCCGGCCCGGTCGGCCCCTCGACGACCTCGTTGTCGTGCGCCCGGAAGTACAGGAGCACGGCCTTCTTGATCCACTGGTGCACGTGCCACGCACCGTCAATCTTCTCGGCGACGCGAAGCGTGCCGGCGTTCAGGCCGGCGATGATCTCGTCGAGCGCCTTCGACAGCGCCGGGTCGATCCGATCGGGGGCAATCTCGTTCCGACGCTCGAATGCGTCGTCAATCAGCGAAGCAAGCGATTCAACGGTCAACGGTCTCTCCTGCAGCGAAAGCCGCAACGCGACGCGCGGCTTCCACACAAATCCGATAGTCGGCCACCAGGGCGATGCGGACGAACCCTCGCCCCGGCTGTACGCCCCGGTTCCCGCGCGCGAGATAGCTGCCGGGCAGGACGGTGACGTGCGTCTTCCGGTACAGCTCCCGCGCAAATGCTTCGTCGTCGCCGCCCGGTACACGGGCCCAGAGATAGAAACCGCCCTCGGGCGGCGTGACTCCCAGGACCGGCTCCAGGATCGGGACGATGGCTGCGAACTTGTCCCGGTACTTCGCGCGGTTGTCGACGACGTGCGCCTCGTCGTTCCAGGCAGCGATGCTGGCCTGCTGCACGGCAGGCCCCATGGCCGATCCATGATACGTGCGGTAGCGGAGAAACGCGCGCAGCAGCCGCGCGTCGCCTGCGACGGCGCCCGAACGCAGGCCGGGAACGTTCGATCGTTTCGAGAGCGAGGTAAAGACGACCAGGTTCCGGTAGTCGTCGCGTCCGAGCCGGACCGCCGCCTCGAGGCCGCCAGGCGGCGGGTGCGCCTCGTCCAGATAGATCTCGGAGTAGCACTCGTCAGAGGCAATCACGAACCCCCAGCGATCGGCCAGCGCGAACAGATCGCGCCAGTCGTCGAGCGTCAGCACCTTCCCCGACGGGTTGGCCGGCGAGCACACGTAGACCAGCTGAACGCGCCGCCACTCGTCGTCGTCGAGGGCATCGAGGTCGAGTGCGAAACCCCGATCGGACGTCTGGTTCAGGAAGACCGGTGAGGCGCCCGCCAGCAGCGCCGCACCTTCATAGATTTGATAGAAGGGGTTCGGCATCGCGACAAGCGGCGCGGGCTTCGTCGCGTCGACGACCGTCTGCGCAAAGGCGAAGAGCGCCTCGCGCGAGCCGTTGACCGGCAGGACCTCGGTGGCCGGGTCGAGCCTCGGCAGGCCGTAGCGCCGGCGGAACCAGGCCGCAATGGCCTCGCGCAGCGCGGGCGCGCCGGCGGTGAGCGGATAGCTCGACAATCCCTCGAGCGCACCGGCCAGCGCGTCGAGCACGATCTGCGGCGCCGGGTGCTGGGGCTCGCCGATCGACAGACGGATCGGCGGCAGGTCCGGAGGCTCAACGCCGGCGAGCAGCGCGTTCAGCCGTTCGAAGGGATAAGGGTGGAGCGCATCGAGCCGCGGATTCACGGGCCAAGAGTATGAAGGATCGAGCGGCGGGCCGGAAGG
>QGVF01000152.1 GCA_003242705.1 Acidobacteriota bacterium
GCATCGTCATGGGCATGTTCGTGCCCGTCGGCCTGCGGCTGACGCGCGACGCCCACCGGGGCGAGACGCCGTGGTACTGGGCCCTGAACGGCGTCGTCAGCGTGCTGTGCTCGGCGCTGGCGGTGCTCGTGGCCATCACCTCGGGCGTGCACGCCAACTTCTTCGTCGGCGCACTCGCCTACCTGGCCACCGCACCGGCCCTCGTCGGCCTGGTCCGGGAGCATGCACGGGGGTAGGCACGGCACGCCCCCGTCGCACGCCGCGGGCGTGCCGATGACATGGCTCGGCCCGGGCCTGTTCCTCGCCACGCTCGCCACGCTGCTCGTCGAAACGCTCAACGCCCGCCTGCTCTCGGTCCTGACCTGGTACCACCTGTCGTTCTTCGCCGTCTCGCTGGCGATGCTCGGCATGGCCGGCGGCGCCGTGCACGTCTTCCTCCGGCCCGACCGCTACGGACCGGCGACCGCGCCCCGCGCGCTGGCGCGCGTGACGTTCGCCTTTGCCCTGTCGATCCCGCTCTCGCACCTCGTCACGCTGGTCGTGCCCTTCACCGCAGTCGAGCGGCTGTCGGTGATGGACGTGCTGCCGGTCGCCGTCTTCACCGTCGTGCTGGCCGTGCCATTCGTGCTGTCGGGCGTTCTGGTGACGATTGCGCTCACGCGCGTCGGCGCACCGATCGGCCGCATCTACGCGTGGGATCTGGTGGGCGCCGCGCTCGGCTGCCTGCTCGTGGTCGTCCTGCTCGAGCGGCTGAACCTGACGTCGGCGTTCTTCGTAGCCGGCGCGGCGGCGGCGCTGGGCGCCTGGAGCTTCCATCGCGCCGCGGGCGAGCCACGGGCCTGGCGCCCCATGGCCGCGGCCGTCGTGCTCGCCGCGGCGGCGCTCGCCAACGCGGGGCCGACCGGGCTGTTCCAGATCATCTATCCCAAGAACCGCCAGCTCTGGCTGCAGCACGGCGCCAACGCGATTGCCCGCTGGAACAGCCATTCGTACGTGACGGTCCATCGCCCCGGCGAGACCCGCGCCTTCATGTGGGGACCGGCCGAAGGCGCCGAACGCTTCCGGACCACCACGGCATGGCTCGTCATCGACGGTGAAGCCGGATCGCCCATCACGCAGTGGGACGGGCGCCGCGAGTCACTCGACTGGGTCAGCTACGACGTGACGACGCTCCCTTACTTCATCCGGCAGGACGGCCGGGTGGCCATTGTCGGCGTGGGCGGCGGGCGCGACGTGCTGTCGGCCATCTGGGCCGGCAGCCGATCGATCGTCGGCATCGAGGTGAACCGCATCATCCTCGACCTGCACGAAGGCAGTCACCGCACCTTCGCCAACATCGCCACGCAGCCGCACGTCCGGCTCGTGCACGACGACGGGCGCGCGTGGCTGACGCGGACCGACGAACGGTTCGACGTGATTCAGATCTCGCTCGTCGACACGTGGGCGTCGACCGGCGCGGGTGCGTTCGCACTCTCGGAGAACGGCCTCTACACGCTCGACGCCTGGCGCGTCTTTCTCGATCGATTGACGCCGGGCGGCGTGCTGAGCGTCTCGCGCTGGTTCGATCCCGCAAACGTCTCGGAAACGAGCCGGCTCGTGGCGCTCGGCATCGCAGCGCTCATCGATCGGGGCGTCGAGCGCCCCGCCGATCACCTGGTGCTGGCCGTGCGCGAACGCGTCGCGACGCTCATGATCTCGACCGCGCCGTTCACGGCCGACGATCGGCGGCGCCTCGAGGAGGCGGAAGCAAACCGCGGCTACCAGCTCGCCGTCTCGCCGTGGGCACCCGCCGCAGCCGGGCCCGTCGTCGATCGCATCGCGTCGAGCCGGACCATGGACGAGCTGCTGGCGGCCGCCGACGATCCGTACTTCGACTACCGGCCGCCAACCGACGCGCGTCCGTACTACTTCAACATGCTCAAGCCGCGGGCGCTGTTTGCCGACGTCGCGATCGCGAGCGAGGGCGCGCTGGGCGGCAACCTGCGCGCCACGCTGCTGCTCGTCGTCCTGCTCGGGGTCACGAGCGCGCTGGTGGTGCTGATGATCGTCGGGCCGCTTGCCGCGTCGGGCCGCCCCCCGCTGCCGGCGGGACGCTTCGCGCTGTCGATGAGCTACTTCGCCATCATCGGCTTTGCGTTCATGCTCGTGCAGATAGCCTTCCTGCAGCGCTTCGCGATCTACCTCGGCCACCCCACCTACACGCTGTCGACCGTGCTCTTCTCGATGCTCGTGGCCGCCGGCGCCGGAAGCCTGCTCTCCGAACGCCTGCCGGTCGGCGGCCGCGGCCGCTACCTGCTCGTCCCGGTCCTGATCGCCGCGGCGCTCGCCGTCACGGCGGTGGCCCTGCCGAAGGCCATCGACACCACGATCACGGCGGGCCTGGCGGCGCGCAGCATCATCGTGCTGGCTTTCATCGGACCGGTCGCCCTGCTGTTCGGCTTCTGTTTTCCGATCGGCGCACGGCTGATTGCCGGCACGCCGGCGCTGACCGCGTGGGCCTGGGGTATCAACGGCGCCTTCGGCGTGCTCGCGTCGATCCTCGCGGTCGGCCTGTCGATCTGGGTGGGCATCGACGCGAACTTCTGGATCGCGGCGGGCCTGTACTTCCTGCTGCTACCGCTGATGCCGGCGATGGGGAGCGACGCGCCCGGCCGCGACGATCATCGCGCCTGACACTCGAGACGCGCCATTACGCGGTCGACCCGCAGCGCCCGGTACGCCAGAACGAGCACCACGCCCGCCGCAAGGAACTGATACGACTGCACCAGGTTCCACGGTGAGCGCTCCACCCGCGTCACCATGTTGAAGAACGTCTGCGCCGACGCGACGTAAGCAACGATCACGATGGGCCAGGTCGCACGGCCGAACGGACGCGCGGCAACCACGGGCGGCACGACGAGGGCCACGATCGGCAGCAGCACGCCGTAATGATGATCCCAGGCCACGGGCGAGGTCATCGTCGCCGTCAGCGCCATGATGGCCAGGTCGACGGCGCCGCCCGCACCGGGCGTGCACGTCGGCCACCAGAGCGCGAAGACCGTCATGGCGAGCATGGCCGTCACGGTCCCGGCGTACACGCCCGCATGGAACGGCGGGAACCCGTGCCGGTCGAACTGCAGCGCGTCGCCGTTCTCGAACAGCCGGTGCAGCAGGCCGTTCCACGACTGGTTGGGATAGAAGGCCTCGCCGTGCATCCCGAGGTGCCGCACGACGTCGACGTAGGCAAACGTCTGGTCGACGCCGAACAGCGCCACGGTGGCGAGCGTTCCGGCCAGCGCCACGGCCGCGGCGGCCGTCACGAACGCCCAGCGCCGCCTGAACGCGCCCCACAGCAGCAGCGGCGCGAACGTCGGCTTGATCAGCAGGACCAGGCCGAGCAGGACGCCGCTCGTGCGCCATCGGCCGAGCATCCACGCCGCAAGCACCCACGCGAAGAGCGCGTTGATCCACGTCTGCACCTGGCCGAGCGCGAATGCCTTGATGACCGGAAAGAAGAGGACGGTCAGGCCGATGACCGCGGCCGGACCGATCCAGCCGCGGGGCGGCTCGTATCCGGACGCCGCGAGCGAGCGGCGCAGCACGATCCATGTCGCCCAGCCGGTGAGCAGCACGGCCAGCTGCGCAAGCAGGACCAGCGTCGACGCCGACAGGTCCCACACGAACAGCAGCGACGACAGCGGGTACTGGAACTTGACCTGCTGTTCGAAGAAGAGCGCGTCGTAGACGTTCGTGCCGCTGCCCGAGCGCAGGTGCTCGATGGCCAGCCCCATGATGCGCCACGAGTCGGCCTCCTGCCGCCCTTCGACGAACCGGCGCACCAGCGAGGCGAGCGTCGTGCGCGAGTGCAGGCCGATGGCGATCTGCGCGGCCGTCACCGCCACGACGAGGCCGCCGAGCGCACCGAGGATCAGGACGACCGGCGGAAGCCCCCGCAGTCGCCGCAAGAGGGAGGGGTCTGTCGACACGCGGGCGTTATGATACGCGGACCTGCCGCAGAAGCAGGAAGACGCAGCCGGCACGGTAATCTATCTGCCCGTGCAGCTTCTCCGCTGGTGTGCGCTCGGCCTGCTCTTCGCGCTGCGTCTCCCGTCGCTCGTCCAGCCCGCCGCCGCCGACCAGAGCCTCTACGCGTACATCGGCCTCCGCATCCTCGAGGGCGGCACGCCCTATGTCGACGCCTGGGACCAGAAGCCGCCGGGGATTCACCTGCTGTACGCGCTGCTCTGGTGGCTCTGGCCCGATGAACGGGTCGTGGCGGCTGCCGACCTCGTGGCGGCCGCCGCCGTCTGCGCCCTGCTGATCGCGCTCGGCAGGCGGCTGGGCTCGGCCTCAGCCGGATGGGTGGGCGCGTGCGTCTTCGCCCTGCTCGGCAACCCGTCGATGCACCGGCTGAGCGGCGTGTTCGTGCGCGCGCAGTGCGAAACGTTCATCGCGCTGGCCATCACCGCGGCACTCGTGCTGCTCACTGCACCCGCACGCCGGACGTGGCACGCGGCGGCGGCCGGCGTGCTGTTCGGAGCCGCCGTCTGGCTCAAGTACACCGCTATCGTCTTCGCGCTGCCGCTGCTGGCCGCACTCTGGCTCGTCCGCCCCGCCGGCATGCGCCCGGCCGCCGTCCTCCGCGACGCGCTCGTGCTCACAGCAGCAACGACGATGATGGGCGTCGTCGGACTTGCGTGGATTGCGGCGAAGGGCGCGCTGGTCGACTTCTGGCTCGCCACATACCGCTACAACGTCGGCTACTCGTCCGAAGGCTACGAGAGCGCGACGCACTTCGTGCGCTACCTGGCGACGATGCCGTTCCGGCAGGCACGGCGGGAACTGCTGTGGCTGGCGGGTCTGATCGGCGTCGTCTTCGCATTGCCCGTCGGCCGCCTGCGCACCGGCGCCGTGCTGGCCGCCGCGTGGATCGCGGCAGCCGTCGTCGCCATCGCCCTCAATGGGCGCGACCTGCCGCAGTACTTCGTCCAGGCCACGCCCGCGCTCGCCATCGGCGCCGGCCTCGGCGCGTTGGCTGCCTGGCGCTCGCCGCATCGCCTCGTGAAGGCCGCGGCCATCCTCGTGCTCGTCGCCGGATTCTGGCGGGTGGGCGTCGACCGCCCGGTGTACGGCCTGCGCCTCGCCGGCCTGCCCGGGCTCATCGAGAACATCCGTTTCGATCTCGCGTACTGGTCGGGCCGCATCGATCGCCGGACGTACCTGAACCGCTTCGGCGGCGACCGTCCGCAGGACAAGTACGACGCGCTCGCGGTCGACGACCTCGCCCGGCAGCTGGCGGCAACGACGAGGCCCGACGATCGGATTTACGTGTTCGGGTTCTCCCCTGGGGTATACGTCAAGGCGCAGCGCGTGAGCGCATCACGGTTCTTCTGGAACGTGCCGGTGCTGATCGAGTTCGAGGCGGGGCGTCCCGGCTACGGCACCGAGGGCCTGCTCGCCGACCTCGACGCCACGCGTCCCGTGGTCGTGGCCCTGCAGAAGGGCGACTGGTCGATCGACTCGCGCACGCAGTTCATGGCTCACCCCGGGCTGTCGGCATGGCTCGAGCGCCACTACCGCCAGGAAGACGACGGTCCGCGCTTCGAAGTCTGGCGCCTCCGGGGTCGCTGACCGGAACCTCTCGAGAAAAGCCTGAAAGAGCTGGTACGGCGACGATCGGGATGGTATAGTGCGGCGCCATGACGTCGCTGGTCGTGGTCGTCACACTGGCCCTGGCGACGCAGCAGGCACAGCCACCGGAACGCCCGGCCCCTCCTTCAGCCGTTGCCGCCGCGGAAGCCGCCCGGGCCGCCGAAGCCTGGATCGCCCTGGCGAACCGTAATGTCGCCGAAGCCGAAGAACAGCTGCGCCGGCTCCAGACGGAGTTCCCGAACAGCTCGCAGATTCTCGCGCTCGCGGTCGAAGTCGACCTGATGCGCCGCAACGCCGAGTCGGCGCTCGCCAGCTACGAGCGCTGGCGCTCGGGACGCGACTTCGAGGATCCGTCGGTGCTGCGCCGCATCGCGCAGGCCGTGCTGCGCGAGATTGCCGCCGACCCGTCACACATCCGCCGCCTCGAGGCGCTGCGTGCGCTGGCCGACGACGGCGATCGTGAGGCGGCGGCCAGCATGCTCGAAGCGGCCCGGAAGGGATCGGTGGCCGATATCGCGGCGCTCGCCGCCGCCGGCCACCCGCAGGCGATCGACCGGGTGGCCGAGGCGCTCACCCGTCCGGTACCGAATAAGATCGCGCTCGTCGAAGCGCTGGCCGAGGGCGGCGCCACGTCGGCGATTCCAGCCATCGCGTCGATGCTCGACGAGCCCCGGCCCGAACACCGCGCAGCGGCCGCGTCGGCGCTCGGCAGGCTCGGCGCACGCGATCACGTCGAGCGGCTGCGACAGATCCTGAAGCAGCCGGACGAGCCGCCCTACGTCCGGCTGGCCGCAGCCGCCGGGCTCTACCAGCTCGGCGACTCGTCGGGCCTCGCCCAACTGCAGACCTGGCTGCGGTCGCCGGTACCCGCCATGCGGCTCGCCGCGGCCGAAGCGCTCGTCGCCCGTCAGGACGCACGTCCCGATGGCGAATGGATGTCGACGGTGCGCGAGCTGCAGCAGGCCGACGACCCGGCCGTGCGCCTCGGCGCGGCAAAGCTGCTGGCGCCACACGACCCCGCGGCCGCGCGCGCGACGATGCAGCAGCTCGCGTCGTCGGACGACATTCTGCTGGCAGCCACAGCAGCCGCGGAGCTGGCGGACGT
>QGVF01000153.1 GCA_003242705.1 Acidobacteriota bacterium
GACCGGCGCCGCGCGGCGCGCCCGCGCCGCCGCGGCCGCCGCCGCGCCGGCCGGCGCCGCCGCCGCGCGCCGGCCGCTCGTACAGCAGCGAGTCGACGGGCCGCTTCGCCGCCCACGCGATCGCGCGCAGCAGCATCGGCTGCACCTGCGGATGCGAGAAGTTCTCGTACCGGTGTCCCTGCATCCAGACGAACGCGCGGAACGGCCGCTGCCCGCCGAGGTTGCCGCCCGGCGAGCCGGGCCGCGGGAAGAAGTTCCGCTCGTAGGCCCAGATCTGCGGCACCTGCTGGCCCACCTGGTTCTCGCGCTGGGCGCTCGGCGTGTCGGCAATCGTCGCCGTCGCCAGCACCTGCACGCCCGGCTGCTCGGCCCACGTCATGTGGAAGAACGCCTCGTCGGTGATCGTGAAGTCGGTCATCCCCTGCATGATGGGGTGATCCGGCTGCTCGATCTTGTACGGCACCTGCGCCTCGAGCGTGAAGTTCGTCTCGCCATGACGCTTGGCCCCGCCGAAGATCGTCGACCACCACTCCGGATCTTCGGCGCAGATGGCGTCGTGCGCCCCCACGAGCCCGCCGCCGCGCGCCAGGAAGTCTTCGAGCACCTGCTTCTCGCGCAGCGTCATGTAGCCGGCGTCACCCTTGTACATGACGATGACGTCGACGTCGGCCAGCTGCTCGGCCGTCGGGAAGCTCAGGCCGCCGTCGACGATTGCGCCGCGCGCAGTGAGCAGCTTGCTCCAGTCGGCGAGAAACTGCGGGTAGTCGTGCTCGCCTTCGCCGTGCGTCTTGAGTCCCGCGCGGATGTAGACGCGAATCGGGGGCGCCTGCTGCAGCTGCTGCTGCCCGGCCGCTGTCGGCGTCGCGCCCTGCGGCGCCTGGGCGAGCAGCATCGGCGCGAAGAGCGCCGCGGCGGCTGCCGTTGACACGAGTGTCCGAACCTTCATACCAGTCCTCCTGACCGTCCCTCACTCCGCCGCCGCACGGCCCGCGCCGCGCGATCGGACATCGCCTCGAGCTCCGCTACATGCCCCCGCGACCGGCACCGCCGCCACGGCCGGCCGGCAGGAGCTCCTCGTTGGTCCACGGCCGCGTCCGCGTGCGCGTCAGCCCGCGGATCTCGCGGACCGACTCGGCCGTGACGGGCGCCCCCGTGTTCCCCCACTCGCGCCGGATGTACGTCAGGACGGCAGCAATCTGATCGTCTGAAAGCGCGTTGAGCGGCGGCATCAGACCAATCTCGCCTTCCTTGCCCCCGAGCACGATGCGGATCGGGATGCCCTCGTTGCCGTTGACGAGCACCGAACCGGCAAGCGCCGGCGCGAGGTTCTCGCGGCCGCGGCCGTCGGGCTGGTGGCAGGCCACGCAGAGGTTCTGGTACAGCTCCGATCCGGCCTCGAACCGCGCGCGCTCCTCGGCCGTCAGCGGCGGAACTGTCGCGGCCGGCTCGGGCTTGCCCGGCCAGTCGAGCTTCGCCACGACGGCCTTCGCCGCCGCCGCCAGATCCGAATCGCCATTCGCCAGAGCCGTGAGCGCTTCGGGCTCGCCCGGCAGCCGGACCGTCCGCGCAGGCGCCGCTCCGCGGCCACCCCGCCCGCCAGCGAAGCCCCCGGCACCAAAGCCGCCGCCGCGACCGCCGCCGGCGGCCGGCAGGCCGCTCTCGAGCCCCTCGAGGATCGCGCGCCGGATCGGCGCGGGCCGCGACGAATCGACAGCCGCCGCGAGAACCGCCTGGACGCGATCGAGCTGTCCCTCGCGTCCGATCGTCGCCGCGAGCATCTGCACGGCCTCGCCCTCGACCTGGCCGTTGCGCGCGGACACCAGCCGCGAAAAGACCTCCTGCTCGAGCGTGTGCAGACCGCTGATGACGGCATCGACCGTGATCGCGTCGCCGCCGTAGCGCTGCAGGATCTGCACGGCTGCGTCGATGCGCTGCGGCGCGGGCAGCTCGCCGATCGTCGCGGCGAGCTGCCGCCGGACGATCCAGTTCGGATCGTCGATGAGCGCGAGGACCTCTGCCGCGAGGGGATGGCCCGGTTCACCGATCCACTGCTCCGACCAGCGGATGCCCCAGGCGCGCACGTCGGGATGCGGATCCTTCAGCGCCGCCTGCACGGTCTCGACGTCGAGCGCCCCGAGCCCGTCGAGCACGCCCATCGCGTGCAGCTTCGTCCGCCAGTCGGCGGCCGAGCGCGCCAGACGCCGCACCTCCGGCACCACCGACGTGTCCTGCCGCTGGACGAGCAGGATCTGCGCAGTGTCGCGCCACCAGCCGTTCGGGTGTTCGAGGTACTTCACGAGCCCGGCCGGCGTCTCCTTCGACAGCTGCGGCTTGCGGTCGCGCTGCGTCGTATCGTGCGTCAGCCGCCAGATGCGCCCGCGGCTGATCGGCATCTCCAGCTGGCGCCGGCGGATGTGCTCCTGCAGGAACTCCGTCTGGTACTGCACGTCCTGCACGACCCCGCGATACATGTCGACGATGTAGAGCGTGCCGTCGGGGCCGAGCGTCAGGCTCACCGGCCGGAGCCGCTCGTCGCTCGACGCGAAGATCTCGCCCTTCTCATAGGCGTTCTTCGCCGTCAGGTTCCCCGTCCCGTCGTCGACGATCACGAACCGGTGCACGAGGTTCGTCGTCGAGTCGGTGATGAAGACGTTGCCGTGCATGTCCTTCGGCAGCCGATCGCCACGGTAGACGAGCGGCGTACCGGCGCTCTGCAGGATGGTCGACGTGTCGTCGTCGCGGAAGAACTGATCGCGGTAGCCGCGGTTGACACCGCGCGTCGGCCGGATCGGCCAGACCACCGCTTCCTCGAGCGAAATCACCGGCTCGTACAGCCCGCGCGTGCGGGTCAGGTTGGGATTGCGCACGAAGTAGCGCGCCGGCACCAGGTCGACGAACAGCGGCGCGCTGTTGACGTTGCGGTAAATCCGGCCGGCGTCGTCGATCGACCCGCCCCACTGGCCGCGGCTGAGCGTCTCGACGATCTCGAACCTGCCGCGGTTGAACCGCAGGTGCCAGGTGTGCTCCGAGGTGTAGATCCAGTTGTCGAGGCCCCAGATGAGGCTGTTCGCGTTGTGCTCCGGATTCGCCTCGACGCGGCCGTAGGTGTCGGCGATCATTTCCTTCTCGTCCATGACGAGATCGCCGTCCGTGTCGCGCATGAGCCAGACGTAGGGCGGCTCACCGACGAGCACGGCGCCGTCAATCGGCTTGATCGCCCGGGGCAGGATCAGCCCGTCAGCGAAGATCGTCCGCTTGTCCATGATGCCGTCGTCGTTCAGGTCCTCGAGCACCACGACGCGGCAGATCGGCTCGCGCGAATCCCGCATGTCGAGATCCATCGCGAAGCCCGGCATCTCGACCACCCAGAGCCGGCCGTCGGCGTCGAACTCGGCCAGGATCGGGTCGAGCACCATCGGCTCGGCGGCCACCAGCTCCACGCGGTAGCCGGGCGGCACCGCGATCGTCTTCATTGATTCTTCCGGCGTGAGCGCCGGCGCCGGTGCCGACGGATCGTCCTGGATGACCGGCGGCGGCCACGCCTGCTGCTGGGCCCGCAGCACTCCGAGGCCGACCATCACGACTGCGGCCGCTGCTGCTGCCGCTCCCGCCCAGTTCCGCACGTGCATGAGACTCTCGCTTCCTCGCGAACGACTACTGTGGAATCAGCCGGATGATCCGGCCAGGCGTGTCGGCCGGCAGCGGCACCCCGGGAAGCCCCGTCGGGTTCTGCAGCGCAATGTAGAAGTACCCGTCGGGCCCCTGAACGATGTCGCGCACCCGGCCGAGCTGGTCGAAGATGACCTCCTGGTGCACGACCTTGTCACCATCGGTCTCGAGCCGCTCGAGCCGCTGGCCGACGAGGCCGCCGACGAACAGGCTCGTGTTCTTCCAGCCCGGATACCGGTCGCCGGTGTAGAAGCTGATGCCGGCCGGCGCCATCGACGGCGTCCAGTAGATGACCGGGTCGATCATTCCTTCGGCCGAGGGCACCATGTTCGCCTGCACGCCCTTGGTCGCGACGCCCCAGCCGTAGTTGCCACCCTTCTCGATGATGTTGATTTCGTCGCCGCCGTTCGGTCCGTGCTCCGACGACCAGAGCTTGCCCGTCACCGGATGCCACGCGAAGCCCTGCGGATTGCGGTGACCGTACGACCAGATCGTCGGCGGCACGCCGGGCCGGCCCACGAACGGGTTGTCGTTCGGCGCCGAGCCGTCGTCGTTGACGCGGTGGATCTTGCCAAGCGGGCTCTCCAGATTCTGGGCGTGCGACACGTCGCCGCGCTCACCGAGCGAATAGAAGAGGTGCCCTTCGCTGTCCCAGATGAAGCGCAGCCCGTAGTGCGCGCCGCTGCCGGTGTAGAGCGACGGATCGGCCCGGAAGATGAACTGCTGATCCGTCCACTCGAGGTTGTCGTTGATCCGGCCGCGGACGACGACGGTCATCGCCGGCACCTGCGGCCCGCGGCCGCGGCCCTGCGGCGCGCCTGCATTGGCCGCCGGCGCCTCACCCGCCGGCGGCGGCGTCCAGCCCGGCTGCACTTCGCTGTAGGCGAGATAGATCCAGCCGTTCTCGGCGTAGTTCGGATGGGCGATCACGTCGAGCAGCCCGCCGTCCTGGACCGCGCGCACCTCGGGGAGCCCCTTGACCGGTTCCGACAGGCGGCCGTTGGCGAAGATGCGCAGGCGGCCGGCGCGTTCCGTGATGAGCATCCGGCCGTCGGGCAGGAACTCGATCGCCCACGGCGTATCGACCCCCTCGGTGACCACCTCGACCTTGACCGTCTGCTTTTCGGTCTTCAGCACGAGGCCGTCGGGATTCTCGACGAACTCGGGACGAGGCCGCTGGGCGGCCGTCTGCGTCCGGATGAACTGCACGAGCGACCAGATCTGCTGTTCGCTGAACGCCTGGCCGAACGGCTCCATCTCCGTGCCGGGCACGCCGTCACGGATGGCGCTCATGATGTGGTCGTCGCTCACGCTCTTGAGCCAGTTCTCGTCGAACAGGCTCACGGCGCGGCCGCCGGCAGCGTCCATGCCGTGGCAGCCGGCGCAGTTCTCCTTGAAAAGCGCGAGCGCCGCATTGCCGCGACCGCGTCCCGGCTGCGCGCCCTGGACGGCACCAGCGCCGCCGGGGCCCTGCGCGGGCCCACCCTGAGCCAGCGTCTCACCGCGCGGTGCCGTGACGAGCACCGTCATCAGGAACACGCCGAAGATCAACGCTGTGGCGCCGGTTGCCTTGCCTGCCGTCATAAAAGTCCCTCAGACCTCACACTCGAGAAATGCGGCCCCCGCCAGGCGGGTGCACCCACGCCGGCGAGCACACGACGACGGTGAAGTCGTGCGGGTGGTCTGGCGCGGAGATATAAGAAAAGCTGTCGGTTGGTTATCTTACCCGCACTTAATCCAACTGAAAACAGGCGGATTACTCCCCCCCTGCCCGGAAACCGTACAAATCACAAGACTTGTTGCGCACCCGCCACCGGAGGGGGCATCATGACGGCTCCCGAACGAGCGGCCGCACGGTCTGCGGCCCGAAGCGAGACCCCGGAACGGGGAGGATCGACATGACACGCACGATGCTCAGTCTCATCGGCGGGCTGGCCCTGCTGACCGCCGGCGTGACCGTCCAGCCGGCCGCCGCCCAGCAGCGCACCCTCGACATCTATGTGATAGACACCGAAGGCGGCGGTCTGACGCTCTTCGTCACGCCCGAGGGCGAATCCGTCCTGATCGACACGGGCAACCCCGGCGACCGTGACCATCAGCGCCTGATGGAGGTTCTGAAGGTTGCCGGCGTCACGAAGATCGATCACCTGATCCTGACGCACTACCACCTGGACCACGTCGGCGGCCTGCAGCAGCTCGCGGCCGTCATGCCAATCGCACACTTCATCGATCACGGCCCGACGATCGAGGAGCGCGAGCAGGTTCCCGGCTTCCAGGCCGCCTACGCCGAGCTCTACTCGAAGGCCCGGCACACGGTCGTCAAGCCCGGCGACAAGCTCCCGATTGCCGGCCTCGACTGGACCATCGTCGCGTCGGCCGGCCAGGCGATCGACCGTCCCCTTCCCGGCGCCGGCCAGGACAATGCGGCCGCCTGCGCGGCCAGCCCCGCCAAGCCGTTCCCGGCCGACGACGAGAACGCGATGTCGGTGGGCAGCGTGATCGCCTTCGGCCAGTTCCGGACGGCCCACCTGGGCGACCTGTTCTGGGCGAAGGAGCTCGAGTTCATGTGCCCCGTAAACCGGATCGGCACGGTCGACCTGTACATGGTCTCGCACCACGGCCTGAGCCAGTCGGGCTCGCCGGCGCTCGTGCACGGCCTGCGACCGCGCGTGGCCGTCATGCAGAACGGCACGCGCAAGGGCGGCGGCGCCGAGACGCACCAGATTCTGCTGAGCTCGCCCGGCCTCGAGGATCTGTGGCAGCTGCACTGGTCGTACAACGCGCAGATCGAGTTCAACCCGCCCGGCCTCTTCATTGCCAACGTCGATTCGAATGAGACGATCGCCGGCATCCTCACCGCCCCGCCGCCCGCGCCGCGCGGCGGCGGCCCTGGACGCCAGGGTGGTGGTCCGTCGGCCGGACCTGGCGGCGGCGCACCCGCCGGCCCGGCCCCTGGAGCGGCGATGGGTCAGGGACGCCAGGGCGGCGGCGCCGGCCACGCCGGTCCCGGCGGTGCGGGTCGCGGCGGCCGCGGCGGCATGATGGGCGCCGCGGCGCACACG